>CAMBGS010000001.1 GCA_945866305.1 Bifidobacterium breve
GCACGATTCTTTGCGCTAATAATCCCCAATGTAACCGTTCCGGAAAGTCCAAGCGGTGAACCAATCGCAATAACCGAATCTCCTACCGCTACTTTATCGCTATCTCCAAATTGCAGAGCCGGTAATCCAGTTACTGCAATTTTAAGAACCGCTAAATCGTATGAAGAATCTCGACCGATAACTTTGGCGGTGTATTCCTGTCCGCTATTTAAGGTTACGTTAATTGTTCCTTTGCCTGTTACCGCTCCAGCGATTACGTGATTATTGGTAAGAATGTAACCATTACTTTCAATTACAAAACCGGTACCGGTTGCACCACCATTTTTTGTACCCGCTTCAATTGACACAACGGAGGGAATCACCCGTTTTGCAAGATCAGCAACTGATCCTGGCGCTCGTTCGATCGAATCAGATGTACGAGAAATATTTATCGAGTGTCCAAAGAGTGATCCAGATGATGATGCCCCAAAAATAGAACCAACCAACCCAGCGACAAAGGCTAAGAGGATCGCGTTCGACCGAGTGATTAGGTTAGATTTCCCATTTTTAGTTGCAGGTATCCACCAGGGTCCATTTGAGCCAGGCGCACCTGATGGTTGTGAATTACTCATATGCCTATCTTCCTACAATTTTGTAGCAAGTAACAAACCATCACCGACCGGTATGAGTGAAGTCACCCAAAGGTCTACCTGGTTTTTCAGTGATTTCCCAGCCTCGCGAAGCGCAACGGTTTTTGGGTCGCGCTGTGCTGGATCTGAAACCTTCTCGCCTCCGAAGAAATTATCGATAACGAATACTCCACCACTACGCAGAATGCGATGCGCTTCATTTATTGCAAATGGTAAATCTTCTGGGTCGTGACGGAATATAACCATGTCGTATGCGCGATCCGTCAACTTTGTAACTACTTCCATTGCAGGATTGGTGATTAGGCGAAAGCGAGCGGCTGCAATATCTGCATCTAATAGCGCGATCTTTGCGGCATTGCTGTGTTCCATCTCGTTATCAATAGATGTGAGTGTGCCACTTGCCATCATGCCTTCCAAAACCCATAGCGCACCAACACCTGAGCCGGTTCCTATTTCAACAACTGACTGTGCCGATAAAATGTGAGCTAAATGTTTTAGGTATGCACCTGTTCCTGTGGTGGCATCCGTTGCACCCATTTCCTCGCCAACAGCGCGCGCATTTCTCTTGACTTCATCTTCGGGAAGGAAATTTTCTGCATAAGTATGTGGGTCAATCATCATTTGAGTGTCGTTAGCCATTCAATGAGAAGTCGGACCCCAAAGCCAGTTCCACCTTTAGGGTTTTCGCCAGAATCGGCTTCGCTGCGTGCTACTCCGGCGATATCAAAGTGAACCCAGGTGTGTTCTCCAGCAAATTGCTCTAAAAAGAGCGCTGCAGTAATTGAGCCAGCGCTAAATTTTTTCTTAGCAGTAACGTGGCTAAGGTCTGCAATCGGACTTTCTAGCGCTTCTTGATAATCATCAACTAGTGGCATATGCCAGACTCGATCACCCGAACGCTGTCCTGCTTCATAAAAATCTCTTGCCAAGCTTTCATCGCGCGTATACATCGCAGCGTGCTGTCTTCCTAAGCCTAAGGTTGCGGCACCAGTAAGGGTTGCGATGTCAATTATGTAATCTGGATTTAGGTTCTTAACTGCATAAGAGATGCCATCCGCTAATACCAATCTGCCTTCAGCATCAGTATCTAATATTTCAACGGTCTTTCCACCATATTGGGTGATGACATCACTCGGGCGCTGAGCAGTTCCGGAGAGCGCATTTTCTGCCAGCATCATTAATACGGTCACGTGTATATGGGGTTGAAAATGTGAAAGTACGCTGATTGCACCAAGTGCTGCAGCAGATCCTGCCATATCCGATTTCATCGCCATCATTACGTCGTAGGGGCGCTTTAATGAAATTCCACCAGTGTCAAAAGTAATTCCCTTGCCAACAATTACCACATGCGGAAGTGTCCCAGCGCTTTTTTTCATACCTCGTGGATGGTAAGTAATTTCTACAAAACGAGGCCCGGGGTTGGGAGATGAGTTTCCAACCGCACGTAGCCCGCCAAACTCGGCTAACTCTTTGCCAGCCAGTATTCGAATTTCAAGCCCGTTTTCTTCCGCAATTTTCTCTGCCTCATTGGCTATCCAGAGTGGAGTCTTAATATTTGAAGGTGTATGTATCAAATCTCGGGTGCGGGAAATTGCGCTGGCAATAACTCCGGCATCATTTATTACCTCTGGTTTTTCAGTAGCGAATAAAAATTGTGGTAGTTCTTGTGCCGCACCAGTTTTTTGTGTCCATATATATGCACCAAGTTGTACTGAAATGGCAAAAGCCTTTAATTGTTCATGTCCTGCAACACAGATTGATGAGATAACTGTGGCTTTGCCGCGACCTCTGCGTCCCAGCGCCGCACCAGCTTGGCGAAGCGAAGGAGTAGTTGCATCTCCGAGCCCAAGTAAGAGAATACGGTCGGCTTGCATTTGATCAACCGAAACTGGAATTTCAAATAACTCGCCTGCTTTGCCGGTAGCAGAGAAGAATTCCAATTCATCTCGCAAATTTAAATCAAATAATTTTTCTAACTTTTTTACGAGTGCACTGTTGGCTGGAAAATCAAAAGCTGCGGGTGTGCTGGAATCGGCGGTAAACCCAATTGCAATCGCCTGTGAATCCGCGAGCGCATCGATTGAAACCTCGATCGGAGTGAGTAGCGAGGCAGAAAATTTTGAGTGTGGTTTAGGCGCAGTCTTAGTGGTCATGATTGCCAAAGGCTAGCGAGTGCCAGCCCAGAAAGTGCAGTTGGAAGGTAAAAAAATGGGTTAAATTGAATTACTTTTTGATTAAAGCCACAGCGGCTTCGAGGGCGGCGCTGAGGTTATTTGCTTCTTGCGGATTCATTTCAACAACTAGGCGTCCCCCGCCTTCAAGTGGAATTCGCATAACTAGCGAGCGCGCTTCCTTGGTTACTTCCATTGGTCCATCACCGGTACGAGGTTTCATGGCTGCCATTGGGAAGTCTCCTTTTATTACCTATTTACTACCGAAGATGAGTGAGCCTTTATGGGCGCCACCCGTATTGCAGGGAATTGCAGAGGATAAGTATCTCGTATATCTGGCTAGGTATGAAATCGGAGAGGCGGGCGCTCCTAAGCCAGCCCAAGTAGAGCGGTAATTCGCGCCTTTCCTGATGCCATAACCGCCACAACCGATTTTTCGGGCACGCCGAGCATTTGTGCGATCTCTTGGCTTGGAAGTGATCGCAGGTAATGCAGCGACAAAATAATTCGCTCTTCTTCCGGTAACTGCGCCAAGGCGTCCGAGAGGGATAAGGGCGCGGTCATAGGAGCAAGGTTACTCGGGTGGACGAAGCGATGTGGAGAGGCGAGCCAGTGATATTCGTACACCAATCCATAAAAATGGAAATATCACTAAGAATTGCAGGCGAGAGCAATCAATATCTTCAGACCAATTAAATCGCGTCGTATTTCTAGAAATTTCAACCAACTCGAAGGTTCCGGCGCCGCGTAAATATTTGCCTGTATGCATAACATCGCAACGAGCTGGTGGTTGCCAACTTGTAACAATCATTGTGTCCAACAAACCAAGTTTTGAAAAGAGCGGATAGCGTTTATAGAAGGGTCCAGTAAATGCAGCAATTGTTGTTCCAACTCCTTCACGTATTTCAGAAGTAACCCAAACTTTGCTTTGTAGCATCCAGCGCCCTTGGCCTTCCCAATCCGCGATCGCTTCCCAAGCGCGCACGCGATCGCAAGGAAGATTTACGGAGAGCTTTATATTGTGAGTCATAGCTAATTCAGTGATTATCTATTTCGAACCAGCAGCGATGTCGAGAGCTTGGTCGATACTTGTGGCCCAATGCAAAAGTTCTCGTTGTCCAGGCTTTACAAAGCCATGTTCTTCTAAGTGGTCGATCAAAGTAGCAAGGGGTGCATATAAATCAAATGGGTCTAAGACAATTACTGGCTTGGTATGAAACTTTAGAAAGCGACCTACCCAAATTTCAAAGAGCTCTTCTAAGGTGCCGATTCCGCCAGGTAGTGCGATAAAAGCATCTGATAGATCTTCAATCATTGCCTTTCGGTTACGCATCGAATCAACAACGTGCAGCTCGTCGCATTCTTTATCTGCAAATTCGATATCAACTAATCGTTGTGGGATAACTCCGATTGTTCGTCCCCCAGATTCACGTGCCCCACGCGAGACCGCTCCCATTGCAGATATATGTCCACCGCCTGAGACCAATTCCCAGGATCGCATTGCTATGCCTGCGCCGAGACTGTGCGCTAACTCAATATATTTTGGGTCAATGGTCTGTGAGGAAGAGCAATAAACGGCGATACGCATGAGCCAAAGAATAGGGGTTAGGCTTATCGCATGTCTTCATCAAAGCAAACGCCTTCTGCTCTGGCATCTGGGCACGGAATTGCCACTTTATCTGGCACTACCGTTCTCGATGTTTGGTTTCCAAACCCATCACTTGGCGCGCTAACCGGTCAACCAGAGAAATCACTTTCATCTCTCGTCGGAGTAGATGAAGTTAGAAAAGTTAAGCGTGAGTTAGTTGCAATTGAAATTGATCTTGCCAGCGCCCCGCAAAACACTGCCGATGCTTATCTTCGCCTTCACTTACTTTCACATCGATTAGTTAAGCCACATGGCGCTGTGATGGATGGAATTTTTGGACTATTAACTAATGTTGTTTGGACATCTGCTGGTCCTTGCGCTGTTGAAGGTTTCGATGAAGTCCGCGCTGCTCTTCACCTGAAATTTGGCCACGTCACAGTATTTAGCGTAGACAAGTTCCCACGTATGGTTGATTACGTAATCCCTAGCGGCGTCCGCATTGCAGATGCTGACCGAGTAAGACTTGGTGCGCACTTAGCACCGGGTACAACAGTTATGCATGAAGGTTTCATTAATTTCAATGCTGGAACGCTAGGAACCTCAATGGTTGAAGGACGCATTTCTGCAGGTGTCGTTGTCGGTGATGGCAGCGATGTTGGAGGCGGCGCTTCCATTATGGGCACCCTAAGCGGAGGTGGAAAAGAAGTCATCTCTGTTGGAGAAAAATGCTTGCTCGGCGCAAACTCTGGTCTTGGTATTTCACTCGGCAACAACTGTGTGATTGAGGCTGGAACATATGTAACCGCTGCTGCAAAAGTACGTCTGCCAGATGGTGAAATTGTAAAAGCTGGTGCGCTTTCAGGTGCAAGCGATCTTCTCTTTAGACGTAACTCACTGGATGGCTGCTTAGAAGTTGTAGCGCGCACAGGTACTTGGGGTGGGCTTAACTCAATACTTCACGCCAACTAGCAATTACGAAACAACTATAGAAAACCACGCAGACGGTAATTTGCTTCGGCTTCTAAAAGTTTCACCCGTTAGTGTCGCCGTCGCTCCTGTAGACGAAGTTGCCTGAATCTGATCAACCGTCCCAACTGGGTTTAGCGAAAGAACCTGCAACGAAACGACATCGGGCAAAAGAAATGCAGATGCAATAACCGCTTGGCTGATCTGCCGCGACCAAGTTGCAAATTTTGGATTTAACTTAACATCAGCGCTCGCTGTATCAGAAACGCTCAATGTGTATGGGGTTGCAGTACCCCAAGCATGCTCTGAAGTTTCAGTAACGCCACCGGTAGACGACGTAAAATACGCCGTGATCGGTAAGCCATCGTAAGTAATTATCTGACCAACAGTGCTATCTACCGCGTTCTTCCAGAACTTTCCATAAATTGCTTCACTCTCTTTGGAAAATCCAACGAAGGATTGATCGCTTATAGACCCGTATAAGTGACAGCCACAAGTGCTCCGAATACTTAAAGATTTCGCCAGAGCGTAAGTTCGGGAAGCGATCGCTTGCGCTTGCAGCGCAGCGAATGGCCAAGATGAAGGAACCTCACCAATCCCCCATAAATATTCATCTTGTAACCTGACAGAGTTAATTACCTCCAAACGGTTTCCCAGTAATTTATCTTTTATAACTCTAAATTGGATCTGCCCGTAGCGATACTTAGTTACCAACGCATTATTAGTTACGGAAACAACGGTTGGCGTACCATCCATATATCGAGTGCCGCTCCAGCGGAGCGTAAATGATTTTCCGCTGGTTATTGGCGTGATTTTCGATCCACGGGTAGTTGAGATATTTAGATGGCTACTTGATAAATCTACATTCAGCGTGGTTTTGCTCGGTAGCGTTAAAACGGCTTCAGCACTTTGGGTCTCTGATAACGCTCCGGCGAAGAGTTGTAATTTCGCTCCGCTAGAATCACTTCTTAGCTTCGTCGACTTTAGTAAATGGCCAATGTTTATAAGCAAAATCTGTGAATCTGTCGCCGTTTCAACTTTGGTTCCACTGTAGTAATAATTCAAGATAGCAGTTGCTGATTCGCCAGCAAGTGCCTTGGCGCGTGCACCAATCTGGCTCATTCCAACGCCATGCCCATATCCACTACCTGTAAATGAAAAATTTGTGGGTACTGCAGCTGCGCTATTTGTTAGCGGCAATAAAGTTAAAGATAAAACGGCAGTCATTGCCACAGAGAATCGCTTAAAAAGAGCCATTTCTTAGCGCAACGTTTTAGTTGAGGAGACGTAGCCTGCGCCCCAAGCAAAATGCATAGTAGGGATGATAGCGAGCAATGAAATGAATTCTCGGGCAGATTTCGCAATCAAGATTGATGAAGTTAGTAGAAAGACTCCATAAACGGCTGCTGGTAGAAAAAAGAATGGATGAATTAACAACCCGAGAATTATTGAAGTAAATGTTCCAAGAAGCGTGAAGGGCGGCGCAAGATAACGTAGATTTACAGTTCCGGGATGGCTTCTGGAAACCACTCTGCGCCAACGTCCATATTGAAAATATTGTTTTGCAAGTTTTCTTATACTAGGCCGTGGTCTATATGTGACTTGCAACCGTGGATCAAAATAAATTTTTCCGCCGTTTTTGCGAAGTCGGTGATTTAACTCCCAATCTTGGGCGCGGGTATATCTCTCATCAAATCCACCAACAGCGTTGATTGCTTCACGCCGAAATGCTCCTAGATAAACGGTGTCTACCTCTCCAGCATTACCGCCAGTGTGAAAACGTGAGGCCCCTACACCAAGTGGACTGCGCATAGCGCGAGAGACGGCGACTTCAAATTTTGTCACGCCCTCTGCAGCCATTACTCCACCAACGTTAACTGCACCAGATTCTCGCAAAATCGACACTGCAAGTGAGAGATAGTTATCTGGGATTTTGGCGTGGCCATCGACTCGAACAATCACTGGACTTTCAGATGCTGCAATTGCCAAATTTAGGCCCGCTGCTGTTTTTCCAGATGGGTTTGTCACTATTTTTACCCGACTATCACGCGCAGCTAATTTCTCTGCAATAACGTTGGTCTGATCATGTGATGGACCAAGCGCAAGAATAATTTCAAAAGAGCCGATGTAATCCTGAGAAAGGATTGCAGTCACCGATTCAGCTAAATGTGCTTCTTCATTTAGGACTGGAAGGATGACGCTAATTGCCGGTGAGACAGATAACTCGCCCATAGATGTCGACATAACCCCTCCACGCTATCGCCCAAGTAGAGTTCGCATGTGAAATCGACGCGAGCGATAAGAATTATTACATCACTCTCTGTTGGTGTTGTCGTTCTTGCATCGGTGTCTTGGCTCGGACTTGGAGCAGTCAGTGGAAAAATCGCTCGAATAAGTGTTTTCTCAGGATTGGAAGATCGACCTGAGAAAACCTCAAAGGCTCTCAATTATCTCTTAGTTGGATCAGATACACGTGAAGGGTTAACAAAGGCCGAACTGAAAGCTTTGCGCGTTGGAAGCACGGCGACCGCAGCTGGTGGACGGTCAGACACCATGCTGCTTGTTCATATCAGTAAAGATAGAGATAAAGCGTATTTAGTTTCTTTTCCTCGCGATTCACTAGTGACTATTCCAGCTCACCTAAGCACTAATGGCAAAACACAGATACCTGCGCGTCAAAATAAATTAAACGCGGCTTTTGCATTTGGTGGCGCCCCTTTACTTATTGAAACCATAGAAGGTGCAACAAACTTAAAAATTGATCATTACATAGAAATAAACTTTGCCGGTTTTGCTGGAATTGTTAATTCGCTAGGTGGCATTGAAGTCTGTACAAAAGTTGATATAGATGACCCGAAAAGCCATCTTATTCTGAGCGCGGGAACACATACGCTAGATGGAATTGAAGCGCTTAAATATGTGCGAACTCGCGATTTTGACGGTCGTGGAGACATTGGACGCATGCAGAGACAGCAACAATTTATGAGTTCAGTATTGAATAAAGCGACAAGTACTGGCGTTTTGTTGAACCCCATAAAGATTGTTAACTTTATGAATGCAGCGATCTCTACAGTCAAGATGGATGAGAATTTAAGTAAAGAAGATTTATTGGGCCTAGCCAAACAAATGCGCGGACTCTCATCTGGAAATGTTCGAACTTTGACTGTGCCACTTTCTACTGCTAACGGAAGAGTTGCGGGACTCGGTTCCGTAGTAATTTGGGATGAAACTCTGAGTGCAGATTTGTGGAATCGCATTCGTACTGATGCCGCGTTAGTTGACGAAGTAAGGCCATCGCCATCTGCGAGCAGTTCTGCCTCTGCTAAGCCTGAAATCGTTGATAAATTCAAGACTCGCACCGCAGCAGAAAATCCGTGCGGCGAGATTAAATAGAACTTGCCTTAGACTCTAACTCTATGAAACTTTCAGTAATCGGTTGCGGATACTTAGGCGCAACCCATGCAGCTTGCATGTCGTCCTTAGGGTTTGACGTAGTTGGAATTGATACTGATCAGAGCAAAGTTGATCTACTTACTAAGGGTGAGCTCCCCTTTTACGAACCAGGTCTGGACACGCTTTTAGCCTCGGAAATCAAAACAGGACGCCTTACTTTTACTACTGATTTTGCAGCAGCCGCTGATGCCGATATTCACTTTATTTGTGTTGGCACACCACAAAGTAAAGATGGATTGGCTGCTGATTTAACATTTGTAAAATCAGCAATTGCCGCAATCGCACCACATTTAAAAGATGGGGCTCTAGTTGTTGGAAAATCGACAGTTCCAGTGGGTACTGCTCAAGCACTACGTGAACTTCTGGCGACTTCTGCCCCTCAGGCTGATTTAGCTTGGAATCCAGAATTCTTGCGCGAAGGTTTCGCAGTGGTGGATACGTTAACGCCAAATCGTTTGGTGGTCGGAGTAGTTAATGATCGCGCCGAAGAGATACTGAAAGAAGTTTATAAACCGCTGATTGATCTTGGCACACCTTGGATTCGTGCAGATCTTCCCACTGCAGAACTTGTTAAAGTCGCTGCAAATTCATTTCTCGCCACCAAAATTTCATTTATCAATGCCATGGCCGAAGTTTGTGAAGCCGCTGGCGGTGACGTGACAGTTTTAGCTAAAGCAATTGGTTACGATCCACGAATTGGTAGTCGATTCTTGCAGGCAGGCATTGGTTTTGGTGGTGGCTGCCTTCCGAAAGATATCCGTGCTTTTATGGCGCGTGCCGAAGAACTTGGTGCTGATCAAGCCCTCGAATTTTTGCGTGAGATCGATGCGATTAACTTAAGAGCACGTCAGCGGGTAATTGATGTAGTTCGCGCCGATCTTTCTGAAGATTTAACGCAATATAAAATTGCAATACTTGGCGCTACCTTTAAACCAGATAGCGATGATGTGCGTGATTCCCCCGCGCTGGATATCGCCGCCCAGCTTCAAGCCGCCGGTGCAACAGTTGTTGTCCACGATCCAAAGGGAATCGAACCTGCACGTAAGCGATTCCCTCACTTGGATTATGCAGAGAAAGTCACCGATTGCGTAAAGGGATCAGATGCGATTCTCCACTTAACCGAGTGGAAGGAATACCGAGAACTTGATCCTTCCGTAATTGGTCAATTAGTTAAATCTAAATTCTTAATTGATGGTCGCAACGCCCTTGATCGCGAAAAATGGCGCGCTGCTGGTTGGCGCGTACACGCACTTGGCCGCACAGATTAGCGAATTAAAATCCAGTTTTTTGGTTACGGCGGGCGCTTAAATTAGCACCCTTTTCCTTTGCTTCCGAATTGATTGCAACTAACGCTTCGCCAACTTTTGCGGAAATTGCGCTATCTGATACCCCAAGAATTCGGGCCGCCAAGATTCCAGCATTTTTTGCGTTACCGACTCCAACAGTTGCAACCGGGATTCCGGCTGGCATTTGAACAATCGAGAGAAGCGAATCCATTCCATCAAGATTCTTTAGCGCAACCGGAACCCCAATGACGGGCAAGGTTGTGAGTGAGGCAACCATTCCGGGCAGATGCGCTGCGCCGCCAGCCCCAGCAATAATTACCTTAAATCCTTTTGCTTTTGCTTCTTGTGAAAATGCAACCATCTCAAGTGGCATACGGTGCGCTGATAAAACCTCAGCTGTGTATGTAATTCCAAACGAATCAAGGACTTTTGCCGCTTCCTCCATTACTGGCCAATCAGAATCTGACCCCATGATGATTGCAACATCACTCATCAATTTCTCCGCTCATATAGTTGCGTGCGTGTTCAGCTATCTCAGTCAATTCTAGAAGGTTTTTACCAATCACGGTGACATGGCCAATTTTGCGCCCTTTACGCACTTCTTTCTTGTATTGGTGAAACTTTAACTCTGGATTTCGAGCCATCAGGTGCAGATATGGCCGATACATATCGGTCTTATCTCCACCTAAAATATTGCCCATAACCGCAAAAGGTGCGGTCATCGTTGGATCACCAAGAGGTAAATCTAAAATTGCACGTAAATGCTGTTCGAATTGACTCGTCCGAGCGCCTTCAATAGTCCAATGTCCAGAATTATGAGGGCGCATCGCTAACTCATTTATATAAAGCTGATCTCCCTTAACAAACATTTCAACTGCCATGACTCCAATCAGAGAAATCTCCTCGGCAATTGAAAGCGCTAAGTGCTGCGCCTGCTCAGCAACTGCAGATGAAATTACCTGCGCCGGAGTGATAGTCAATGTGCAAATTCCATCTTCCTGCACCGTCTGCGTCGGCGCCCAAGAAGTCGCCTGACCATGTTCAGAACGAGCCACCATCACAGCAATTTCACTATCGAAATCGATTAATTCTTCGATTAAAAGTTGTGGGTGCTCCTTCAAGATTTTTTCTAAGTAAGCTTTATCTTCTACTTTCCAGACGCCCCTTCCGTCATAGCCTCCAGATATTCGTTTAGCGATAAATGGAAATTCAAAAGCTTGGTCTGCACCTGAGATAACACGCCAATTAGGAGCTTGGTACGAGGCTAACTTTTCGCGCATTGCTGATTTATCTTGAGAGTATTGGAACGAGTTTGAAGTCGGAAATACCTTAACTCCTGCCGCTTCTAACCCTTTGATTACGGGAAGTGGTACAAGTTCATGTTCAAAGGTTACGAGATCGCACTTCTTGGCAAATTCCAACAATTGTGAAAGGTCGCGGTAATCACCAACTACGTGTGGTGCAATTTGTGCCGCGCTATCTTGCTCATCTTGTGCAAATAGCAAGAGATTAATGCCCAGTGCGCTCGCTGGAGCCACGGTCATTCGTGCTAATTGCCCGGCGCCGATTATTCCGACGGTAGGAAAGCGCTCATTCACATCGCTATCGTAGATGAACAATATCTCCGACGTTAACTTCAAAGCCATCATCAAGCATTAGCGCTCCAACTTTATTTATGGTTAGCGCCTTCCCGGTGCGATTTGCCCGCCCGATAACCTCAATCTGCACTTGGCGCCCAAGAGTTGCACAGACTGCGCTATACCTATCGATGAAATCAGCTCCCCCATCCCACTTCTCAAAATTAACTACAAAGAGATTTAGAAAATCGGCAAGTAATAAATTGCGATCTAATTTAGATGAACCCATAAGTGCTATGGATGTTGCTGTCTCCACTGGCAGCTCTTCTGCTGTCATGGCAACATTAACTCCAATTCCGATAATTACTCCATCGTTAGTGGCTTGCGACAATATGCCAGCAACTTTTTTATCTCCAATCAAAATATCATTTGGCCATTTCAGGGACACTTGCGATGGAATATCCTGTGAGATAACTTCCCGCATACTCAGCGCCGCGAGATGCGCTATGAATCCCCAATCGCTGCGCACACGTTTTGGTTTTATGAAAAAAGAAAATAAGAGCGCACTACCTGGTGCTGCTTCAAAAGTCCGATCTAATCTGCCGCGTCCAGCCGATTGAAATTCTGCAGCGATTACATCTCCATTTATTGCAGCGCTAGAGTTAACTAAATCTGCGAGATCAATTTGAGTAGATGACGTGAGATCAACCACGCTTACTCGCCAGTATTGCGAAGACCGCGATTCGATCACCGCTTTATCCAGTGGCGCTCTTGGCGCTGATGTACCCACGCCTAGTACCGTAGAGCCATGAGCCCAGATCTGCATACAACTTCAGGAAAAATTGAAGATCTCCGTCTTCGTGTTGAAGAAGCAATACACGGTGGTTCTGCCCGTGCGGTAGAGAAGCAACATGCCAAAGGTAAGTTGACCGCCCGCGAACGTATTGACTTGTTGGTCGATGCTGACTCTTTCACAGAAATTGATGAGTTCGCACGTCATCGTTCAACGCAGTTTGGAATGGAGAACAACCGCCCATACGGCGACGGAGTAGTGATTGGTACTGCGACTGTAGATGGACGACCTATTGCCCTCTACTCACAAGATTTCACTGTTATGGGTGGAAGTCTTGGCGAAGTACACGCTGAAAAAATTGTAAAGATCGCCGAATTTGCGCTCAAGAGCGGAATTCCATTAATTGGAATAAATGATTCGGGTGGAGCTCGCATTCAAGAAGGCGTCGCATCGCTAAATGGATACGGCAAGATCTTCCGACTAAACACTCGCTCATCAGGTGTAATTCCACAAATATCTCTGATCTTGGGGCCGTGTGCTGGTGGTTCGGCATATTCACCTGCTCTTACCGACTTCACAGTGATGGTCAATGAAACATCACATATGTTTATTACTGGACCAGATGTGATTAAGACGGTTACCGGTGAAGATGTTGAAATGGAAGAACTCGGTGGCGCTTTTACCCACAACACTCGCTCTGGAAACGCGCACTATTTGGCAGATAGCGAAGCAGATGCGATTGACTACGTAAAAGCGCTACTTTCTTATCTTCCATCAAATAATATGGATGGTTCCCCTCATCTTCCACCAACTCAAAACTTAGATGAAAGCGCGGCAGACACCGCCCTCAATGAATTAATTCCAGATAGCCCTAATCAGCCGTATGACATGAAGACTTTGATAACTACCTTGGTCGATGAAGGAGAGTTCCTAGAAGTCCACGCTTTGTATGCTCCAAATATTATTGTTGGTTTTGCGCGCATCGAAGGTGAATCAATCGGAATTATTGCAAATCAGCCTTCCCAATTAGCCGGTACTTTAGATATCAACTCGAGCGAGAAAGCGGCTCGTTTTCTCCGTTTCTGCGATGCGTTCAACATTCCTATTCTGACATTAGTGGATGTTCCTGGATTCTTGCCTGGAACGGAACAGGAATGGAACGGCATAATCCGCCGTGGTGCGAAGCTACTTTACGCATACGCCGAAGCGTCCGTACCGCTCGTAACGCTGATTACACGTAAAGCATATGGTGGAGCCTTTATTGTTATGGGTTCAAAGTATTTGGGAAGCGATATTAACTTCGCGTGGCCAAGCGCTGAAATTGCAGTGATGGGGGCGCAAGGTGCGGTAAACATTCTCTACCGCAAAGAAATCGCTGAAGCTAAAGATCCTGAGAAAGCACGCGCTAAATTGGTTTCTGAGTACACCGAAACTCTATCTAATCCATACGCTGCTGCAGAGCGCGGGACCATTGACAGCGTGATTGAGCCACATCAATCGCGTGCTTACATCACCAAAGCGTTCCGCACCTTAAAGACGAAGCGCGACACATTGCCTGCGCGCAAGCACGGAAATATTCCACTGTAATGAAATTTACTGTTACCACTGGAAATCCAAGTGAAGAAGAGCTATCAGCGATTAGTCAAGCTTTGGAAAATCACCAGATGCAAGATTTAACGCCTGTCATTAAGCGAAGTGTCTTCGGATTGCCGCAGTTACGCCAACCGCTGCCCCATCAAATTACATTTGGCGCACGGAGAAAAATCAAATAATGCCGCAGATCGTTCTGGCTTCACAATCAACTTCACGCCTTCGTTTACTTGAAGGCGCAGGCATTTCGCCAATAGTAAGAGTTAGCCAGGTTGATGAAGAGACCGATTTCTTTAACGCTATGACTCCCGCGGATATGGTTATTGCGTTGGCGGTGACGAAAGCTCACACGGTGCGCGAACAGATCAATTTTCCAGCGATAATTATTGGTTGTGATTCAACGTTTGATGTAGATGGCGTCTCCTTTGGCAAGCCAGATTCGCCGGAGGTGGCAAGAGAGCGTGCGTTAGCCATTAGCGGTCGAAGTGGATTGCTGCATACAGGCCACTGCATAATCGATACAGAGCAAGGTCGCGAGATTGCAGATCGTGTGACGACCAAAGTTACATTTTCAAAAATGAGTAGCGATGAAATTGATGATTACATTGCATCCGGAGAGCCACTCCACGTTGCTGGTGGTTTTACTTTAGATGGATTTGGTTCGCCCTTTATTCCAGTTATTGAAGGCGATTACACCAATGTTGTCGGAATCTCGATGCCGTTTTTCAGATCTGCCATGTCCCAACTTGGCTATTCTTGGCCGCAAGTTAAGGAGATGCGATGAAACGCGTTTTAATTGCTAATCGGGGTGAGATCGCGGTTCGCGTTATTCGCGCTTGTCGCGATCACGGAATTGAAAGCGTTGCCGTTTATTCTGAGGAGGATCGCGATGCGATTCATACTAAGGGCGCAGATTTTGCCTTCTCGCTAAATGGCACAACAGCAACGCAAACTTATTTAGATATTTCCAAGATAATTGCTGTGGCTAAAGACTCTGGTGCGGATGCAATTCATCCTGGTTATGGATTCCTCTCTGAACGTGCAGATTTTGCGCAAGCTGTGATCGATGCTGGATTAATTTGGATTGGACCACCGCCTGCTGCAATTAGTGCACTTGGAGATAAGGTCTCTGCTCGCAGAATTGCCGCCAAAGTAGGTGCGCCCTTGGTCGCAGGAACTAAGGATCCAGTTGCTGGGCATGAAGAAGTTACAGCTTTTGCAAAAGAACACGGTCTGCCCGTTGCAATCAAGGCGGCATTTGGTGGCGGTGGTCGCGGCTTAAAAGTTGCCCACACAATGGAGGAGATTCCCGAACTTTTTGCATCGGCTGTGCGTGAAGCGATCGCTGGTTTTGGTCGTGGTGAATGTTTTGTTGAGCGCTATCTTGATAAACCACGCCACGTGGAAACTCAAGTTCTAGTTGATCAACACGGTCACGCCGTTGTCGTAAGTACGCGTGACTGTTCTCTGCAACGTCGCCATCAGAAGTTGGTTGAAGAAGCACCTGCACCATTCTTAACGGATGCGCAAAATGATGAGCTCTACCGTTCAAGTAAAGCAATTATGAAAGAAGCGGGTTATATCGGCGCTGGTACCTGCGAATTCTTAGTTGGAAATGATGGGACCATCTCTTTTCTCGAAGTAAATACTCGTCTACAAGTTGAGCATCCGATTAGCGAAGAAGTTGCGGGAATAGATTTAGTCCGCGAACAATTCCGAATTGCTATGGGTGAGAGTCTCGGTTTTGATGATCCGATAATTCGTGGCCATTCACTTGAATTCCGAATTAATGGAGAAGATCCCGGACGTTCATTCCTGCCCGCTCCAGGCAGAATTACAAAATGGAATTTGCCATCCGGTCCAGGTGTACGTGTAGATGCCGGATTTAAGAGCGGTGACACCATCGGCGGAAACTTTGATTCGCTTCTCGCAAAATTGATTGTTACTGGTGCCACCCGAAAAGAGGCGATTGAGCGTGCTCGGCGCGCTTTAGCTGAATTTGAGGTGGATGGATTAGCAACGGCAATTCCTTTCCACCGTGCAATTTTGCAAGATCCTGCTTTCACTGAAGAATTTCGGGTCTACACCAGTTATATTGAAAATGAATTTAAGAATGAGATACCTGCTTTTGCCCCAACGATTGTCCCGCTAACCACTCGAGTTGCAGCAGAACACTTAGTTGCAGAAGTAAATGGCAAACGCTTTGAAGTTAATATTCACACGCCAGAACCTGTTGTAAAACGCCATCGCGCCAAAGAATCTAAAGTTGGTGGGGCTGGAGGCACTGGGTTAACTAGCCCAATGCAAGGCACAGTTGTAAAAGTTGCGGTAGAAGTTGGGCAAACTGTTCTCGCTGGTGATTTGATAATTGTTCTAGAAGCTATGAAAATGGAGCAGCCGTTGATTGCACATAGGTCTGGCATGATTGCAAATCTCACAGCAGCGATCGGTGAGACGGTGGCGAGCGGCACCGTGCTCTGTGACATTATTGACGCATGACTTCAACTGAACTTCTCTACTCTGATCCACTTGCCGCCGCAGCACAAGCCGCTGCAGAAATTGCGCAGCGCACAGGGGTTGCTTCTCACGATATTGCTTTAGTTATGGGTTCTGGTTGGGTTACCGCTGTAGATGCACTTGGTGATCCTGTATATGAATGTAATGCAGAAGAGTTGACTGGATTCTTGCCGCCAGCGGTAGAAGGACATTCAGGCAAAGTGCGCAGTTATGAAATCAAAGATGGTGCCAAGACTATTCGCGCATTAGTCTTTTTAGGTCGCACACATCTTTATGAGGGAAAAGGTATGGAGCCCGTGGTTCACGGCGTGCGCACTGCCGTTAAAGCCGGTTGCAAAGTCATACTTTTAACAAATGCTTGCGGTGGAATTAACACCACTTACAAAGTAGGTCAACCAGTACTGATTCGCGATCATATTTCTCTTACTGCTGCTACCCCGCTAGTTGGTGCAACTTTTATCGATTTAACAGATCTATATAGCAAACGCTTGCGTGCGATCGTGAAAGAAGCAGATGCTTCCCTAGCGGAAGGCGTTTACGTACATTGGCGCGGTCCAACATATGAAACGCCAGCGGAAATCTTAATGATGCGCGGGATGGGTGCAGATTTAGTTGGAATGTCTACAGTTCCTGAAGCTATTGCGGCGCACGCTCTTGGAGCGGAAGTGCTAGCAATTTCATTGGTAACTAACGCTGCGGCAGGCGTTACTGGTGAAAAACTCAATCACGAGGAAGTAATCGCGGCAGGGAAAGCTGCGGCATCTCGTATGGGATCTCTTATGAAATCTGTAATTCCCAATCTGATTTAATCTCATTAGGCTGTACAAGTGAACGCAGAATTAAAGGCTGAGGTGCAAGCCTGGATGACAGATGATCCAGACCCAAAAACCGCCGCCGAATTAACTGCACTGCTCGAATCAAATGATGAAGAAACTCTAAAGAAATATTTCTCTGGATTTCTTCAATTTGGAACCGCTGGCTTGCGCGGACCGGTCGGACCAGGGCCTTCTTGTATGAATCGCGCCGTCGTCGGCCGAACTGCTGCTGGTATTTCTGCTTATATGAAAGAGCGTGGAATGAAGCGCGTTGTCATTGGACGAGATGCCCGTTATGGATCTGAGGATTTCACAACTGAGAGCGCTGAAATTTTCGCTGGAGCAGGTTTTGAGGTATTTGTCTTGCCGCGACCGCTTCCAACTCCAGTTTTAGCATTTGCCACCTATCAACTTAAATGTGATGTAGGTGTAATGGTTACCGCTAGCCACAATCCCCCACAAGATAACGGATACAAGGTTTATATCGGTCCAACCGCAGATGGCATTGATTATGCTGCTTCGCAAATAATTACTCCGACCGATAAATTAATTGCCAAAGAAATTGCTGGGATTACATCTCTGGCCAGCGCCCCACGTGGAAAGTCTTGGACCATTGTCGGTGAAGAAGTGATCTCAGAATACGTGCGCCGAACCGCGCTCATTGCTCCTAAACCTGGTGATTTAAAAATTGTTTATACCGCGATGCACGGCGTTGGAACGGAGACAGCACAACGCGTATTCAACCACGCGGGTTTTGCCACCTTGATCCTGGTAGATGAGCAGTGCACACCAGATCCTGACTTCCCAACCGTGGCATTCCCCAATCCAGAAGAACTAGGTGCCATTGACTTGGCGCTAAAAAAAGCAAGGGACTTTGGTGCTGATCTAGTAATTGCAAATGATCCGGATGCAGATCGCTGCGCCGCTGCAGTCAACGATCCTAAAGTTGGATGGAGAATGTTGCGTGGTGATGAGCTCGGGGTAATTTTTGGCGAATGGATTGCCCGCTCTCACAGCCACGGAAGTTTTGGAAATTCGATAGTTTCTTCTTCCGCTCTTCGCAAGATTGCAGCCCACTATTCAATCGATTTTAAAGAGGTTTTAACTGGATTTAAATGGCTGGCAAAAATCGAAGATCTAGCCTACGGATACGAAGAGGCAATTGGGTATGCAGTTGATTCAGAGACGGTAAATGATAAAGATGGAATTTCTGCTGCCTTACTTCTTGCACAGATTGCGACAGAGTTAAAGTCACAAGGCTTAACTCTTTTGGACTTACTAAATGAAGTTTGGTCTCGTCACGGATTCCACGGCACCGAGCAGATATCTATTCGAGTCTCCGATGTCTCGCAAATAACGCAAGTGCTTACAAGGCTCCGCAACAACCCTCCGACAGAAATTGCAGGGCGGGCAGTTCTTTCAATCGATGATTTAACTAAGCCGCAAGATGGGTTGCCGCCAACGGACGGGTTGCGGCTGTGGATAGATGGTGGAATCCGTATGATTGTGCGTCCGAGCGGAACGGAGGCGAAGATGAAGTGCTACATAGAAGTTATAACCAAAGATGCAGATACATCAAATGATTTACTCAATCAACTTCGCCAGCCGATAATGGAATTACTCTCATGACTTTCTACGGAATCGTTGATGGTTCAGAAAGTTCGCTAAAGCACTTTCTCGCGCAATTACCTGGCGTAGATCAAGTTGGAGCAGATGCTCGCGCCGCGATGTTGGCAACTAGAAGCATTAAAACCTCAAGTAAGCGCTGGGCAATTGATACCGCAATATCGATGGTTGATCTGACAACTTTAGAAGGTGCTGATACTGCAGGAAAAGTTCGTGCGCTATGTTCAAAAGCGGTACGCCCTGATCCAACTGATTCAACGGTACCAAGCGTTGGAGCTATCTGTGTTTACAACGATATGGTCTCGATCGCTCGCATGCACTTAGATGCAATCGGTGGAAAACATGTTCCAGTTGCTGCAGTCTCAACTGCCTTTCCATCAGGTCGTGCATCAATGGAGGTAAAGATTCAAGATACCCAAGATGCCATAGATGCAGGTGCTGCAGAAATTGATATGGTTATTGATCGTGGTGCATTTCTATCGGGGCAATATGGTTTGGTCTTTGATGAAATCGTAAAAATCCGCGAAGTCTGTGGAGATCGCGCTCATCTCAAAGTAATTTTTGAAACTGGCGAATTAGTTACTTATGACAATGTCCGAAAAGCGTCTTACCTAGCCATGCTTGCTGGGGCCGATTTCATCAAGACATCAACTGGAAAGGTTGCTCCTGCTGCTACCCCGCCGGTCGTATTAGTTATGTTGGAGGCGGTAAGAGATTTCTATCAGATGACGCAGCGTCGAATTGGAGTAAAGCCGGCGGGCGGAATTCGCAATACTAAGGATGCGATTAAGCAACTAGTGCTCGTTAACGAGACTGCCGGACCAGAATGGCTTACACCCGAGTATTTCCGTATTGGGGCTAGCGCTCTGCTCAATGATCTGCTTATGCAACGTATGAAAATGGACGATGGCTACTACGCTAGCCCTAACTACGTAACGATTGATTAAGAGAGAAGATACAGGTTAAAGCGATGACTTTTGAATATGCACCAGCTCCTGAATCTCGTGCGATCGTAGATATCAAAGCGAAATATGGCCACTTTATTGACGGCAAATTTGTTCCAGGTAAGAAACATTTCGCAACTATAAATCCAGCAACTGAAGAAGTTTTAAGTCAGATTTCACTCGGTGGCGTAAGTGATGTTGATAAGGCTGTTGCTGCCGCACAGAAGGCATACACCAAAACTTGGTCGAAGTTATCGGGCAAAGAACGTGGCAAGTATCTGTATCGCATTGCGCGAATTCTGCAGGAGCGTGCCCGTGAATTTGCAGTACTTGAGACTTTAGATAATGGAAAACCAATTCGCGAAACCCGAGATATTGATATTCCACTAGTTGCAGCACATTTCTTTTATCACGCAGGTTGGGCAGATAAATTAGATTATGCCGGCCTAGGTAAATCACCACAACCACACGGAGTTGCTGGACAGATTGTTCCCTGGAATTTTCCGTTGCTGATGCTTGCCTGGAAAGTTGCACCTGCTTTAGCCACCGGTAACACCGTGGTTTTAAAACCTGCGGAAACCACTTCACTAACCGCGCTCTTATTTGCTGAAGTCTGCCAGCAAGCCGAACTTCCAGACGGCGTAGTAAATATTGTTACTGGTGATGGTTCAACGGGCGCAGCCATAGTTAACCATCCTGGCATTCATAAAATCGCATTTACTGGATCTACTGATGTCGGCAAGAAGATTGCCCGTGCGATCGCTGGCACGAATAAGAAAGCCACGCTTGAACTAGGCGGCAAAGGTGCCAATATCGTCTTCGATGATGCTCCCTTGGATGAGACTGTAGAAGGCATTGTTAATGGCATATTTTTCAATCAGGGCCACGTTTGTTGCGCTGGGTCGCGATTGATCCTGCAAGAAGGAATTGCTGACGAACTTATTGAAAAACTCAAAGTACGAATGGCTAAAATTCGGGTGGGTGATCCGCTAGATAAGAACACTGATCTTGGTGCGATAAATTCTCAAGAACAACTTAGCAAGATTAACGAGTTAGCAAGCGCTGGAGAAGCAGAAGGTGCAGAACGTTGGAGCCCTGCTTGTAATTTATCTGCAAAGGGTTTCTGGTTTGCTCCAACAATCTTTACCGGCGTAACTCAAGCCCATCGCATTGCGCGTGAAGAGATTTTTGGACCAGTACTTTCAATTCTCACTTTCCGCACTCCACAAGAGGCAATTGAAAAAGCGAATAACACACCCTTTGGATTATCTGCCGGTGTCTGGAGCGAGAAGGGCTCAAGAATTTTATGGGCAACTCAACAACTTCGCGCTGGTGTGGTTTGGGCAAATACCTTTAATAAGTTCGATCCTGCCTCTCCGTTTGGTGGTTACAAAGAATCTGGTTGGGGTCGCGAAGGCGGCAAACATGGTTTAGCTGCATATTTGAAGGAGGGAAAGTAAATGGCTTCTTCTAAGAAGAGTTCTGCAAGTAAGTCCACACCACGCTTGGAAGTTAAGAAGACTTATAAGTTGTATATAAATGGAGCTTTCCCGCGTAGCGAATCTGGACGAGTATATGAAGTTACCAATAGCAAAGATGGTTTTGTTGCAAACCCATCACTTGCTTCGCGTAAAGATTTGCGTGATGCCGTCGTTGCCGCCCGCACTGCTCAGGGTGGTTGGGCGAAAGCCACTGCCTACAACCGTGGTCAAATTCTCTATCGAATCGCAGAAATGTTGGAAGGTCGAGCTGATCAATTCGCGTCTGAAATTGTTCTTGCTAGCGGAGTTACGCAGAAGAAAGCGCACGATGAAGTTCTCGCCGCAATCGATAGTTGGGTTTGGTATGCCGGCTGGAGCGATAAATTATCGGCAGCTTTTGGCGCTACAAACCCAGTATCTGGCCCTTATTACAACTTCACTATCCCTGAACCACAAGGTGTCATTGCAGTTGCGCCAGCTGAAAGTTTTCTCTCGTTAATTGATGCGATAGCTCCGGCGATAGTCTCGGGAAATTCTGTTGTAGCGCTAGTGCCAGGATCGGCGGCAATTGCAGCGATGACTTTTGCTGAAGTGTTGGCAACGAGTGATCTACCTGCTGGGGTATTAAATATTTTGACTGGATCTCACGATGAACTGGCTCCGTGGGCGGCCTCGCATATGGATATCGATGGGTTCGATATTTCTGGAATTGATAAGAAGAAACGCACCGAACTTAAAGTTGCTGGCGCAGAGAACTTGAAACGAATTCATAGCTTCGATGGTGCAGTTTCACCCACACGTATTTATGCCTTTATGGAAACAAAGACAGTCTGGCACCCAATCGGGGTTTAAGACTTATTCGCCAGAAATTGCTAAAAAACCAGGCTTTATAACTGTTTCAATAATCGCTAAACGTTCTTCGAAGGGAATAAAGGAACTCTTTAGCGCATTTATAGTCACGCGTTGTAAATCTAAAAAACTCCAATTGAATGCGGTGACTAATTCAGTCATTTCACGGCTCATGGAAGTTGCTGACATTAAGCGGTTGTCAGTATTTACAGTGACGCGGAAACGCAATTTTGCTAAATCTCCGATCGGGTGATCTGCAAAATTTGCTGCTGCGCCAGTTTGGATATTTGAAGAAGGGCACATCTCAAGTGGAATGCGTCGGTCACGCACATAAGCAGCAAGTCGACCAAGTCGTGGTGGGGTATGGTTTAAATCTATATCGTCGATTATGCGAACACCATGTCCTAAACGTTCGGCGCCGCAGAGTTGAATCGCTTCCCAGATTGAAGGAAGTCCATAAGCTTCGCCAGCGTGAATAGTGAAGTGCGCATTTTCGCGACGCAAGTACTCAAAGGTATCTAGCTGATCACTAGGTGGGAAGCCATCTTCTGGGCCAGCGATATCAAAGCCAACCACGCCACGTTCTCGGTATTTAACAGCTAGTTCAGCCACTTCTTGCGATAGTTGATTCTGGCGCATTCCACAAAGCAAGGAGGTAACGCGAATTATGTTTCCTTCAGCTTTAGCCTCTTTCTCACCAGCGCCAAAACCTTCCAAAATTGCTTCAATCGCTGCCGATAGAGTTAAACCCTTCTCCGTTAACAACTCAGGAGCCATTCGTACTTCTGCGTAAACCACCCCATCGCGCGCCAGATCAACGGCGCACTCGCGAGCAACACGAACGATATCTTCACGACGTTGCATTACCGCGACAGTGTGTGAAAAAGTTTCTAAATATCGTACTAATGAGCCAGAATCACAAGATGTACGGAACCATTCAGCGAGTTCGACGGAATCATTACTTGGAAGTTTGTGACCGATCTCTTTAGCAATATCAATAATGGTTTGTGGTCTAAGTCCACCATCTAAGTGGTCGTGTAGCAAAGCCTTCGGCAAATGCTTAATCTGCGTTGGCGTTGGGACTTTATTTAGAGTACTCATCCGGTAATCCGTTCAATAACTAGCGGCAGACGATCTACCTTGCCATTTTCTTCAATAACAATTGCGCCTGTCAAAATTTCAACCGCACGATCAAATCTAGCAGGCTCATCTGTATGTAAAGTCAGCAGTGCATCACCTTTTTTGATGTAATCACCAGGCTTTGAATGCATTTCGATTCCAGCACCTGCTTGAACTTTTTCACCTTGCTTTGAACGGCCTGCGCCTAAGCGCCAAGCTGATACACCAATTTTCATGGCATCCATCTTTGTCATAATTCCTGATTCATTTGCAATGATTACGTGCTTCTCTTGAGCAACAGGAAGTTTGGCATTTGGGTCACCGCCTTGTGCGGCAATCATTCGCTTCCAATGATCCATTGCTGATCCATCCTTAAGCGCATCCGCTGGATCTTTTCCGACAATTCCGGCGGCATCAATCATTTCTCGCGCCAGAAGAATTGTTAACTCAACAACGTCGGCAGGTCCACCACCGGCTAAAACCTCAATAGATTCGCGTACTTCAAGGGCATTTCCTGCTGTGAGTCCTAGCGGTACATCCATTGCAGTCACGAGTGCGCGCGTTTTAACTCCTGCATCAAGGCCTAGTTGCACCATAGTACGCGCAAGTTCTCCCGCTTTAGCAGGATCGCTCATAAATGCTCCGCTTCCTGTCTTAACATCGAGAATTAGTGCAGAGGTACCTTCGGCGATCTTCTTAGACATAATTGAAGATGCGATAAGTGGTATTGCTTCTACTGTTGCGGTCACATCACGCAGCGCATATAACTTTTTATCCGCCGGTGCTAACCCCGCTCCTGCTGCACAAATTACGGCACCAGTTTCTTGTAAAACTTTTAGCATCTCCTCATTTGAAAGTGATGCGCGCCAGCCAGGAATCGACTCAAGTTTATCTAGGGTGCCACCTGTGTGCCCCAGCCCGCGACCGGAAAGTTGAGGTACTGCTCCACCGCAAGCAGCAACGAGTGGTGCAAGAGGAAGAGTAATTTTATCTCCGACGCCGCCGGTCGAATGCTTATCTGCTGTTGGTCGATCCAGTGCCGACCAATTCATTCTCTCACCTGAATTGATCATGGCATTTGTCCAACGAGAAATTTCACGTGAATTCATTCCGTTTAGAAGAATGGCCATTAAGAGCGCTGACATTTGCTCATCTGCAATTACCCCGCGAGTGTAGGCATCTACTGTCCAGTCAATTTCTTTATCGCTTAACTCGTTACGATCACGTTTTGCTGCGATGATTTCAACAGCAGCAAATAGCTCAATCCCTGATTTGCTGTGATTAGTCAAGACGCTTTTCAATCTCTTCAGGACCAAATGCCCAAGGTAAAAGCTCTGATAGTGATTTGGTGCCGGTATCCGTCATTAACTGTAGATTTGAACCGCCGTGTTCTTGTAAGAGTTGGCGACACCGTCCGCACGGCATTAAATAATTTCCAGCGATATCAACACAAGTAAATGCGATTAATCTTCCGCCTCCGGTATTAATCAGAGTTGAAACCAGTCCGCATTCGGCGCATAAAGTGAGGCCATAACTCGCATTTTCTACGTTACAGCCTGAAATTATGCGGCCATCGTCAACAAGTGCCGCAACCCCAACGGGAAATTTAGAGTAAGGCGCATAGGCTTGTTTCATCGCAGTAATTGCATGCGATTTTAGTAGCTCCCAATCAACGAGCATTTGCTGCAATCGCTGCGGCATTTATGGCTGCAGCCTGCGTCCCTAACGCTTTTGATTTTAGAACAATTTCAATTCCTTTTTCAGAAATTGTGTAGCGCCGGCCGTAAATCCCGAGCTCAGCATCAAGTACATCAGAGATCTGGCTGTTGTTTATAGCGGCACCGATAACATCTCCAACCGCAATATCAACTCGCTTAACAACCGACGCGATTAAGTACTTCGTGGTATTCGGAGTAATTGTTAAATACAAATCTGGTTCGGTGAGAATCAAGTAAACATCACTAGCAGTCTTCTTACGATTCTTCGCGGTATTTGCTTTCACGATAGCGTCAAAAGCTTTATCGGCTGAACCTGAAGTTGCGGTGTAAATGACGTCAACGCCAATTTTAATTAAAGAGGTAGTCGCGAGATCTAAATCTGTAGCCGTGTAATTAACGAAAGTACGAACTTTCTTTTTAGACGCGATAACTCCGGCTAAAAAGCCATTCTGATAAATCTCGGCAGATGATGGTGTGGTTACCATCCCAACTTTTCCAGACTTGGTCGTCAGGGCGGCGCTAAAGCCTGCCAAGAAGGCACCTTGCGCATCTGCAAATACAATTGAGGTCACGTTAAGTGAGGCAATTGAAGCGTCACCGATTATTGCAAATTGGGTATTTGGAAATTCATTGGATAACAGAGTTAACGCTGTTCTGTACTCGGCACCTACAGCGATTATTACTGAGCAATTCTTGGATGTCAGGCTGCGTAAGCGCTTGATTCGATCGGCGGAAGTGCCATCTGTTACGACGCCTTCAAAGGTAAATGTAAATTGAGCTTGTGCTGTCTTAACTCCAGCCAATGTGGCATCGTTAAAAGAACGATCTCCCAGCCCACCAGTGTCATATGCAACGCATATCTTGCTTGCAGCGCTAGCCGATGTGGGGCTGGTTAGCGTCGCCGCAATTGCCAGCGCAATTACCGAAATGACCGACCGAAGCTTCATTAGAGCACCAAACCTAAATTCTTATAGCTTTGCGCAACAGTTGCGCTAGCCACGGTACGCGCTTTATCAGCGCCTGCGTGAAGAATTTGAACGAGGTGGCGCTCATCTTCCAGGAGTTCATTGGCGCGGGCTCGGATTGGCCTTAAATATTCCACCACGACTTCAGCAACAGCGCCTTTGAAATCGCCATAACCTTTGCCGGCAAATTCATTCTCCAGATCGCCAATTTTCTTACCTGAGAGCGCGGCATGAATTGTCAGTAGGTTACTAATTCCTGGCTTTTCTTTTTCATCAAATTTAACTTCTCGCCCCGCATCAGTAGTAGCGCTCTTTATCTTCTTTGCATTCGCCTCTGGAGTATCCATGATTTCAAGGACGCCAGCGGCTGAACCAGAAGATTTACTCATTTTATTTGTTGGCTCCTGTAAGTCATAAATCTTGGCACCTGATTTAAGAATGTATCCTTCAGGAATTCGGAAGGTTTCTCCGAAGCGAGTATTAAAGCGTGTGGCTAAATCTCTTGTTAACTCAATGTGTTGTCGCTGATCTTCGCCGACCGGCACATAATGTGCTTGATACAAAAGAATATCAGCCGCTTGCAACATTGGATATGTAAATAAACCAACTCGCGCCGAGTCTGCGCCGCCTTTAGCGGACTTATCTTTAAATTGAGTCATCCGGTTAGCTTCGCCAAAGCCAGCGATACATTCCATAATCCAACCGAGTTGATTATGTTCGGCGACGTGTGATTGCACAAAAAGAGTTGATTTATCGGGCGAAATTCCCAGAGCAATTAACTGTGCCGCAGATGACAAAATTCTCTTTCGTAAAAGCGCTGGGTCAATTTCTCCAGTAAGCGCGTGCAAATCTACAATGCAATAAAAGGCGTCATTTCCTTCTTGAAGTTCTACCCATTGCTTAAGCGCACCCAGATAATTTCCCAGGTGGAAGGAGTCGCTCGTCGGCTGAATGCCAGAAAGGATGCGCTTGGCCATGTTGTTATTCTCGCACGGATCGCTAATTACGCGATATCAGTAACTGCCCTGCGCGCTTACCTTCCATGGTTAACACGGTGATGCGAATACCGTTTATGCCAACCACATCATGGGCAACTGGAATCCGCCCTAAGAAGTGCATAACAAATCCACCAGCTGTTTCATATGGACCATCTGGAATATCAATTCCTGTTTGGTCTCTCAAATCATCGAGTGAAATCAACCCGTCTACTTCAAAATCACCGGTACGCGCTTGTTGTGACACTTCTTCATCATCACTGTCGTACTCATCCTTGATATCACCAATTAGGCACTCCACTAAATCTTCCAGAGTCACAATGCCATCGGTACCACCATATTCATCTAGCACGATGGCTAAGTGTTGACGTTGGTTACGCATTTCAGTCAGCGCAGGAAGTACTCCCTTTGTGCCAGGCAAAAACATTATGTTGCGAACTAATTCTTGAATCTTTCCGCCAGCGCTGACTAGCGATGTATCCAATAAGTCGCGAACGTGAATGAACCCAATAACTTCGTCAGTAGAACCACGAACTACTGGATATCGAGAGTGTGCTCGATCGACTGCGAGCGCGATCGCCTTGCCAACTGTTAGCGAAGCATCCATAAAATCTACTTCAGTGCGCGGCACCATAACTTCATGCACTTGGCGTTCAGATGCATTAAATACTTCTTCAACGATATCGCGTTCTTCCGCAGTCAGTGCAGCATGGCCGCTAACTAGATCAAGTAACTCTTCTTCGGACATTTGGCTACGTTGTTCTTTTGGATCAACTCCGAATGCGCGAACAACTATGTCGGTTGATCGAGATAGCAGCCAAATAACTGGCCGGAAAAACTTGGCAGTTAAATCAATAGCTCCGGAACTCCACAGGGCGATCTCTTCCGTACGAAATAGCGCTAAACGTTTCGGCACAAGTTCGCCAAATACCAGTGAGAAATAAGCAATAATTAGCGTTACGCCAACTAGTGAAGTTACATTCGCAACATCATCTGATAAACCCAATTCCATAAGTTGTGGAATAACGTAAACTCCAAGTTTTTCAGCACCGAGAGCCGCCGATAAAAACCCACAGACAGTCACACCGACTTGTGCAGCGGCTAAGAATCGATTCGGATTGGTAGCCAGGTGAGCAACCTTTGCGCCACGTTTACCTCTGGTCGAGAGTTGGCGAATCTGACTTTCACGTAGAGAGATCAGAGCGATTTCGGCTGCTACGAAGAGAGAGCCAAGCAAGATAAGGCTGGCTACAGTGGCTAGATCGCCCAGCAACGAACCGATCGGGTAGGGGTCCATAATGCCCCTAATTCTACTTCTTTTGCCATTTAATCTGAGCCCTGGTTCGCAAAAACCAGCCTGGACTGCGCCTATTCCCAACTTCTACGCTTCTGCATTACCCTTAGCCAGCCTAGCCACCCGGCTAGCACCTTCATCCTTGGACCGTCGGGCACGTACCTGCCCGGAGAAGGAAGTACCTCACATGGCATCAGTTGTATTCGAAAACGCTACACGTACATATCCAGGCACAACCAAACCTGCAGTCGACAAGTTAAATCTAACTGTTAATGACGGTGAATTTCTGGTTCTTGTTGGTCCGTCAGGTTGCGGTAAATCAACATCACTTCGTATGTTGGCAGGTCTTGAAGAAGTTGACGAAGGTCGAATTCTTATTGGAGACCGCGACGTAACAAACGTTGCTCCAAAAGATCGCGATATCGCGATGGTCTTCCAGTCATATGCGCTCTATCCGCACATGACTGTGGCAGAAAATATGGGCTTCGCCCTAAAGATCGCCGGAGTTGCAAAAGAAGAACGCGAAAAGCGCGTTAATGAAGCAGCTAAGTTGCTTGATCTTGAACCATACCTAGAGCGCAAGCCTAAAGCTCTTTCAGGTGGACAACGTCAACGCGTTGCAATGGGTCGTGCGATTGTTCGCGAGCCACAGGTTTTCCTTATGGATGAACCACTTTCTAACCTTGATGCGAAGTTGCGCGTTGCAACTCGTACACAGATTGCTGCGCTGCAGCGTCGCCTAGGAATCACAACTGTCTACGTAACTCACGACCAAGTAGAAGCTATGACAATGGGCGATCGCGTTGCAGTTCTAAAAGATGGTCTACTGCAGCAAGTAGATACCCCACGAAATCTTTACGATAATCCAGAAAATGCTTTTGTTGCTGGCTTCATCGGATCCCCCGCAATGAACTTGCTATCCGCTCCCGTAAGTGGTGGCAAAGCGATGCTTGGTGATCTTGCAATCGATGTCCCGGGATCAGCAAGTGGCTCTGTAACTGTTGGTATCCGTCCAGAAGGATTTGCACCTGCAGCAACCGGATTTAAGGTTGTAGTAGAAGTTGTTGAAGAACTCGGTGCAGATGCATTCGTTTATGGAAGACCTGCAGATGCTTCAGTTAAATTTGCGCAAGCTGGTGATGAAGGCGCACAAGTTATTGTCCGATGGGATCCAAAGAACCCACCGAAGCCAGGTGACACGATTACCGTTTCTGCTGTTGCAGATTCGGTACACCTCTTTAACTCTTCAACCGGAGAGCGCCTAAAGTAATAGTTAGAAAATAACCCTCACCAGTGATCTGGTGAGGGTTATTTTTTTAATTACTGGTTACGAAAACTCTAGATCTCCCCGCAATATATGAACCTTCCCGCGGCCATATTTCCGCCAAACATCGGTAAAAACTAAGGCGGTATCTTCATCTATGCCGATCAGTGTTGCATCGGCGTCTTGGCGAATTATTGCTGCGCTCACGCGATCAGGAAGCCATCCTAAAAATTTGTCGTAGTGCGGAATCACTTCAATATCTGGCAATAAGTTAAGACCCTCGCTGATGTGCGACCTGCGAATTCCAATAATTTTTCCTCCAAATGCCATTGCACCTGCCGAACAACCAGCAAGTGATGCACCAGATTTCCAAGCAGAAAGAATTGCCGACCATAAAGGGGTGTCGCGGAAAGTATCTGCCAAGTGAACTGGATCTCCACCTGAAAAATAGATTAAGCCGGCATCTTTAACATCTGCTATCCATTGCGGATTGTGCGCATCTTCGCGAGTTAGGACTGGAAGGTATTTAACTTCGCAGCCGATTCGTTTTCCCTGATCTGCTCCACGCGCTTTCCAGAAATCTAAACTATCCCTTCCCTCCTTACCGGCGGCAGTCGGTATTTGAATGAAAGTGTTTGCCTTGCCTTTTGAAATTGCTAAGCGCAAGAGCTCACTCTCGAGCGCTTGCGCTTGCGGTAAATACTCACCAGAACCAACAAGTGCAATTGCACCAGGCTGGTTTTCAATCATCGTTAAGCCATTGCAACTTTCAGATTTTCATCTATTGAGTTAAGAAACTCTTGAGTTGTCTGCCAAGGTGCAGTCTTGGAAATCAGGAGCGCGAGATCTTTAGTCATCTTGCCGGATTCAACAGTTTCAATACAGACTCGCTCAAGAGTTGCGCAGAACTTTGCTAGTTCGGCATTGTCATCCAATTTCGCGCGGTGGGCTAAGCCTTGAGTCCACGCAAAAATTGATGCAATTGGGTTGGTCGAAGTGGCTTTACCCGCTTGGTGGTCGCGATAATGGCGAGTCACTGTTCCGTGTGCCGCCTCTGATTCGCAGATTTTTCCATCTGGAGTCATAAGTACTGACGTCATCAAACCAAGTGAGCCATAACCTTGTGCGACGGTATCTGATTGCACATCGCCGTCATAGTTCTTACAAGCCCAAACGTATCCACCATCCATACGAAGTGACATAGCAACCATGTCATCGATTAAGCGGTGCTCATACCAAATTCCAGCCGCGTCAAATTGTGTCTTAAATTCAGCTTGGAAAATTTCTTCAAAGATATCTTTAAAGCGACCATCGTATGCTTTAAGAATTGTGTTCTTTGTAGATAGATAAACCGGAAATTTACGGAGCAGGCCGTAATTGAGTGAAGCACGCGCAAAGTCACGAATCGAATCATCAACGTTATACATAGCCATGGCTACACCGGAAGATTCGAATTTGAAAACTTCTGTGTTGATCGGTGCAGAACCATCTTCAGGAACGAAGGAGATGGTTAGTTTGCCTGGACCAGGGACTTTGAAGTCAGCGGCACGGTATTGGTCGCCAAAAGCGTGACGGCCGATAACTATTGGCTTAGTCCAATGCGGAACCAGGCGCGGGACATTGGAGATAATGATTGGTTCGCGGAAAATCACGCCACCTAAAATATTACGGATAGTTCCGTTAGGAGATTTCCACATCTTTTTAAGGCCAAATTCTGCAACGCGCGCTTCATCTGGTGTGATCGTTGCGCACTTGATGCCAACACCGTGCTTTTGAATCGCGCGCGCTGAGTCAATTGTTACTTGATCATCAGTTGCATCGCGATGTTCCATGCCTAAGTCGTAGTACTCAAGGTTTACATCTAGATAAGGAAGGATTAGAGAATCTTTGATGAACTGCCACATAATGCGGGTCATCTCATCGCCATCTAGTTCAACAACAGTGCCCGTTACCTTGATTTTGCTCATATCTTCTTCCCTTGGGTTCCTTGATCTTGTTATTTTGGTCAGTTATTAAAGTGTTTGTACATCGGCTTGCTTGGCGCGAACTGCTTCTGCAGCTTCTTTTAAGCCATTAAGTTCTGAATCTGTGAGTTTAGTTTCAACCACTTTCTTCACACCAGTACGACCAATCTCTGCTTCTACACCGAGATATACGCCAGAAATTCCGTATTCGCCATCAACCCAAGCGCAAACTGGCATTACTGCGCCAGAATCTTCGATTACCGCCTTAGCCATACGGGCTGCTGCGGCAGAAGGTGCGTAATAAGCAGAGCCTGTTTTAAGCAGCGCAACAACTTCGGCGCCGCCATTACGGGTGCGATCTACTAATTCATCAATTTCTACTTGTGAAAGCAGATCTGTAAGCGGCTTTCCATTTACGGTGCAGCGACTTGGAACTGGAACCATTGTGTCGCCGTGAGAGCCGAGGGTTAAAGTCTTTACGGTAGATACCTCCACTGCTAGTTTTTCAGCAACAAAGTTAGTAAAGCGGGCAGTGTCTAACATTCCTGCTTGACCCATTACGCGGTTCTTTGGAAAATTAGTTGCGATCTGAGTAAGCGCAGTCATTTCATCAAGTGGATTTGAGACCACGATGATTACTGCATTTGGAGAATGCTTCGCAATGTTTTCGGCTACACCGCGAACGATTCCGGCATTTACTCCAATTAAATCCATTCGGCTCATACCGGGCTTGCGCGGAAGTCCAGCAGTGATTACAACTACATCAGAGTTTGCGGTTGCTTCATAACCAGCACCGTCAGCAGTTGTTGTTGCGCCGACAATCTTTGTCTCAAATCCTTCAATTGCACGCGATTGATTCATATCTAGAGCTAGGCCTTCGGGCTTGCCTTCGAGAATATCTGTAAGAACAACGGTGTCGAAGACGTTGTATTCGGCTAAACGAAGTGCGGTAGTTGATCCATAAAATCCTGCACCTACAACGGTGACTTTCTTAGACATAGATAACTCTTTCTCTTGACGTCAAGATAAACTCTACAACCCGCGCGGCAGCGAAATTGCCACCGTAAATAGCGCCAATGCAATCCCCAGCGCCAAATAGCGCTCAATTTTGCCACTTTTCCCAGACTCCCAATGTGCGAGAGTGATCACGCTCATACCAATTGCGATCGCTATAGAGCCCAGACGAACATACGAAAACACCCCTGCTAGAAAGCCCACGGCAATCGTAAGGTAGGCAAGCCGCACCCCAAGCAAATTTATTTTTCGCAAGCTTCGACCACGTTTGTTAACAACATCGCGCGAGTCATCGGACCGACGCCGCCCGGCATTGGTGCAAAGAAAGCGGCAACTTCAATTACCCCAGGATCAATGTCGCCGACTAGACCTGAAGCAGTACGTGAAATTCCAACATCTAAAACAGTAGCGCCACTTTTTACATCTCCAGCTTTTAAGAAGTGTGGGCTACCGATCGCTGCCACAATTATATCGGCGCGCTTGGTGTGTGCTGCTAAATCTTTTGTTCCAGTGTGGGTCAATGTCACGGTTGCGTTTTCTTGCTTGCGATTGAGTAATAATCCGAGCGGACGACCAACGGTTAGTCCGCGCCCAATCACCACGACTTCTGCGCCAAATAATGGGATTTTGTAGTGGTTAATTAATTCAACTATGCCGCGCGGAGTGCATGGCAGCGGAGCGCTGTAACCAGCTACAAGTCTTCCTAAGTTCAGCGGATGTAAACCATCGGCATCTTTTGCAGGATCAATGGCTTCCAAAACTTTCTGGGTATTAATCCCCTGTGGCAACGGGAGTTGAACGATATAGCCTGAACATTCTTTAGCCGAATTCAAATCTTTTAGCGCTGCCAGTACATCAGATTCAGTCGCATCTGCCTTTAAATCAACGCGAATAGAATTGATTCCTACTTCCTTGCAGTCACGATGTTTCCCGGCCACATACGAAAGTGAGCCTGGATCATTTCCTACCAAAATAGTTCCTAGGCCAGGTGTAACTCCTTTGTGCTGTAGTTCTTTGACGCGCGCAGAGAGATCCTGCTTAATCGAGGCTGCTAAAGCTTTGCCATCCAGAATTGTCGCGCTCATATGCGAGATCCTATTAGAAGCGCTCGTGACAAGCGAAGTTACGCATGTGAGAAATGTCGTGTGCCTGTAAAGAACATAGCGATTCCTGCGGCGCTTGCGGCAGCGATCACTTCTTCATCGCGCACGCTTCCACCTGGCTGAACGACAGCGGTTACTCCACCGTCGATCAAGATTTGTAAACCATCAGCAAACGGGAAGAAGGCATCGCTGGCTGCAACGCTCTGCTTCGCTCTTTCTCCGGCACGATCTATCGAAAGTCGAGCAGAGTCAACTCGATTTACCTGACCCATTCCGATTCCGACTGCGGCACCATTCTTGGCCAACAAGATGGCGTTGCTTTTAACTGCGCGGACTGCGCGCCAAGCAAATTGCAGATCTGCTAAAACTTGTGGTGAAACTTTTTCGCCAGTTACCTGCTTCCAATTTGCGCAATCATCACCAACGGCATCAATCTTGTCGGTATTTTGGAGAAGCACTCCACCAGATACTGGACGAATTTCTAGCGGTGACAGTTTCGTATTCGGACAAGTCAAAATACGAATTGATGGTTTTTTCATCAAAATTTCTAGCGCTGCAGGTTCATATTCAGGAGCAATGATTACCTCGGTAAAGATTTGTGAAAGTGGTTCCGCCATCGCAACAGTAACTTTACGATTTGCCGCAATTACGCCGCCAAATGCCGAAATTGGGTCGCAGGCGTGCGCTGCTAAATATGCCGCCGCGATATCTATCCCTGTTGCAATTCCACAAGGATTGGCATGTTTAATAATTGCAACGCAAGGTTCGGTGTGATCAAGAGCTGCTCGCCAAGCAGCATCGGCATCAGTGTAGTTATTAAATGACATCTCTTTGCCGTGGCTTTGTACGGCGTTAACGATTCCGGGTGGGCCACCGCGATAAATAGCAGCGTTCTGGTGAGGATTTTCTCCATAACGTAGCGAAGATTCCCGCTTCCAAATTAAGCCAAACCAATCTGGAATATCCATACTTATTTGTGTGCCCAACCAACTTGCAATCATCAAATCGTATTCAGCGGTCGTGCGAAAAACTTCAAGGGCAAAATTACGGCGTTCCTCAAGGGTGGTTCCACCAGCGCTAATTGCGGCAAATAGCGCGTCATACTGGGTAACTTTGGAAATAACCGCCACTGAGCCGTGGTTCTTTGCGGCACCACGCAACATAGATGGGCCGCCGATATCAATCTGCTCGATGCATTCAGAATATGCGGCGCCCGATGCAATTGTTTCGGCAAATGGATAGAGATTGATAATTACTAAATCAAAGGGCTCAATATCAAGATCTGCAATGGCCTTTAGATGCTCTGAATTATCTTGATCTGCCAATATTCCAGAATGAATCTTTGGATGAAGTGTTTTCACGCGACCACCCATGATTTCAGGAAACCCGGTGTATTGACTTACTTCTGTAACCGCGATTCCTGATCCCTGCAAAGTTTTAGCCGTTGAACCAGTGGAGATAATCTCTATTCCAGCTTTGCTTAGAACAGCGCCAAGTTCGAGTAAGCGATCTTTATCGTAAACGCTGACCAGCGCACGGCGAATGAGTTTGCGATCTGCCATCAGGACCTCACGAGATTAGTTAGAAGTTGCTGCAGCGTTGCAACATAGAGACGCCGTTCGACAATCTTAATGCGTTCGTGCAGTGTGTCTTCGGTATCGGTTGGCGAAATTTCCACACTTTCCTGAGCAATGATCTCACCGGTATCCACACCTTCATCTACCCAGTGAATTGTGGTTCCGGTCTGGATTGCTCCCGCCGCTAGCGCATCTCGGACAGCGTGCGCTCCGGGAAAGAGCGGCAGCAAGGCGGGATGGCTATTTACGATGCGGAATTTCGCAACACAATCGCTAGATAAAATCTTCATAAATCCTGCACTCACAACAAGATCCGGCTTTAGCGAGCCTAATCTTTCTTCAAATTCTCTATCCCAGTTTTTGCGATCTTGCTGCATAGGAATCAGAAATGACTCAATCTTTGCAACAGCAGCTCGCTTTAACACTTCAGCCTCAGGCTGATCACTTATCAACCCAACTATCTGCGCATCCAAAGATCCATTAGCAACTGCATCGATTATCGACTGCGCTATTGAGCCACTTCCTGAAGCAAGTAAAACAATGCGCGCTTGCTTCATTAGCGCGACCGTAATTTAATTTGAGGAATTAGGACCAGGGCCGCTATTCCAAGCCCAATTTGAACAGTAATTGACAGCGTTAATTTCCAAATTGAAACACCGACCGCGCTCATAGCTTCAGTCATCAATGAACCGCTGGCCAAATATGCAAGTACTGAAAGTGAAATTGCAATCAGCACGATTGCCTGAAACAAAGAGCGAGAGCTGGAAGCTAGCGCCCAGCTGGCCATCAGCGCACCGAGAGCAATGACGAATACAACCGCAAGCAACGCCCACTTGGATGAAGAAGTCGGCAAGACCGCCAAAATTGGTAGCGCAGGAATTTCACCCAGACGGTGAATAAATGGTGAAACAATTGTTCCTTCACCAACTGCGAATCCGGTTCCGGTGAAATATGCGAGAACTGATACCGCTAGATTTGGTAGATAAAAAAGATTTATGGCAAAGAGTAAAAAAGCCCCAAAGAAACCGGGTTGAAGAACAATTGCGATATTTTTAAAGGTGGATAGATTCATAAAGATAGCAATTGCTAGGAAAATGAAGGAGAATCCAAAAAGAATTGCCAATGCTCGGGTGGAATAACTGACTGCTTGAGACATGCGCAAACGCGATCCTGCAGTTAGCGATGCTAGATAAGCGATAAAAAATGAAAATATTGGTGCTAAGTACCATTGAGCACTCACATTTGGAGATCTGCTGGCCAGAGCAAGCAGGGTCACGACGAGTGCGTATTGAGATGCAAAGATCGACCGAACGCTAGAGATATTGTGGAAATCACCGTGTAATTTAGAGAGAGCGCGCCCAAAACCGCTACGAAGTGCAAAGAACGGTAACAACATCGCACCTATAGGAAGATAAGAAAGATAGCCCGCTGCTTCACTATTTAAGAAAAATGGAATGTGATGTGCACCCAGCCACAACCAAATCGCTGCGCGCATTGGATCTGATGTATTGCCGGTTGCGCTACCCGCAGTCGCCCACGCAATTAGTGAGATAAAAGCGAGTGGTAAAAGCAGTATTGCAACGGTGCGTAAGACTTGTGCAAACGAGACCGCTAGGACACGTTGCAACATGGGCTATCTCAGAGACCGAGAATGGCGCGCATTAAGCGCGCAGTTTCGCTAGGAGTCTGCCCCACTTTTACGCCAGCTGCTTCGAGCGCATCTTTCTTTGCCTGCGCAGTTCCAGAAGAACCAGAAACAATTGCACCTGCGTGCCCCATTGTCTTTCCTTCAGGAGCGGTAAATCCAGCAACGTATCCGACAACTGGTTTGGTGACGTATTCGGCGATAAATGCAGCAGCGCGTTCTTCTGCATCTCCACCAATCTCACCGATCATTACGATTGCAGTTGTTTCAGGATCATCTTGAAATGCTTTTAAACAATCTATGTGTGTTGTTCCGACCACTGGGTCGCCACCGATTCCAACAGCGGTTGAGAATCCAATATCGCGAAGCTCATACATCATCTGATAAGTAAGAGTTCCAGATTTTGAAACAAGTCCAATCGGACCACGCTTTGTGATATTCGCAGGAATAATTCCCACATTTGATTGTTCGGGACTGATTAGTCCTGGACAGTTGGGACCAATAATTTGCGTTGTTCCCTTTTGCAGTGAGTAAGCATAGAAGTATGCCGAATCGTGTACTGGAATTCCTTCGGTGATCACAACTACCAGCGGCATCTTGGCATCGATTGCATCGATTACCGCTGCCTTAGCAAATTTAGGTGGAACGAAAACAACCGATACATTGGCTGCGGTTGCAGCCATTGCTTCAGCAACGGAGTTAAAGACAGGAAGTTGATGTCCATCTATATCAACGATCTGACCTCCCTTGCCGGGTGTAACGCCTCCAACAACTTTTGTACCTGATGCCAACATGCGGCGAGTGTGTTTAGTTCCTTCAGAACCAGTCATGCCCTGCACAATTACTTTGCTTGTCGAATTAATAAAGATAGACATTACTTAGCCGCCAATTCTGCAGCGCGTGATGCTGCTCCATCCATAGTTTCCGCTTGCTCAACCAATGGATGGTTTGCTGCAGTAAGAATCGCTCGACCTTCCAAAACATTATTGCCATCTAGGCGCACAACGATCGGCTTTGTAGCTTTTGGTCCAAGTAGTTCTAACGCCTGAACAATGCCATTTGCGACCGCATCGCAAGCGGTGATTCCACCGAATACATTTACAAATACGCTCTTAACATCTGGATCACCTAAAATAATTGAAAGTCCATCAGCCATCACTTGTGCTGAGGCGCCACCACCAATATCTAGGAAGTTCGCCGGGCGCATTCCGCCAAATTTTTCACCAGCGTAAGCAACAACATCGAGGGTAGACATCACCAAACCTGCGCCATTACCGATAATTCCTACTTGGCCATTCTCGAGTTTTACGTAGTTCAAACCCTTTTCTTTCGCAGCTGCTTCTAACGCGTTGGCAGCAGCGTGATCAACAAGTGCTGCATGGCCTGGCTGACGAAATTCAGCGTTCTCATCGAGAGTAACTTTTCCATCGAGGGCAACGATGCGACCATCTTCAGTTTTTACAAGTGGATTCACTTCTACCAAAGTTGCATCTTCCGATTGGAATGTTTCCCAAAGCTTCACCAGAACATCCGCGACTTGGTCTGCGATATCTGCCGGAAATTTTGCTTGGGCGATAATTTCTTTCGCCTTCGCTTGGGAAATTCCATCGACTGCAGTCACTGGAACTTTCGCCAATTTTTCAGGCGCTGTGCGGGCAACTTCTTCAATATCCATTCCACCAGCTACGGATGCCATTACTAAGAATGTGCGGTTTGAACGATCTAATAAAATTGAAATGTAGTACTCGTCAACAATTGGCGCAGCTTGCGCGATCATCACCTGATGAACTGTGTGGCCTTTGATATCCATTCCGAGGATTGCGCCGGCTTTCTCTTTGGCATCATTTGCATCAATGGCAAGTTTTACACCGCCCGCTTTTCCGCGTCCGCCAACTTTCACCTGCGCTTTGACTACAACTTTTCCGCCCATTGCAGATGCGGCTTTAAAGGCTTCATCTTCGGTAGTTGCGACTGCTCCAGCTAGAACGGGAACGTTATGTTTTTCAAAGAGGTCACGTGCTTGGTATTCAAAGAGATCCACAGATAATTACCGTTTCGACGATTTACTAGCTCTTCTTTGCGCTAGCGGATAGGGGTAATCCTAATCCTTGGCGTGGGTTACAGAACCACCACAGGCGCGTAGCGCAGCAGCAGTCTTTTCTCACCATATTGGCCAAAATTGATCGTCGCCTCAGATTTATCGCCTTCGCCAGCGATCGCCACGACTGTGCCAAGTCCGAATGTGTCATGTGACACACGCTGTCCAACTTCGAGAACCATCGCTGAAGATTTTTTGCCAGTTGCACGTGGTGGCGCAGTAGAAGCAACTCGTGATCTACGAATTGCAGAACTACCGGATGAAGATTTAGATCGTGTCTCGTTTTTCCATTCAATCAATTCACTTGGAATCTCATCTAAGAAGCGTGATCCCGGATTGTATTTGGGGCTTCCAAAAGTTAAGCGATACTCAGCTCTGGAAATGTATAAACGTTTTTCGGCACGGGTTAAACCAACGTATGCCAAACGCCGTTCTTCTTCAATTTCCTTTGGATCATCGAGTGTTCGGGCATGCGGAAAGATTCCGTCTTCCATACCAGTGAGAAATACTGTGGGAAATTCCAGACCTTTTGCGGTGTGCAAAGTCATCAGCGTGACAACTCCCCCATGATCTTCACCATCAGGAATCTCATCTGCATCTGCCACCAGCGAAACTTTTTCGAGGAATCCAGATAGTGAAATTTCTTCATCTTCGCCAAGTTCTTCAAAGGGGCGCTCTTCATATTCCATAGAAGCGGAGACAAGTTCCTTTAAGTTTTCAACGCGAACTTCATCTTGAGGGTCAGTACTGGCTTCAAGTTCGGTCAACAACCCTGACTGTTCAAGAACTGCCTCAATAATTACAGATGGTTTGGTCTTGGCTTCAACCAAGACAGCCAGTGCAGTAAGCATGGACGTGAATTGTGTGATTGATTGTGATGCTTTATTCGGTACAGCAGTTGCTTCCGAAACTCGTAAAAGCGCATTCCAGAAAGAGATACCTTGTGCATCACCAAAGATTTCAACCTCTTCCAGAGCGCGGTCACCAATTCCGCGTTTGGGGAAGTTGATTACTCGGCGAAGTGAAACTTCATCGTTTGGGTTTGCCAGAACTCGCAAATAAGCCAGTAAATCTTTAACTTCTTTACGTTCATAAAAGCGCAGTCCGCCAACTACTTTGTAAGGTATTGCGGCGCGCATAAAGATTTCTTCAAAGATACGTGATTGCGCATTGGTGCGATAAAAGACCGCAGTATCTCCAGGATTTGAGTGACCCAAATCTTGCAATGAGCGAATCTCACCCTTTACAAATTCAGCTTCGTCGTACTCTGACTCTGCGACGTATCCAACAAGCGGTGCACCTGAACCAGCATCAGACCAAAGGTTTTTCTCTTTGCGAGACTCATTCTGTGTGATTACCGCATTAGCGGCGTTAAGAATGTTTTGGGTGGAGCGATAATTTTGTTCGAGCAGGACTGTTGCGGTATTGGGATAGTCAACTTCAAATTGCAGAATATTCCGAATAGTTGCGCCGCGAAATCCGTAAATTGATTGGTCGGCATCTCCGACAACACAGAGTTCGGCTAAAGGGAAACCATCGCCTTCAGTGCCAGTCAACTCTTTAACTAACATGTATTGGGCATGATTTGTATCTTGGTACTCATCAACCAAGATGTGGCGAAAACGTGATCTAAAGCGCGCTTTGGTCTCCGGAAATTGTTGTAGTACCTGAACAGTTTTCATAATCAAATCATCGAAATCTAGCGCGTTAGCTTGTTGCAGGCGCTTTTCATACATTGTGTAGACATCAGCGACGATTGTTTCAAATTGATTTTGAGCCGCTGAGAGATATTGATACGGCGTCTGGAGTTCGTTTTTCGCGTTAGATATTAAAGCTTGGAATTGGCGGGGCGGATATCGTTTGGGATCAAGGTTTAAAGTCTCCATCACCCGTGAAATCAACTTCTGCGAATCTGCGGAATCGTAGATGCTGAATGTGCTGCTGTAGCCCAAGCGTTCAATTTCTTGACGCAGCAATCGAACGCAAGCCGAGTGGAAAGTTGAAACCCACATAGATTTTGCAATTGGCCCAACAAGATCCGTGACTCGTTCTTTCATTTCGCCAGCAGCTTTATTTGTAAATGTGATCGCCAAGATTTCATATGGCCGCACCCCGCGTGCCGCCATCAAATAGGAGATGCGGCGCGTTAAGACGCGCGTTTTTCCAGAGCCTGCACCAGCAACAACTAGGAGTGGCGCACCTTGATGGATTACAGCTTTCTGTTGCTGCGGATTAAGCCCCGCGAGCAGCGCATCTGTATCAACCATGGCGCGGAGTCTATTAGGGTTGACTGACTTTTCAGATCGTTAATGCAAATTAACGAACTGTCACCGTTTTAATTTCAACTGGCTGAATTGGAATTCCATCAGTGGCGTAGTAAGCCTTGCCTGATGCTTCATCAACTTCGTAAGCTCCAACTTTTTCAAGTTCCAACAACAGCGGCAATCCGCTGGTGATCTTGCCCCAGATTGAATATTTCGCAGGCAAGGCGGAATCTTTATAGACCAAGAAGAATTGGCTGCCATTGGTCTTTGGACCAGAGTTCGCCATCGCTACCGTGCCCGCTGGATAGGTGACCCCTTTACCTTTAGGTAAATTTTCATCCTTGTAGCCAGTCCAAGATCCAGGTGAGCCATTTTTTTGTGCAGATGGATCACCGCATTGGAGAACATATAACAATTCAGTGGTTAGGCGATGACAAAAAGTTTTATCAAAATACTTAGCGCGAGCCAGCGCGGACATATTTGTCACAGTTTGTGGAGCAGCTGGATTCATGGCAATCGTGATCACGCCGCAATTGGTTGTGATAGTCATCGTGGTTGCGCGTTTTTTGTCAAAGCTTTTGGGTTGCTTAACGGTGTCAGGCACCCTTAATTTCGAAGTTGGTTTAGTGCAGCCAGCTACTGTTTGCGGGCGTTCCTCAGCTTGGGATGTCGGAAGAAAAGTTAAGGAACTACAGGCGACTGCCATAGCGCAGAGCGCAGCAAATCTTTTCATAATTATTCCCACTCAATCTTTTTGCGAGTGTTCATTTCATTCCCACTCGATGGTTCCAGGTGGCTTAGACGTTACATCCAAAACCACTCGATTAACTTCACGTACTTCATTGGTAATTCTAGTAGAAATCTTTTCTAAGGTCTCATATGGAATGCGCGACCAATCAGCGGTCATTGCATCTTCGCTAGACACTGGACGCAAGACAATTGGATGGCCGTAAGTCCGGCCATCGCCTTGCACGCCAACGCTGCGCACATCAGCCAGTAATACAACTGGGCATTGCCAGATCTGACGATCAAGTCCTGCCGCTTTTAACTCTTCACGCGCAATTAAATCTGCGTGGCGAAGCAAATCCAGGCGCTCTTTTGTGACTTCACCAATAATGCGGATACCAAGACCAGGACCCGGAAATGGTTGGCGCCAAACAATTTCTTCCGGCAGACCAAGTTCTAAACCAACTTGGCGCACTTCATCTTTGAATAACGTTCGAAGTGGTTCTATTAAAGTAAATTTCAGATCATCGGGCAGACCACCTACGTTGTGATGTGACTTAATATTTGCTGTTCCTGTGCCGCCGCCGGATTCCACAACATCGGGATAGAGAGTGCCTTGTACTAAGAATTCCACATCACCACCGGCTGCAATATTGCGGGCCGCTTTTTCAAAGGAGCGGATAAATTCGCGGCCAATAATCTTTCGCTTAGTTTCTGGGTCGGTCACACCTGCAAGTGCGCTGAGGAATTGATCAACTGCATCGACCACAACTAGATCAATACCGGTGGCTGCTACAAAATCACGTTGTACTTGCTCAGATTCACCGCTGCGCAATAAACCGTGATCAACAAAGACACAAGTAAGTTGTGCGCCTACTGCTCGCTGAATGATCGCTGCCGCAACCGCTGAATCGACTCCACCAGATAAACCACAGATAACGCGCTTGCTGCCAATTACTGTTTTTGCCTTTGCAATTTCATTTTCTGCGATATTGCCAGTGGTCCAATCTGGTTGGCAACCAGCAATATTTATCAACCAATTTTTAAGTATTGCCTGCCCGTGTTCTGAATGTAGAACTTCCGGGTGAAATTGCACGCCGGCGATCTTTCCGGTGGCATCCTCGAAAGCAGCGATTGGTGTATCAGTAGTTACTGCGCACACTGTAAATCCTGCAGGTGCTTCCGTTACAGCATCACCATGTGACATCCAAACACTTTGCACTGCCGGAAGAGTTGAGAAGATTTTTGAAGTTGATTCAGCTTTTATCTCGGTGCGACCGAACTCTGACTTACCGGTCTGACTAACCACTCCGCCAAGAGCGGCGGCCATTGCTTGGAAGCCATAACAAATTCCAAATACCGGAATTCCGAGTTTTAAAATATCAGCATCAAACTTTGGGGCTCGGTCGGCGTAAACACTGGATGGCCCACCTGATAGAACAATTGCTGCCGGGTTCTTTGCCGTAACTTCTGCGGCGGTAATGTGTGAAGGAACAATTTCAGAGTAAACGTTTGCTTCGCGTACGCGACGGGCGATCAGTTGGGCATATTGCGCGCCGAAATCAACGACTAAGACTCCGTTTTTAGAATTCAATCGATTAAGCCCCGTGAATAATGACTTCTACGCGCTGGAAAGCTTTCACATCTGAGTAACCAGATGTTGCCATTGCGCGGCGAAGTGCGCCGAATAAGTTCATAGAACCATCAGATGTATGAGATGGGCCAAGTAAAATCTCTTCAATTGAACCAACGGTGCCAACATTTACACGTTCGCCACGTGGCAACTCTTGGTGATGCGCTTCTGATCCCCAGTGCCATCCAAGTCCAGGTGCTTCAACTGCTTTAGCAAGTGGTGATCCCATCATTACCGCATCGGCCCCACAAGCAATTGCCTTTGCAATATCTCCAGAGCGACCAACAGAACCATCGGCAATAACGTGTACGTAACGTCCACCTGATTCATCCAAGTATTCACGTCGCGCTGCAGCAACTTCAGCGACTGCCGATGCCATCGGAACTTCAATTCCTAATACTTTGCGAGTTGTGTGAGCTGCTCCGCCCCCAAAACCGACTAGTACTCCTGCAGCACCTGCACGCATTAAGTGAAGTGCGCCAGTTGCCGTGGCAACTCCACCAACAATTACTGGCACATCTAGTTCGTAGATAAATTTCTTTAAGTTAAGCGCTGATTCGTCGTTGCCAACGTGTTCTGCTGAAACTGTGGTGCCGCGAATTACGAAGATATCAACGCCGGCATCGATTACCGCTTTATGCAGTTCTGCGGTGCGTTGGGGGGAAAGGGATGCCGCAACTGTTACACCAGCATCGCGAATCATTTTGATGCGCTCTTTAATTAACTCTGGGCGAATAGGCGCGCTGTAAATTTCTTGCATACGGCGAGTGGCGTGTTTATCGGGCATCGATGCGATTTCACCAAGTGGAATACGCGGATCGTCATAACGCGTCCAAAGGCCTTCTAGATTTAAAACACCTAAGCCGCCGAGTTTGCCGATTGCAATTGCAGTATCTGGTGAGACAACGGAATCCATCGGCGCTGCCAACATTGGGATATCAAATTTATAAGCATCGATCTGCCAAGCAGTTGAAACATCTTCGGGGTTGCGTGTGCGGCGACTTGGGACAATTGCGATGTCATCGAAAGAGAAAGCTTGGCGGGCGCGTTTTCCTGGTGCAATTTCGATATCCATGGTGGCCTTCCTTAGCTCTTCTTACTGTAATTAGGGGCATCGGCTACGTGAAGCACATCGTGCGGGTGACTCTCTTGCAGACCGGCTGCGGTAATTTGAATCAAACGTCCTTCGCGGCGCAGGGTTTCAATATCCGGCGCTCCGGCATAACCCATTCCGCTGCGCAGCCCACCGACTAATTGGTGAACTACATCAGCAACTGGACCGCGGTATGCAACTCTTCCTTCAATGCCTTCAGGAACAAGTTTGTCCTCAGATAAAACATCGTCTTGCATATACCGATCTTTGGAATATGACTTCTGTTCTCCGCGAGATTGCATCGCACCAAGTGAACCCATTCCGCGGTAGGTCTTGTATTTGCGTCCATCAATTTCAACAAGTTGTCCGGGAGATTCTTCACAACCAGCCAAAAGCGAACCAAGCATTACCGAATTTGCACCAGCAACAATTGCTTTAACAATGTCGCCAGAATATTGCAGTCCACCATCTGCGATCAAGGGAATACCTGCTTTATTGCAAGCTTTACTTGCTTCCATAATTGCGGTGATCTGCGGAACGCCGACGCCGGCAACGACTCGGGTGGTACAGATTGAACCTGGGCCCACGCCAACTTTTACCGCATCCGCTCCTGCGTTGATCAAAGCCTGCGCACCAGCGCGAGTTGCGACATTGCCACCAATAACATCTGTCGTTGGTGAAAACTTTTTAATTCTTTCAATCGCATCTAGAACTGCACGGTGATGACCGTGTGCAGTATCAACAACGACCACATCAACACCAGCTTCAATCAAAGCTTTGGCACGTGCAAATCCATCATCGCCAACACCGACTGCGGCTCCAGCAAGTCCAACGTTCTTAACTAATTTAACGTGGGTTACTTGTTCATCAATTGGCAGGTTGCGGTGGATGATTCCGATACCACCGGCTTTTGCCATTGCAATTGCCATTGTGGATTCGGTGACGGTATCCATTGCTGATGAGATCACCGGTACTGCTAAAGAAATATTGCGAGTCAACCAAGTTGAAGTGTTTACCTCACTTGGGACAACCTCAGAGGCATCTGGCAATAAGAGCACATCGTCATAAGTCAGCCCGAGCATCGCGACTTTGTCGTTATCGCCGCTCATGAGCCCTCCGTACTGTGGTTGAGCGCCCTAGTCTAACTTGAGAATTAGGCGCCGATTGCCTGCTTAATTTCTGAACAAGCCAGCGCTAAATCATCGGCAAAGGCTGCATCTACACACTCAGTGCGATCCCAGCCTGGTCCACCGAGGATAAAGCGCGGTGAAGGTCGAACAGCTGGAATATCGCGGAAGAATTTTGGGTCTCCATTTTTAGGTAGTTGCGCCCAGAGAAAGACTGCTGGTGGCGCGCTGCGCTCAACCACATTAGAGAGGGCTTCCAGAGGCGTGCGCGCTCCCATGAAATTGCATTCAATCTTCGCCTCGGCTAACGCTGCATGTAAAGCGTGTAGCGCAAGGCAATGCAGTTCTTCACCAACTGATGCTAGTAAGACGGGGCGGGCATTTAACGGTGTTTTAATCGTCTTGGCACGTTCTCTCAAAATCCCAGTAATTATCTCTGAAAGTAAGTGCTCTACTTCAATGCCAGCACCGGTTTCAGCCCAAATATCTCCAACAATAATTAGCACAGGAACTATTACTTCTTGCCAGCTATCAATTACTCCATATTTTTCAATATCTCTACGGATGATTGTTTCAACAAAATTTCTATCCAAAGAATTGGCGGCCTTAACTATTGCTGCGACTACATCCTCGCGAACCTCAAGTGACTTAATGATCTTTTCAACTTTTACTTCGCCTTTGTGGGTAAGTGCTTGTTCTGCAGCATCAGCCGGAGCGACCCCTGCTGAAATTAATCGGCGCATCAAAGTTAACTTTGCTAAATCACTTGCGCAGTAACGGCGGTGCTCACCAGCCTCGTGTCCAGATGGTCCAAGGCCATAGCGCCGAGCCCAGGTTCGAAGCGTGGCCGGGGCGACTCCGATTTGTCGGGCAACCGCCGCAACCGTCAAGAGCTCTTCCATGGCCCTATCGTGGCGTGAAGTAGCCCACCTCACCACTTGAAACACGCTCACAGTGTGGCGAAACGAACAACTTTTGGCGCGTTAGATACTTGAACAACCTATGGCGCGGTTGTAAGGTTGGGATACTCGACAAAGCAAGGAGACCAACATGGCTGAACTATCACGTCTACCGCTTCCAATCGCAGATCATTGGGAATGGCAGTACCAAGGCGCTTGCCGCGAACTCCCTGCCGAGATGTTCTTTCATCCAGATGGCGAACGTGGACCACGACGCCGCAATCGCGAGAACGCTGCAAAAGCGGTCTGCGCAGCTTGCCCAGTAATCGCAGCTTGTCGCGCACACGCTTTGGCAGTTCAAGAGCCATACGGAATTTGGGGCGGTCTCTCAGAAGATGATCGCGCAGTATTGCTCGGTAAAGAAGAGCCAACTATTTACGAAGCGTCATAAGAAAAAACATATTAGAAATAAGAAATCCCCCGCACTCAATGAGTACGGGGGATTTTTTAAACTTAGTGGCTGTGACCACCTGGACCGTGGCTGTGGCCATGTCCACCGGCTGCGTCTTGAGCTTCTTCTGCGGGACGCTCGTAAACAACTGCTTCAGTTGTAATAAACATCGCAGCAATTGAGGCAGCGTTAGCAAGTGCTGAACGAGTCACCTTAACTGGATCGATTACGCCATCTTTTGCAAGATCACCGTAAACATCAGTTGCCGCATTGAAACCTTCATGAGATTTCAGCGCGCGAACCTTTGCTACAACTACATAACCTTCAAGACCGGCGTTTTCAGCGATCCAGCGAAGTGGCTCATCGCAAGCTTTGCGAACTAAGCGAACGCCAACAGCCTTGTCGCCAGTGAAACCAAGGTCACCTTCGAGAGCATCAGCTGCGTGCACAAGTGCTGCGCCTCCGCCAATAACAATGCCTTCTTCAACGGCTGCACGAGTCGCAGAAATTGCATCTTCTAGGCGGTGCTTCTTCTCTTTAAGTTCTACCTCAGTATGTGCGCCAACTTTGATTACGCAAACGCCACCAGCGAGTTTGGCAACGCGCTCTTGTAGCTTTTCGCGATCCCAGTCAGAGTCAGTGTTTGCAATCTCGTTACGGATCTCAGAAACACGGGCGGCAACAGTTGCCTTATCCCCTGCTCCATCAACGATCGTTGTTGCATCCTTAGAGATAACGATGCGACGAGCTTTGCCGAGATCTTCAATAGTTACCTGATCAAGTTTCATACCAACTTCAGCAGAGATCACTGTGCCGCCGGTCAAGATTGCAATGTCTTGCAACATTGCCTTGCGACGATCACCAAAGCCAGGGGCTTTAACTGCTGCAGATGTAAATACTCCACGCATACGGTTTACGACCAAAGTTGAAAGTGCTTCACCCTCAACATCTTCGGCGATGATCAAAAGTGGCTTATTTGCTTGCGCAACTTTTTCAAGTACCGGCAGCAACTCTGCGAGCGCAGAGATCTTGTTGCCTGAGATAAGCACGAACGCATCCTCGAGGATTGCTTCCATACGATCTTGGTCAGTTACGAAATATGGAGAGATGTAACCCTTATCAAATTGCATACCTTCAGTGAACTCAAGTTCGAGCGCTGTAGTTGATGCTTCTTCAACAGTAATTACTCCATCTTTGCCGACCTTATCCATCGCCTCGGCGATGAGTTCGCCAATTGCACGATCTTGGGCGGAAATGGTTGCAACATCTGCAATCTGCGCTTTATCTTTTACGACAGTTGCATTTTCGGCCAAACGTGCAGAGATCGCGATAACCGCAGCTTCAATTCCCTGCTTTAGATCCATTGGCTGTGCGCCAGCGGCGAGGTTACGTAAACCTTCTTTAACCATTGCTTGGGCAAGAACAGTTGCTGTTGTTGTTCCGTCACCGGCAACATCATTGGTCTTTGTGGCAACTTCCTTTACGAGCTGTGCGCCCATATTTTCGGCTGGATCTGAAAGTTCAATCTCTTTTGCAATTGTTACACCGTCGTTTGTAATCGTTGGCGCACCAAATGACTTTGAGATAACTACGTTACGACCCTTAGGGCCGAGCGTTACCTTCACGGTGTCAGCGAGGATATTTACTCCACGCTCCATTGCGCGACGAGCTTGCTCGTCGAATTCAAGAATTTTTCCCATTACTACTTCTCGATTACAGCGAGAATGTCACGGGCTGAAAGTACGAGGTACTCCTCATTGTTGTACTTAACTTCAGTTCCGCCGTACTTGCTGTAGAGAACAACGTCGCCGACCTTGACATCCATAGGAACACGAACGCCGTCATCGAAACGACCAGGACCTACGGCAACAACTGTGCCTTCCTGTGGCTTCTCTTTTGCAGTGTCAGGAATTACGAGTCCTGATGCTGTTGTTGTTTCAGCCTCTGAGGCTTTAACTACGATGCGATCTTCGAGTGGCTTGATGGCTACTGCCATGGTTTTTTCTCCTTCAATTAGCAGTGTGTGGCTGAGAGTGCTAACAGTAGTTCTAGAGGGCCACTCGCTCAACTTGGAGGCCAGAATCGGCGTCAAAGGCCTGTGGGCCTGGTTTACGGCCCGCAGCCACCATTAGTGAGCCCAAGGCGGCGACCATTGCCCCGTTATCGGTGCAGAGCGCTGGACTTGGGATCCGCAGGCGCACCCCTGCTTTTTCACAGCGCTGCTCGGCTAGATATCGAAGTCTGGAATTAGCAGCTACACCACCAGCAATTACTAGCGAATCGATTCCGGTTGCCTTGCAGGCCGCCAGCGATTTTTGCAGAAGCACATCAACGATTGATTCTTGGAAAGATGCGGCGACGTCAGCCTTTGCATAATTTGGAGTGCTTTCAAGATATCTAGCAACCGCAGTTTTTAAACCAGAGAATGAAAAATCGTAAGGTCGCGTTGCCCAATCATTGCTAGTTGTTAATCCGCGTGGAAAATCAATCGCGGTGGGCGAACCAGATTGCGCGGTGATATCAATTGCTGGGCCACCCGGAAAGCCGAGCCCCATCACACGAGCGATTTTATCGAAAGCTTCACCTGCAGCATCATCCATCGTTGCACCAAGTTTGGTAATCGTGGAGGTAATGTCATCTACCTGTAATAGCGATGAATGTCCGCCGCTTACCAAAAGTGCAATTGTTGGATCAGTTGGCAGATCGTGAGTTAAGTAATCAACGCTGATGTGCGCAGCTAAATGGTTTACTCCGTATAAAGGTTTGCCAAGTCCCAGAGCTAAACCACTTGCTGATGCAACGCCAACTAAAAGTGCGCCAACCAATCCCGGGCCTGCAGTCACAGCAACTGCGTCAATATCTTTTAATGAAATACCAGCATCACGTACTGCTTTATCAATACTTGGTAACATCGCTTCCAGATGTGCACGGCTTGCGATTTCAGGAACAACTCCCCCAAAGCGCGCATGTTCTTCAACACTTGAGGCAATGACATTGGCCAACAACTTCCGTCCACGCACGATCCCAATTGCAGTCTCATCGCAAGAAGTTTCAATTCCTAAAACAATTGGCGCGCTCATCACTTGAGCTCCTTACGCATTACAAAGGCATCTAATCCAGGTCCGTAATACCCTTTGCGAGTTGAGATATTTTCATAGCCCAACTTTTCGTATAACGAGATCGCAACTGTGTTGTCCGTACCCACTTCCAGCATCATCGCTGGGGCTTGCTTTGAAAGCGACCAATCTTCCAGAGCCTTCATAAAGTAAGTGGCAATGCCCTGGCGCGCATATTCCGGAAGAACGCCAACGGTTAAAACATCTGCTTCTACGCCAGGTGCCACAACCAATACGCCGGCGTATCCCACGATCTGATCTTCATCGTTTGTGGCAACTAAGAAATGGCGTGAATTTGGTACGCCTTTAAATTCTTCTTTAAATTGCCCCATCGACCATGGTGAATCCGCGAAGAGAACTCGCTCCATAGAAACTAAGACCGGAAGATCAAGTTGAATTGCAGCGCGGTAGGAAATCATGTGCGCTCCGCCGTCGGCACCGCATCAGGGCGGCGCAGATACATTGGTTGAGTAACACTCTGCAAAGTACTTAACTCAACTAACTTTTGTAAATTGGGATACTGATCAATTATGAAGTTATCTACTTCTGATGGCTTGCTAACTGCTGGTCCTGAAACTCGAACGCCGCCTTTGTATCTTGCCCAGTAAATTTCTTTACGTCGCGCATCGATCGCCACTGTGTATTCACTTTGGTCAATCGAAATCGCATCGAGTGAGCAAACGCCAATGACTGGAATCTCGCGAGCTAGCGCAAAGGCTTGCGCAACTGAAATTCCAACTCGAAGACCGGTAAACGGACCAGGCCCCATACCAACAACTACTTGATCGGGTTTGGGGCAGATTTCTAAAGCTTTGATCACTAGTTCGGTGATCGCAAAACCATGTTCGGTTGCACCTTCGTGAAATTCTTCAAATAAAACTTTGTCGCCTTCAATAATCCCAACAATAGTGCGCGATGTCGCAGTATCTATCGCAAGTGAAATCGTCATAGCTTTAATTCCGCCCAGCGTGGGCCGATGCCGCACCACGAAACTACTCGCTCTTCATCGGTGCGATCGATATCAATTTCCAATCGCTCATCAGATAACCGCGCAGATTCTGCGCCACCCCACTCGATAACTGTCACGGCACTTTCACGTGCGGTATCTAGATCTAAATCATCCAGATAAAGCGCGGCTTTGCCACCTTCCAGTAAACGATAGGTATCAACGTGGATTAAGGACAACGGCCCTTTATGGATACGCGAGATCACAAAGGTAGGTGAAGTAACCTCAGTAAAGCCAAGGGCTGATCCAATGCCTTGCACCAGCACAGTTTTGCCAGCGCCAAGTGGGCCATTTAAAAGTATGAGATCTCCGGCGCGAAGTTGCGCACCAATTCTTTTACCGAGATCGAACATCTCTTGCGCTGATGCAATCTTCATAAGGCTTAAGGGTACTAGTTAACGTCTGATAGAAATAAAACAGGGGCCGCGCTCTAGCGCGACCCCTGTTTTGTAGGATCTTTTCTACAGCTAATTAATTATTTGCTGTAGTACTTCATCCATGGATACAAAGTATCGCGGTCGATAACAAGGCCTTTTGCCTTGCGGACCTTTGATAGCTGTAAACCAGACCAAGGCAAGTTACCGTTCTCGGCTGCAGAAATTGCAGTATCGATTACGAGCTTGTATTGAGCCATAGTGAAGTTGGTGTGACCGGCACCTGGTGTATTTGCTATTGACACTGGTGTTCCGTCAGCATTGAACTTTGACCAAGTCTTAGGAGTTACGCTCCAAAGAACTTGCAACTTACGCACTGGTGCTGCGTATGCACCGCTCTTTTGAGCGGCTTTCTTAGCAGCAGCCTTTGCGGCAGCAAAGTCTTCCTCATACAAATCAGAGTAGCGCTGAATGATTCCGGCTGGCTCGATTGGATCGTGCTGACCGATCATCATCACTGTTGGGACTTTGATCTTGCCAGTGTGATTATAGGCAGCAGCAGCCTTTGCCAGCGCAGCAGCATCACCCTTGATGCGTGGTGCATCTGGATTTGCAGCGACAAGTGTCGACAACATTCCAGCGATTGATGCGTTACCACCAAGACCTGCGTTAAAGACAGTGCGATCTTCATCGCTTAACTGCTTTGCGTAATCAGTCTTCTGAGTATCCGCCCAAACTCCACCCATCTTCGTTTCCAGATCGCGTGCACCGGCAAGTGCATAATTCAACATACCGGCGATGTTTTCTAGAACGGCAAGTGCTGGTGCATATGCCAATGGCCATGCAGTAACAGCTGCGCCACCAGGAGTTGAGATGCTGTCAAAGGATGTGCTCTGGGTGCTGACACCGGACAAAAGACCGATCATCAAGAGCGCACTGCGTGATGGAATTCCCTTAGCCGCAAGTGCTTTTGCTGATGTACTTGAAGTTGTTGGCCAAGCACCTGTTGCAACGCCGGCCTTAAGAGCACCGAGCAATGCAGCGTATTTAGCGCCGTCTCCCAGCATCTGCAGATCACCAGCAAGTCCTGGGGCATAACCAGTTAACTTAATTGATGGATCAAACCAAGTTTTAAGTAGCCACAACATATCAATGAAGTACTTGGTCTGTGAGTTAAATGCATCAACGGGGTTCATAACCGCAGCTGAAGCAAGTAGCTCTGGGTTCTTCTCGGCAAATGCCTGAGTAATTCCGCCACCCATTGAGTAACCCCAAGCAACAACCTTCTTAGTTGTTGTGAACTTTGTCTTAAAGACACCAACTAATTCAGCGTTTGTCTTTAGCGCTTCATCAAGGTTCCATGCCTGAGTGCTGAAACCAGAACCCATCACAGCAACGCCCTTATCAGTTAGGTACTTAATGAGTTCAGCGTTTCCGCCGTTGTCACCAGTACCGTTTGGAGCTAACTGCGCTGAAGAGTCAATCGGTAACGTGTAACCAGGCACATAGGTGTTTGAACCAAACCCGTGTGACCAGATAGTTACGGTGCCATTAAATGTTGCAGGGACAACCATCTTGTAGGCAGCGCCGTCAGATGTAGTTCCGGTACAAGTCTGTACTGGCGTTTTGCCATCACAAGTTGGACCAGTTGCCGCAGCGTTTGCTGGTGCTGCAACTACCAGCGTTGCAAGCAACGCAGTTGTTGAAACTAGCGCGAATGCGCGTGATTTAAACGATGTAGTTCTCATTAGTTTGGCAATCCCTTCGCAGGCATCTTTGGACGAGCATAGGTTGATTTCACAACAGCGCCAGTACCGGAATCTGTGGTGTAAGGCGTGTATGTGAATGTGTCGTTAGGGACAAGATCGCCAGTACGGTTGAAAGTACCGAACCAGTATCCGTTGTAACCGACGTTGCTTGTCTTGGAATAGTTCAGAGGAACCAAGCCAGCGTTAGCAAATTTCGCTCCATTGTTATCAATGGCGGCAAGAAGTGATTTACGAGTTAAGTTCTTACCAGCGGACTGAAGGGCCTGAACAGCAATAAATGCGGTATTCATACCGATAAGTGCCCAGCTAGTGAACTTAGCGCCTTTGTTGTACTGAGTATTAATATCCTTGAACAACTCAACGTACTCATCCTTTGGATCAACAACTGATGGCATAAATGACATCGAGGTTGCGCCAATGATGTAAGGAACTGTCGCTGGGTTAATTGATCCGATATCTGCACCGACAGAACCAAGGATCCACTTAGGCGCATATTGCACCTTTGCAGCGGCCAAGATTGTGTACAAGGTTGCACTTGCTACACCGAATACAACCTGGACTTCGCATCCCTTGCCTTTGAACTTAGTGATCCATGATTCTGGGACGCCAGCCACACCTTGAGATAGTGATGGGTAAGCAACGGTTTCTGCGAATACTAAGTTGCCGTAATCCTTACCGAAGCCGACAAGAGCGTCATCGCCAAAGTCATCATCCTGATACAACAGACAAACTTTCTTACCTGGGTAAGTTTCGTTTACATATTTACCCATCAACTTTGCTTCCATAATGTATGAAGGCAAGATGGTGGATGAAGTTGGATAGGTTTTACGATTAGTAAATCCGCTAAAGCCAGTGTTAACAAAGAGGCTTGGGATTCCGCGGCGGCCGAGGTTTACGGCAGATGCAACAGCTTTATTATTTGCTGTTCCAAGAGCGCCGATAACTGCAAGGACCTTATCTTTACCAATTAAATCTTGAGTGTTCTGAATGGCTTGCTTTGGAAGATAACCATCATTTTTTACAACAAGGCTGATCTTGCGACCATTTACGCCACCGTTTGCGTTGACATAATCAAAATATGCCTTCATCGCACCTGGTAGTTGGTTGTAGCCGAAGCTGGCTGAGCCTGTCATTGGCAAGGTGATGCCAAGTTTGATTGTGCTTGAGGTGACGCCAATTTCTGAACGCGGCGACACAGCCTGTGCCGGCATAACAGAGAGTGAGAGCGCTGTTGTAGCCATCACCGCGGAAGCTACGAGAAACTTCCGACGAGTCGTTCTGATCATATTTTTCCTTCCATCGAGGGGTATAACGGGGTAGATCTGTACTGCTTAGTGCCCGTTATCATACGAGCGCTTTACATCTACTTACTGTGACGCGACCGCAACTTTTCGATCGGACCTTTCGGGGCTAAGAAGACCGTCAAGATCAAAAGCGCGCTCACGATGAAATCTGGCAACACCGTGGCCAGACTCTCGGACCCGCTCCATCGATCTGAGATCGACGAGGCAATCAGAGGTATCGCTACCAGTGCTACAGAACCAATAATGACGCCTCCGAGGGTGTTTACGCCAGCGAGGACCGCTCCAGTGGCGATAAAAAAGGAGAGGGCGAGCGGAAATGCGCTCGGCGAGACGTTATTCATGGTCATCGCCAACAACGCCCCAGCCAGGCCGGCTATTCCCGCACTCACGGTGAAGGCCAAGACCTTGGTGCGCCCCAGATTGATTCCAGCGATTTCGGCAGCGACTTCATTGCTTTTCACGGCTAGCCAGGAGCGACCGTAGCGTGATCGCAGAATATTTTGCACCCACCACATGGAAATTAGCGCTGCCAGAGTTGCAATCCAAAGGAACCATTTATATTGAGTAAAACTTTCACCAAAGGAGAGCGGCGGCCATCCTGCATCAAATGAAATTCCTTGCTCGCCACCTAAAATCGAAAATTGATTTGCAATCGAAGGTAGTCCAACGGCTAGCGCCAAAGTTGTTCCAGCTAAATATGGACCAGATAAACGCGCAGCTGCCGCTCCAAGAATTGCGCCAAAGAGCGCTGTTGCTAAAACTGCTGCTGCAAAACAGATCCAAATTGGCGCGCCAAAATAGATTTGCGTGAGGGCGGCGGTGTAAGCACCGACTGCAAGGAGTGCGCCGTGACCAAGAGATATTTGCCCCGAGTAGCCGGTTAATAAAATTATTGATGCAATTGCAACTACGAAGACTGCAACAGTTGCGCCTTGGTAAGCCCGCCACTCATCCACGATATTGCTCAAGATATAAACAACCAAACCAATTAGCACAAAGCCAATGAAGCGATGCTTATTTGTAATTTGACGGCTATGCACGGCGACCACCTTTTACTCCAATGATTCCGTGCGGTCTTAACAACAAAACTAGAATCAAAATTAAGAATGCGGAGAAGAAAACTAGAGATCCACCTACATACATCAAGATAATCGCCAAGATAATTCCGAGAGTTAATCCGCCAATCACCGCTCCAATTAAACTTTCGATTCCACCGATTACTGCAGCGACAAACCCAAACACTAAGAGCAGACTAAATTCAAATGCTTCGGGTGTGACAGAACCAGAACCGTTTACAGTCTGCAAGATTCCAGCGGTCGCGCCTGCAGCGCCGGAGATTGCCCAACCTAATGTGCGAATCAAGTCGACTCGAATTCCGGATAGCCTTGAAATTTCTGGTGCAAACGATGCTGCTCGTAAAGAAAGTCCTAAATTTGTCCGTTGGAAAATCAGAGTTAACCCGATCATCAGGACTAGCACTATCCCAAGAATCATTAGGCGCAGTGGAGAAAGGGCGATACTTTCACCCGAGACGATAAATCCCTTGTCAGAAAGAGGTGGAGAGATTACGCCAATTTTTTCCCCGTAAATAAAATGGAGAAGTGCTTTCATAACACCGAGTATTCCCAGTGTTGCAATAATCGGTAAGAAAATCTCCTGAGTCCTCTCACCAGAGCGGTGAAGAAGCGGACGTAAAAAGAAGTACTCAATGAAAGCTGAAAGCGCCGCACCAGCCAACATTGCAACAGGCAGGGCGATCCAAAACGAGCCAGTTGTTTCTAGAATCGTTGCACCGACAAAAGTTGATGCTAAAGCGATTCCACCCGCGGCAAAGTTAACTACGCGCGTACTGCGCCATACCAACACGATTGCAATCGCCATAAGTGAATAAATTGAACCGGCAGTGATGCCGATCAGCAGCGTATTTACAAATTCAAACATAGTTAGAACCCCAAATAAGCAGCGCGCACTGCGGGATCATCTCTAAGCGCAGCTGCGCTACCTGACGCGGCGATAGAGCCAAGATTTAACACAATGCCGATATCAGCAATCTTGAGAGCCCCCATCGCATTCTGTTCTACCAATAAAACTGTTAACCCCATTGCGGTAGTTAGATCACGAATAGATTGGAAGATTTGTTCAATTACAAGTGGTGCCAGGCCTAGTGAAGGTTCATCCAATAAAAGTAGCTGTGGCTTGGACATCATTGATCGACCGATCGCCAACATCTGCCGTTCACCGCCAGAAAGTGAATCAGCGCGTTGTGACAGTCGCTCACCTAAACGCGGAAAGAGTTCTACTACTTCTCTCTTAGATTGTGCGGCCTCTTTACGATTGCGGCGCCAGAGCGCACCTAAATCTAAATTCTCCGCAACGGTTAACTCCGGGATAACAGACTTTCCTTCGCTGACGTGTGAAATTCCATGTCGCACTAATGACTCGGGTTTTGAATGCAAAATATTAAGGTCACCCCAAGTTGCACTTCCATCCGATGCTTTATTTAGCCCAGACAGGGTGCGCAATAACGTCGTCTTTCCTGCGCCATTTGCCCCGATTACTGCAGCCAATTGCCCCTTCTCGATTGAGATAGAGACTCCGTGAAGTGCCCGGATTGCTCCATGATCAACTACCAAATTTTTAATTCTTAACATTAAGCCACCCCAGTTCCGAGGTAGGCAGCAATCACGGCAGGATCGCGACGAACTGTTTCAGCCGCACCGCTTGCAATTACTTCACCGAAGTTTAAAACGTACAAACGATCGCAGACGCTCATAACAACATCCATATGATGTTCCACAATTAGTATTGACATGGTCGCAGTTAAGTTACGAATTAAGTTATTCATCCACTCAATATCTTGTGGGCCAAGTCCACCTGCTGGTTCATCGAGCATTAAAATCTTTGGTTCAGAAACTAGTGCGCGCGCAATTGAAACCCTCTTGGTATCTGGATAAGCCAAAGTATCTGCGCGTCGATTAGCTAAAGTGCCGGCATAGACGCGATCAAGTGCGCGCATCGCCTTATCGCGCAACACTTCTTCATCTCGCTTATTTGTGCCCAGGGCGGCAGAAATCAAACCAGTCTTGGCTAACTTCTGCGCTCCGATCATTACATTCTCTAAAACGGTTAACTCTGGAAAGAGTCCAACGCCTTGCAGCGTGCGCGAAATGCCTAAATCAATTAACTCATCAGTGCGTGGCCAAGAACGTTCTTTGCCTTCAAATTCAAATTTTCCAGAATCTGGTGTTACCAGCCCACACATGGCATTAAATAAAGTGGTCTTACCCGCGCCATTGGGTCCGATTACTCCAACAACTTCATTAGGGCGAAGTTCTAGGTGTACATCTTGCAGAGCCTTAAGTCCGCCAAAAGAGATGCTGACACCCTGTGCGTGCAACAGTGCGGCGCTCATAGTTCGTAGATTCTAGGCACTCGTGGTCCAATTCGTGTAACTATCTCGTAATTTATCGATCCAGATGCATTTGCCCAGTCATCTGCGGTGTATTCCTCACCCGTACCTGCTCCAAAAACACTCACCCAATCCCCAGATTTTGCAGTTGATGCAGCGCCTAAATCGACCACAAATTGATCCATCGAAACGCGGCCAATAATCGGTGCGCGTTTACCATTAAAGGAAACTCCAACGTTCTTGGCAATGCGCGGAATTCCATCGGCATAACCCATTGCGACTAGCCCGAGCTTTGTATCCGACTTTGTAATTTCAGTTGCACCGTATCCAACAGGTGATCCTGCTGGTACATCTTTTACTAAATGTAGCTTTGCACGAAGGGTCATCGCGGGCTTTAGTGAGAGATGTTCAGATGAACCTAAAGTTTTTACATCAGGACTGAGTCCATACATCGCAATTCCGGTGCGGACCATGTCAAAGGCAGAAGCCGGATCAACCAAAGTTGCCGCAGAATTTGAAAGATGGCGAATTATATTTGTGAATCCAAATGATTCTAAGGTGGCGACCATTTTTTTAAAGCGAGTTAGTTGTTCTAAATTCTGTGGCTGGCCTGGTTCATCAGCTCGTGCAAAGTGAGAAAATATTCCAATAACTTCAACGCCTTTTACATGATGGGCGTCAATCTCATTCCACTCGGATAGAAAACCTCCGCGCGTCATTCCGGTATCTACCTCTAAATGTATGCGCGGACGTTTGGTACCAGCGACCGCCCCAACTTCTTCAAGTGCTTTAATTGATGAGACGGCGATATCAATATCGTGATCGACTGCGCTCTTAAAGTTAGATCCTGGTGGAACAAGCCATGCCAAAATTGGTGCAGTGATACCCGCAGCACGAAGTGTTATCGCTTCTTCAAGGAGTGCGACACCCAACCAAGTTGCACCACCTTCCAGCGCCGCCTTTGCAACCGGAATGAGTCCATGACCATAGGCATCTGCTTTTACTACAGCAAGTAAATCAACTCCAGCCTTGCTTTTGAGAAAAGCGACATTTGCCTTGATCGCAGATAAATCAACAACTGCTTCTGCGCGGTTTGTCATCGCTCCACCACAACCATTGCGGATGCGATTCCGGCATCGTGAGAGAGTGTTAAATGCACCTTTGCGCCATCTACTAATTCAGCGATTTCTCCACGGAATAAGAAATCTGGTTTTCCGCTCTCGTGATTAATTACTTCTGCATCGTGCCAAGGTAGGCCGTGTCCAGCGTTTAGCGCTTTGGCAAGAGCTTCCTTTGCGGCAAAGCGGGCGGCTAAGGAAGCGATTGGCTTACTCGCTTCAGCTGGAGTAAATAACTTCTCACGCAGCGATGGGGTTCGCTCTAGCGATTCGGCAAAGCGAGCGATATCAACCACATCGATACCAATGCCATCAATCATGTTCTTTAGTGTAATTGGGGTTAAGAGAGTTGGCTATTAGATGGCCAATATCGATCAATTGCAATGACTAAAACCAATAAAGCACCGCCAATGAATAGTCCGCCAAGCAAATCTGAGAACCAATGAGTATCGCGAACTAGTGAAACTATGCAGACCGTCAAACTAATGGTCGCAACACCAGCGCTAGCCAATCGCCCGCGATAGCGATCTACGTGTGCATATCTGTAAATTAAATAAGCGAGAACTCCCCAAGTTAGTAAGGCGTTAGATGCGTGCCCACTGGGATACGACATTCCGCCAAAGTGCAGTAAATCAATTCCAATTTTTGGTTTTGTGCGACCAAGCCAGAACTTAAAGAATCCAACAACTAGATTGAGGCATATTAAAGAGAGAATCGCCAAGTTAAGTGGGCGCCAAGTTTTAAATCGCCGGGCGATATAGAAGGCGGCAATTAATAATGCGGTGGCAGTAACACTGCGTAGACCAAGATCATCTAAGCGACGAATAACAAAACCGCTTAACCCTTCATATTCTGGGCGATCTAAATCGTGAATCCACTTATCAATTCTTATAAGTGGTCCATCGATAATTACTTGGTGAGTTGTTAGGAGAAAGCCAATGAAGAGAGCTGCCGACCAACGAAAAGCACGCGCCATCTGCGCACGACGTACATCAAGTAATTCCGACATGGCTATTCGACCGTAACTGATTTAGCCAAGTTACGTGGCTGGTCTACATCGTTGCCTCGGGCAACTGCCATTTCATAGGCAAATACTTGCAAAGGAACGGTGGCTAATATCGGTTGGAAAAGTGGCGAACAGGCCGGAATGCGAATGATGTGTTCTGCACCGACTACTTCTGCGCCTTCATGCGCAATGACTATAACTCGGGCACCGCGCGCCTTAACTTCTTGAATATTGCTAAGCATCTTCTCATCGAGTGCGTGATCACTTCCTGACGGAAGAATGGCGATAACTGGAGTGCCTTTAGTTTCGTCAATCAGTGCGATTGAGCCGTGCTTCAGCTCGCCGCCAGCAAATCCTTCGGCGTGAATATATGCCAACTCTTTTAACTTAAGCGCACCTTCGAGTACAACGGGATAGCCGATATTGCGACCAATAAAGAGAACTGTCTCTGATTTAGCAAAGGTGCGGGTTAAAGCGCGTAATGGCTCAACTGTTTCCAAGATCTGTTCAATCTTGCCAGGAAGTTCCAGCATTTCGTTATAAAGATCGTGCACCTGCGCATCGCTCAATTCGCCACGGACTTGAGCTAAATGAAGTCCAATTAGATCAACGGCAACGATCTGGGTTAGTAGTGCTTTAGTAGAAGCAACTGCAATTTCAGGGCCTGCGTGTGTATACAGAACTGCATCTGATTCGCGCGGAATTGTTGAGCTATTGGTATTACAAATGGCGAGTACTCGCGCACCGGCTGCTTTGGCATGGCGAATCGCCATCAAAGTATCCATAGTCTCGCCAGATTGTGAAATTGCGATAACTAATGTGTTCGAATCAATAATTGGGTCGCGGTAACGGTATTCGCTGGCGATTTCTACTTCCACTGAAATCTTCGCCCACTTTTCAATTACATACTTTGCGATCATGCCTGCGTGATAAGCGGTGCCACAGGCGATTACGACAATCTTTTTAAGCGCCTTTATTTCGGCATCTGACATATGTAATTCATCAAGTTCGATTTTACCGTTATCGGTTAAGCGGCCAATTAAAGTATCGGCAACCGCCTTAGGCTGTTCAAAGATTTCTTTGAGCATAAAGTGCGTGTAGCCACCTTTTTGCGCAGAAGCCGAATCCCAAGTAATTGTGTACTCCTTGGGAGTGATGGCTTTACCATCTAAGCCAATAATGTTTATTCCGGCTGGTGTCATTGTGATGATTTCATCTTGTCCAAGTTCAACCGCGCGCTTGGTGTAATCAATAAAGGCGGCAACATCGGATGCCATAAAGTTTTCGCCATCACCGAGACCCACCACCAAAGGTGAATTACGGCGGACCCCAACAATTACTTCTGGGGCATCAGCGTGGACTGCCACCAAAGTAAAAGATCCACGTAGATGAGTTACCGCCTCGCGCATTGCTTGGGTGAGATCACCATTATGAGATTTACGTAGGTCAGAAAGTAAATGTGCGACCGATTCAGTATCTGTTTCTGAGGAAAAAGAGTGGCCGCGCGCTTGCAGTTCTGCTTTAAGTTCAGAATAGTTCTCGATAATTCCATTATGGATAACCGCTAGTTTGCCTTCGTTATCAGTGTGCGGATGTGCATTGCGATCAGTTGGCCCACCGTGTGTGGCCCACCGTGTGTGGCCAATTCCCGAATGAACAACTGGCATATTTGCAGGCAGTGCACCTTCGAGATTTGCTAACTTGCCCGCCCGCTTTTCAATAAAGAGCGCACCTGATGTACCGAGTGCGATTCCTGCTGAGTCATAACCGCGATATTCAAGACGACGCAAACCTTCAATTAATGGAGTAACTGCAGACTGTGGCCCTGTGTAACCCACAATTCCGCACACTTGTTTTTACCCCAGCTCTGCTTGTACGACCTTTGCGAGGTCATTTGCTATTTCGCTGGCTAGGTTATCACTCTGCGCTTCAACCATCACGCGGACAAGCGGTTCTGTTCCAGATGCTCTTAATAGAATACGTCCATGCGTGCCGAGTTTTGCTTCAGCAGCGGCAACCGCGGCCTTAATCACTTGAGATTGATCTAACTTATCTTTAGCAACATTCTTAACGTTTACAAGCACTTGCGGAAAGCGAACCATTGCAGATGCTAATTCTTGCAAAGTCTTTCCGGATTTAACAACTTCTTGTGCCAAGGCAAGTGCGGTTAAAGTCCCATCACCAGTTGTTGCAAAATCGCGCATAATTAAATGACCAGATTGTTCGCCGCCCAATGTGAAGCCTTTTTCAATCATCTTCTCAAGAACGTAACGATCACCGACTGCGGTTGTTTCAACTTTTATGCCGGCATCTTTCATGGCATGCAAGAAACCGAGATTGCTCATCACCGTTGCAACAATTGTGTCTGCCTTTAACGATCCGGAAGCTTTAAATCCGCGCGCCAGAATTGTCATTATGACATCGCCATCTATTTCAGCACCATGTGCATCAATTGCTAATACGCGATCGGCATCACCATCGTGAGCAACTCCGAAATCAGCGCCTTCGCGCAGTACAGTGGTTCGTAGTTGTTCCAGGTGAGTAGAACCACAACCATCGTTGATATTCCAGCCATTAGGGGAATCAAAGATTGCGATCACTTCAGCACCAGCGCGACGGTAGGCCTCTGGTGAAACGGTAGATGCTGCGCCATTTGCGCAATCAACCACAATCTTTAAACCTTTAAGTGGAGTCTTAACCGATGAAAGCAGGTGTGTTAAATATCTTTCGCGAGCACTCTCGTCAACGATTGCACGGCCTACACCGTTGCCAGTTGGACGCTCCCAAGGTTCACCAATGCGGGCTTCGATTGCCTTCTCAATTGCATCATCTAACTTTCCGCCACCACGGGAAAATAACTTGATTCCATTATCTGGAGCTGGATTGTGAGATGCCGAAATCATTACGCCAAGGTCTGCGCCAGATTCAGCGACTAAATGTGCGATCGCTGGTGTTGGCAGTACACCAACGCGATAAACATCAACGCCGGCGCTAGTTAAACCAGCAACAACGGCTGCTTCTAAGAATTCACCGGAAGCGCGAGAGTCTTGTCCAACAACGGCTTTAGGGCGGTGTGATTTATCTGGATTTGTTTCAACGAGAATATGTGCAGCAGCGACAGCAACGTCGAGTGCTAATTCAGCGGTGAGATCACGATTGGCTAAGCCACGTATTCCATCGGTTCCAAAGAGTGCCACTGTGGGGCGCCTTTGAAATTAACGCTTGCTGTATTGCGAACGCTTACGGGCCTTCTTCAGACCGTACTTCTTGCGCTCGATAACACGTGCATCACGTGAGAGGAATCCAGCTTTCTTAAGCGCTGGACGGTGCGCATCAACATCGATCTCGTTAAGTGAACGTGCCACGCCTAAGCGAAGTGCGCCAGCTTGACCAGAAACTCCGCCACCGTTGATACGTGCGAAAACATCGTATTGATTTTCAGCACCAACGGTGCGGAATGGCTCAGAAACTAATTGTTGGTGAACCTTGTTTGGGAAGTAATTCTCAAGTGTCTTACCGTTAACAACCCAACGACCTGTACCAGGTACTAGGCGAACGCGAGCTACTGCTTCTTTACGACGACCGGTGCCTGCGCCAGGTGCCTTGATTGCTGGGCGGTTGGTTGCAGGAGCTGGTGATGATGAAGTGTAAGAAGTAGGAACTTCGTTTTCATCTAGTTCTGCGACTTCGTTATAAGTTGTATCTGACATTTGTTATAGGTCCCTTACTTTGATATCTGTGAAACTTGAGTAAATACATATGGAGTTGGTGCTTGAGCGCCGTGTGGATGCTCTGGACCTGCATAAACTTTTAGCTTTGATGCAACTTGCTGGCCAAGGCGATTCTTTGGAAGCATTCCCTTGATCGCCTTTTCAACTAGACGGGTTGGGTGCTTTTCAATTAGCTCACCGTAAACAGTTGAGCGAAGACCACCTGGGAAACCAGAGTGGCGGTGTTCAAACTTTGAAAGCGCTTTGTTGCCAGATAGCGCAACTTTTTCAGCGTTGATGATTACAACGAAGTCGCCCATATCCATGTGTGGAGCAAATGTTGCTTTGTGCTTACCGCGAAGAAGAATTGCAGCATGCGTTGCAAGGCGGCCAAGAACTACATCTTGTGCATCGATGACGTGCCATTTACGGACGGCGTCTCCGGCCTTAGGGCTGTATGTGCGCATGCTTTATTACCTTCTTCTTTTTAGATCTACTGGGTTAATTGCCTTCGGTGCCGTATCTGGCACAGGGGTTGAACTTTACCTTTCATACGGGAGCGGGTCAAAATGGCCTATTTCCACGCATTGATGCGAACCTTCAGTGACCCAAACTCGGGTTTTGGCCCGTTAATTGGCTTCTTCTTCACGTCGGGCGATGGTCTTGGCCGCCCGCTCTAAAAGCTCTGCATCATCTGGATAATCGACTTTATATAGCGATAAACCCCGAGCTGGAAAGACTAGAGAATCACTTACCCGTTCTTTATTTTCTAGCAGCGTTGAGATCCAACTGACATCTTTTCGGCCATCAGCGACACAGACAATTGCACCGACGAGATTGCGGACCATTGAGTAACAGAATGCATCAGCGACAACATCGCCAATCAAGAAGCCTTGGTTATCGCGGTGCCAGGAGTAGGTTTCTAAGGTTCGAATAGTTGTTGCACCTTCACGGAATTTGCAGAATGCGGCATAGTCATGGGTGCCAAGCAGCAAAGCGCTCGCCTGGTTCATCACGTCCACATCGAGCGGGCGATACCAAGATTCGGTATTGAAACGTACCAGCGGTGGGATAACTTTATTTTCATCCAAGATGCGGTATTCGTAATAACGGCGCAGCGCCGAAAAACGAGCATGAAATGCTGGTGGCGCAATCGTTATTTGATTGATTCGAATATCTTCATCGAGAATGCGATTTAATTTATAAGCCAGATCCGTTAACTCCAGCGACTCTGGAAGATCTACGTGGATTACTTGTCCGGTTGCGTGAACACCAGCATCGGTGCGGCCAGCAACTATAGTTTCGGCTTTTGCTTGTGCGACTGTGCTGATCGCATCTTCAACGCTTTGTTGCACGGTGCGGCGATCTGGTTGGATCCCCCAACCGGAAAAGTTAGTTCCATCGTAGGAAATATCAAGGCGTAAACGACGAAACCCACTCTCGGGATAGAGAGTGGGCTCGGTCATTTAATTTCGGATGTTAACTAAGAATTAGTTATCTTTCTCAGTTAGAACTTCGATAACCGCCATTGGTGCGTTATCGCCCTTGCGAGGACCGATCTTGGTGATACGTGTGTATCCGCCTTCGCGAGTTGCAAACCGTGGACCGATTTCAGTAAAGAGTGTGTGAACAACGCTCTTATTTGCAATACGTGCCATTACTTCGCGACGAGCTGGAAGATCGCCCTTCTTTGCAAATGTGATCAACTTTTCAGCCAATGGGCGCAGGCGCTTAGCCTTTGCCTCGGTTGTTGTGATCTTGCCGTGTTCGAACAATTGCTCTGCAAGTGTGCGAAGGATGAGACGCTCATGTGATGGGCCTGAACCCAAACGAGGACCTTTAGTTGGTTTTGGCATTTACGTATCTCCTAGGCCTGATCTGCTTCAGCGAAATCATCATCTGATGCATTGAAGTTCTGGTGCTTGGTTGGATCGAATCCTGCTGGGCTGTCCTTTAGAGACATTCCCATTGAGACAAGCTTTGCCTTGATCTCATCGATGGACTTTGAACCAAAGTTACGGATATCAAGCAAGTCAGCCTCTGAACGGTTAACTAGCTCGCCAACTGTGTGAATGCCTTCGCGCTTCAAGCAGTTGTATGAACGAACTGTGAGATC
>CAMBGS010000002.1 GCA_945866305.1 Bifidobacterium breve
AGAGTGCGAAGAAATAAGGTGGACATGCGCAACATAGGCGCAACCTTATCGCGTAATTACTTGACTGTGACGGAAGGTTCGCCTGAAGTTACTCCGGCAGCTTCCATTTCTTCAGCAAGACGCATCGCTTCTTCGATTAGGGTTTCAACGATCATCGCTTCAGGCACAGTCTTTATGACAACGCCCTTTACAAATATCTGACCTTTTCCATTACCTGATGCCACACCAAGATCTGCTTCGCGCGCTTCACCTGGACCATTGACCACGCAACCCATTACGGCAACGCGTAACGGAACAGTCATTCCTTCGAGGCCTGCCTGAACTTTTTCAGCGAGGGTATAAACATCAACTTGGGCGCGACCGCAAGAAGGACAAGAGACAATTTCTAATTTACGTTGGCGCAGATTTAGCGATTCAAGAATTGAAATTCCAACTTTGACTTCTTCTACAGGAGGAGCGGACATTGATACGCGAATCGTGTCGCCGATACCTTCTGCCAGCAAAATTCCAAATGCCGTAGCAGATTTAATTGTTGCTTGAAATGCCGGTCCTGCTTCAGTTACTCCAAGGTGTAATGGATAAGCACATTGAGCAGCCAAGAGGCGATATGCCTTAACCATTGTTACGGGGTCGTGATGCTTTACAGAGATTTTAATATTCGAGAAACCATGTTCTTCGAAGAGTGAAGCTTCCCAGAGCGCGGATTCAGCGAGTGCTTCAGGAGTAGCTTTTCCGTACTTTGCGAGCAAACGTGGATCAAGTGAACCAGCATTAACGCCAATTCGAATAGGAATACCGGCATCGCCAGCAGCTTTAGCAACTTCCTTTACCTTGTCATCAAATTGTTTAATGTTGCCTGGGTTTACACGAACCGCTGCACAACCTGCATCAATAGCAGCGAAGATATATTTTGGTTGAAAGTGGATATCTGCAATAACAGGTATCTGAGATTTCTTGGCGATCTGCGCCAACGCATCTGCATCATCTTGGCTTGGGACTGCCACGCGTACTATCTGACACCCAGATGCGGTTAACTCAGCGATTTGCTGAAGAGTTGAATTTACATCGGCTGTAAGGGTTGTACACATTGATTGCACGCTCACTGGTGAATCGCTACCTACGCCAACGCTGCCAACCTGCAATTGATTTGTCTTGCGACGTGGGTGGAGTGGAGCAGGTGGGGCGCTAGGAATTCCGAGATCAACCATGGTGGTTATTCTGCCTTAAAAATCATTGTGGGGCGATTTCTACTTAAAAGTTTAATAAAATTGGATTGAAAATATCTGCAATTAGGAGCAGAACGGTGAGCGCAGCCAAAACGACAAATACGACTGCCGTAATTGGGGTTAATACCTTTATATCGATCGCTGTGGGAGTAGGTCTTCCACGCAACCTAGCGATAAATGCGCGAAGCGCATCGGCGATTGCAACAGCCATATGTCCACCATCTAAAGGAAGTATCGGCAATAAATTGAAGAGACCTACAAAGATATTGAGGCTGGCAACGATCAAGATGAAGGTGCCGATTCGCTCAGATGTAGTCAGTTCTCCGCTAGATGAGACTTGACCGGATACTCGTGCGACTCCGACTACGCCAACCAATCCGTTCTCATCTCGTTCTTGCCCGCCAAATGTTTGCCCCCAAAGAGCTGGAATTTTAGTAGGCAGCTGTACCAAAGCTTTTGCGGAAGCAGATGTGAAAGTCCAGGTTAACTCTGCCGCATCTGAAATTGAAGCGATGGGAGTGAGTCGCTTAGTACCAAATTCATTAATTATTCCAAGGACATAGCGTGAGGTGCCATCATCTATATTTGTCATACGTGGCGCGGCTGAAATATCAATTTCAGTACCGCCACGATTAATTGTGAAAACCAGTTCTTTACCCTGCGAGTTGCGGATCTTATCTAATTGACTTTGCCATTTGATATTGCGGTCTCCATTAATTGCGACTATCTCATCGCCTTTTTGGAAATCAGCGGCTGCTGCAGCGCTATTGGGAACGACGGAATCGATCACAGGAAGTACCTGATTCACACCGACCCCGGAAAGAAGAATAAAGAGAAGTAAGTAACCGAGCACAAAATGCAGAAATGATCCTGCGCCTAAAACGATTAATTTTTTGCCCGCCGATGCGCGATAGAAGGCTCGGCCTTCTTCACCATCTGGCATTTCGTCATCAGGTGTCATGCCTTCGATTCGACAGTACCCACCAGCAGGAATTGCCTTTATTCCAAATTCAGTTTCACCGCGTTGACGCGACCATATACGGGTTCCAAAACCAAGGAAGAATTCCGAGACCCGCATTCCAAATCTACGAGCGGTTAAGTAATGGCCAAACTCGTGAATCATCACAGAGACGAGAAGGGCTACAACAAAGGCGAGAATTCCGAGTAATTGCATTAGCGGGCTACTTTCGAGATATGTTCTTGGGCGATCCGTCGCGCATCATTCTCGATAGCACTGACATCGCCTAAATCCCGCAGCGTTCCGGCGGACTTTGTACCCAAAGTTTGAACTACTTCTTCCACGGTTTCGATAATAGAGGTAAAACCAATTTTTCCTTCTATAAACGCTGCCACACAAACTTCATTGGCGGCATTAAAAATTGCTGGCAACCCTCCCCCTAATTCTCCACATCGCCGCGCTAACTCAATCGCCGGAAACTTCTCGTTATCGATCGGCTCAAAAGTCCAAGTATGGGATGTTTTCCAATGGATCGGAGTTGTTGCACCTTTGACTCGCTCTGGATAATTGATTGCAAAAGAAATTGGCCCCTTCATATTTGGAGGCGATGCTTGGGCGATAGTTGAACCATCAACATACTGCACCATTGAGTGAATAACCGATTGCGGATGAATCACGGCTTCGATCTGCGCATAAGGCATTTCAAATAGATAATGAGCTTCGATAATCTCTAAACCTTTATTCATTAAGGTAGCCGAATTTATAGTTACCACCGGACCCATTGACCAAGTTGGATGGTTAAGCGCTTCTATCACCGTTATATCGCTGAGATCTTTACGTTCGCGAAATGGTCCCCCACTTGCAGTTAATACCAATTTGGCAACATCGCGTTTAGCTCCACCCATGAGGCATTGCCATAGCGCTGAATGTTCGGAATCCACGGGCAACAGCTGATCTGGTTTAGCAATCGACATAACTAGATCACCGCCCGCAACTAGTGATTCTTTATTGGCTAAAGCCACGCGGTTTCCAACTTTTAGGGCGGCCAACGTTGGCGCAAGCCCGATAGAACCGGTAATTCCATTTAAAACAACATCGCAGGTAATTGCGGCAATTTCTGTTGAAGCGCCTGGACCATCAATTACTGTTGAATCAGGTAGTGCGCTCTTAATTAATTCCGCGCCTTTGGTGACGCCAATTACTGGAACCTTAAACTTTTTAGCTTGTTCTAAAAGTAATTCTGGATTATTTCCTGCTGAAGTAATTGCAACCACGCGAAAGAGAGTTGGGTTATCTGCCACAATCTCTAGCGCTTGCACACCAATTGATCCTGTTGATCCCAGAATTACTAAATCTTTCATCGTCAGCCCGTGCAATTAACGATCTAGAAGATTTTGAGTAGGGGAATATGGAGTACCACTGCGACGCTTAGCGATCGCAGATAGAGCTTCGAGCACAACTCGGTTGGCCAATATCGCAGTTATATCTGCGGAATCAAAAGGCGGAGCGACTTCAACTACATCAATTCCGACAACCGGAAGTTCTAGACAAATTCTACGAACCGCTTCCAGTAATTCACGACTGGTCATTCCGCCTGGTTCAGGAGTTCCGGTACCAGGTGCCATTCCTGGATCAACAACATCTATATCAATTGAGAGAAATACTCCATCACAGCCATCGGTGAGCGTTGCAAATGATTCATCCAGCACTGTATTTAAGCCACGGTGATGGATCTCAGTCATTTCGTAAGAGCGCATTCCTTGATCGCGCATCCAATCCAAAGTCTTGCTATCAGGCCAGTAACCACGTAAACCCAACTGTAAGAAACGATCGCCACGTACTGAACCATTTTCGATAAGGCGACGCATTGGTGTGCCATGACCGATTAGCGCACCAAATTGATCTTCACCTGTGTCGGCATGTGCATCAAAATGGATCATTGAAATCTTGCCTTGTCCGCGATGATTTGCAATACCTGCAACATCGGCAGAGGCGATCGAGTGGTCTCCCCCAAGTACAACTGCAATCTTTCCAGCACGAGAAATTTTCTCTGTCGCCGCCTCAAGGATCTTTAGAGATTGCACTAGATCTCCGGGTGGCATTAATAAATCTCCTGCGTCATAAATCTTGAGCGCTTTAAAAGCATCGATACGCAGTGCTAGGTGTGGTCGCTCTGCATCGTGAGGCAAGTAATCCCCACCGCGAATTGCTTGTGGGCCAAACTTGGCCCCTGATCGATGAGATGTTCCAGAATCTATTGGCGCTCCAACAATAATTACGTCGGCGTCGGCATATGACTTTGGATCATCTAGATCACACTGTGGGATTCCAAGAAATGTAAAACTTGGCCCATACATATTGCCGTGGTTAACCATTGGTTAAGGATATGCGCTTTTCTTTAAGAATCGAAACCTAGGCCAAGTGAATCGAGGAGCTTAAGCCAGAGATTGCGCTTACCGTTGTTCTTATCTGCCTGGTTTATCGACCACTGCGTCAGGCGAATAAAGATAAATCGGAAAGGCTCCGGCGGAAATGGCATCGGCTTCTTTTGAACCATACGTAATTGAGTGCGCTCGTTCTCTACGCCATCTAAGAGATCAAGCATTACTTGTGCACCAAATCGCGTTGAGCCAACTCCCAGGCCGGTGTAACCCAAAACATATGCAACGCGGCCACTGTAGGCAGTACCCCAAAATGGTGAGAAGCGCGAGCAGGTATCAATTGCACCACCCCAACCATGTGTGAATTTGATTCCTGTGAGCTGCGGGAAAGTCTCAAGAAATGCCTCGGCTAAATGTGCGTAAGTTTCGGCATCAGTTTCATATTCTTGCCGAACTTTGCCACGGAAGTTATAGATCGCATCGTATCCGCCCCATAAAATTTCATTATCTTTAGTCATTCGGTAATAATGGAATTGATTTCCAGCATCGGAAAGTCCTTCGCGATCTTTCCAGCCGATCGAATCTAGCTGTTCTGCAGTCAATGGCTCAGTAACTAATTGGAAGTCATAAACGGGAATTACATATTTATGGGCGCGCTTAATAAGAGATTTGAATACATTTGTGGCCAGGGCAACTTTATTTGCGTGGACGCTTCCATAAGACGTGTGAACAATCATTCCATTTTTTGTTCGCTCGAGTCTCTCAACTTGTGAGTTTTCAAATATCTTTACGCCTAATTTGATACAGGCGCGTTCTAGGCCCCAGACCAATCGAGCTGGATCTACTAGAGCGGTTCCGTCTGGATCCCAGAGCGCCCCTTTATAAATTGGTGACTTTACGCGTACTTGCATTTCATCTTTGCTTAAAAGTTCTACATTATCGCCAAATGAATTCCGAAGTTCGGCTTCTTCTACTAAACCTTCCATCTGCCAATCCTCGACTGCAACGCGGTATTCACCGTTCCATTCAAAATTGCAATCAATTTCGTATTTCTTAATTGTTGCTTCAATGGCATCCAAATTCTCGCGCCCTAAACGCTCAATAATCCCCATCTCATCTTTGAAGCGGCTATAGCCATTCATAAATCCATGTGTCAGGGAATAACTGCAAAAACCACCATTGCGCCCAGATGCACCTGCGCCAGTTTCGCGCTGTTCAACCACTATAACTTCGCGATCAGGGTTGGCTTCTTTTGCTAAGAGTGCGGTCCATAAACCGGTGTAGCCAGCGCCGACAATACAAAGATCGGCCGCTACATCACCGATAAGCGTTGGGTGCGGCAGAGGTTCAAGCGGATCTTCATCCAGCCAATAAAGCTGTGGTTGCATTAACGATAAATGTTTAAGAATCGATGGGTCGATGTTCGCCATCACGCTTTCCGGTTAAACCGGAAATCACCTCTGCAATTACTACTAGTAGTTGACCCTTATATTAGCGGGCTTTGCGACGATTGACGAACTGACCCGCTATGACAATCGCGAGTGCTAAGAAAAACATGCCCGAACCGATCACATTTGCTTGCGCAGGAATACCACGTGCCGCGGCTGTGTAAACAAATTTAGGAAATGTTGAAACAGTTCCGGAATTAAAGTTGGTGATAATAAAATCATCAAAAGAGAGGCTAAATGCGAGTAAGGCTGCACCCGCGATTCCAGGAGCTACAAGAGGAAGTGTTACTCGTCTAAATGTCTGAAACTCATTGGCATAAAGATCCATCGCGGCTTGTTCCAAACGAGGATCAAGACTGGCGATACGCGCTTTTACAGTTACGACAACAAATGAGATGCAGAACATTACGTGTGCAACAACAGTTGGCCAGAAACCTGGGTTAATTTTGAACACTAGGAATAGTGATAAAAGCGATGCGCCTAACACAATTTCGGGAGTTGCCATTGGCAAAAAGATCAAAAGATTTGAAGTAGAACGCCCCTTAAATTTATGGCGGCCAATTGCGAAGGCAATCATCGTTCCTAAGATTGTTGAAAATATAGTTGCGAGCAAGCCAATTTTTATGGAGTTAGCCAGCGCCGTACAGACTTCAGGTGCACCGCAAGGATTCTTCCAGTTATCTAGCGTGAATCCCTTCCAGATCAAGTTGCTCTTGCCGGAATCGTTAAACGAGAAAGCAAAGGTGTAAGCAACTGGAATGAAGAGATAGGTAAAGGCTAGAACCATATAAACACGAATTAAATTTCGCCCAAACCAGCGCTGGAATCTTGCCATCATTGGAATAGTTGGAATTGTGGCATCAACAACTTTTTTACTCATACCAACTCCTCCGTTCCAGCTTTACGGATATAGATGGTTACCAGAATCAGAATCGCCGCCATTAAGGTAAATGAGAGTGCTGCTGCAGTTGGGTAATCCACGATCTTGAAGTATCGAGATTCAATTACGTTACCGATCATCTTGGTATTTGGACTTCCCAAAATTGCAGCATTTACATAGTCACCTGCCGCAGGAATAAAGGTCAACAGAGTGCCTGCAACCACACCTGGCATAGATAGCGGCAGAGTTACTTTTCGAAACGTGGTGAATGCATTCGCATATAGATCACCAGATGCTTCAAGAGTGCGTGGATCTATACGGTCAATCGATGCATATAAAGGCAGCGTCATAAATGGCAAGAAGTTATAGGTCATACCCATAACGACAGCAAAGGCAGTTGAGGTCAGAGTTGTGCTTGGGCTAATGATTCCTAGGGTGCGCAGCGTCGGGACAACAAAACCTTCTTCACCAAGAATCTGCTTCCAGGCCACGGTACGGAGTAAGAAAGAAGTGAAGAATGGCGCAACCACCAATACGAGCAAGAAATTCTTGTACTTTCCAGCCTTGAAGGCGATTGCGTATGCCAAAGGATAAGAAATCATTAACGCCAGTACCGTTGCAATAAGGGCATAAACAAATGAGCGACTGAACTGTTCTCTATTTTCGATAAAAGCATCTATATAGTTCTGAAAACGCAGAGTCTGTTCGTATTGTCCAGTATCGCCCCCAGCGATCGGTGTTTGGGTCGAAGTCTGCGCCAAATTTACGATTGGAAGAATAAAGAAGGTAAAGAGAAAGAGAAAGCCCGGAAGTAAGAGCAGGTAAGGGGTGCGAATCTTTCCCATTGTTGCTGCGACTTATTCTTCGTCTAGTACTTCAGGGTTAACTTCTGAACCAGCAGTGACATCTTCATCTCCGCGAAGTGCGAAGGTAAAAATTGGCTCCCAAGAAATATTTACTGCATCACCCTTATTAAATGGCGCGACTCCATCATCGTTTTGCTCAAAAACGATTAACTCTTGTCCCCAAGGCATTGCAACTTGGTACTGTGTTGAAACACCGATATAAGAAACATCTTCAATGTGGCCACCGCTTAGTACATTGCCAGATACTGGAGTGTTAAGAAGCGAGATACGGAACTTTTCGGGGCGGATACCTGCATAGATTGAATTATCGACTGCGTGTGAACGCTTCTTCGGAAGTGAAATCTTCTGCCCGTATAAATCAGCGATTATTGAATCTCCATCGTTGCCGGAAATAGTTCCCTTAATAAGATTTGATTGACCAAGGAAATTAGCAACAAAAGCAGTCTCCGGATTGTCATAGAGCTCGGCCGGAGAACCCATCTGTTCGATCTGGCCTTCATTCATTACCGCAATGGTGTCAGCCATTGTCATAGCTTCTTCTTGATCGTGGGTTACGTGAACGAAGGTAAGGCCAACTTCTTTTTGAATCCATTTAAGTTCGATCTGCATCTGGCGACGTAACTTGAGATCAAGTGCACCAAGTGGCTCATCGAGTAAAAGCAGCGCAGGACGGTTAACAATGGCGCGGGCTAGTGCGATACGTTGCTGTTGTCCGCCGGATAATTGCGTTGGCTTACGTCCAGCCAAATGAGGTAACTCAACTAAGTTGAGAACCTTATTCACCGCAGCATCAACATCTTTAATACCTCGGCGACGCAAACCAAAGGCAATATTCTCAAAGATTGTTAAATGCGGAAATAGCGCATAGTTCTGAAAGACCGTGTTGATCGGACGCTGATATGGCTTTGTAGTGGTGATATCTGTTTCACCTAAGTGAATACTTCCGACCGTTGGTTCTTCAAGTCCAGCAATCATTCGCAGCGTTGTCGTCTTGCCACATCCTGATGGTCCAAGCAGAGCAAAGAAAGAACCTTTAGGGATCGTTAGCGTCAGATCATCAACTGCTTTGAAATCACCATACTCTTTGGTGATTCGCGTGAGAATTAAATCCCCACGTGCAGAACTTGCGTCAAATGACACTTAGTTGCCGGCGGCCTTCTGGAAAGCCTCGGTCCAAGCAGTCTCTTCTGTTGGAGTAAGTGAACGGAATACGCTGAGGTTTTTCATAGTCGCATCAGTTGGGAAGATGTACTCACTCTTGGCGAGATCTGGGTCAATCTTCTCCATCTCAGCCTGCGCGCCCTTTACTGGTGTTACGTAGTTAACGTAAGCAGCAACTTCGGCAGCGATTGCAGGGTCGTAGTACCAGTTGATGAGTTTTTCAGCACTCGCCTTGGCTTCTGGTGTAGCAGTGGATGGAATCATCATATTGTCGCCAGAAATCGTTCCGCCTGATTCAGGGATCGCGAAGTCAAACTTTCCTTCATTTTCGCTAGCGAGAATAAACATATCGCCCGACCAGCCGATAACCGCAGTCGCATCTCCGGAAGTTAGATCTTCGGCGTATTCATTACCCTTAACGCCGCGGATCCAACCATCTGAAATCTTCTTCGCCATGAAATCAATTGCATTCATGTATTGATCTTCAGTTACAGTTGCAGGATCAGCACCTTGTGCCAACAAAATAATTCCGATTGTGTCGCGGAGTTCAGAGAGAACAACTATCTTTCCCTTATTCGCTGGAGCAAAGAGATCATCTAGCGTACGAATACCCTTTGGGTTCTTAGCTGTGTTCCAACCAAAACCGCCCATGATGCCTTGCCAAGTAAGAGTCTGCTCACGATTTGGATCGTAAGGCGGTGAAGCAAGGGTGTCGAGAATGTTTGTCTTATTTGGAATATTTGCTGCGTCAAACTTTTGGGCGTAACCCAAACGAATCCAGCGGGCTGCCATCCAGTCAGTTGGGCAGACCAAGTCATAACCAATATCTTCATTTAACTTTAGCTGCGCCTGTACTTTGCCGAAGAATTCATCGTTATCGTTGTAATCTTCAAAATACTTAACATCAATGCCAGTTGATTCGGAGAACTTATCTAAAGTTGGATATGTCTTCGCATCTTCATCAAAATCTAAATAGAGCGGCCAGTTACCCCAACGAACTAAATCACCACCTGCTGCAGAATCGCCACTTGATCCGCAAGCGGCGAGCGCACCAGCAGCGCCAACGCCACCGATTCCTGCAAGAACTGCGCGACGTGAAACACGCGCATTGATAATTGAACGTGCTTCTGGTGATAGTGGTGATTTCTTAGCCATGTTTATGGGCTCCTTTTTTTCCGGAACAAGGGACGGTTGTGCAGGGCTCATTATGTAACCGATTTGCCCTGCAAGCCAAACGATTTCGCTGTGATTTAGCGAAAATTTTAATTAATTTTTACCCGTTGAGGTTGGTCATGACGTGCTTGATACGGGTGTAATCCTCAAAACCGTAGCTAGATAGGTCCTTGCCATATCCCGAGCGCTTAAAGCCGCCATGTGGCATCTCGGCCACGATTGGAATATGGGTATTGATCCAGACGCAACCGAAGTCAAAGGCCTTAGCCATGCGCATTGCAGTGCCGTGGTCTTTGGTCCAGACCGATGAGGCCAGGCCATATTCCACGCCATTTGAAAGCGCGATCGCTTCGGCTTCATCTTTGAATTTCTGAATGGTGATGACCGGTCCAAAGATTTCAGATTGGATGTGTTCATCTTGCTGACGCAAATCCGCGATAACGGTAGGTGCAATGAAGTAGCCAGCACGATCTAGGGCTGACCCACCTGCAACAACGCGGGCGTGAGATGGAACGCGAGCCAAGAATCCTTTAACCCGATCAAATTGCGCCGCATTGTTTACTGGACCAACTAAGACATCTTCATTAGGCATACCAACTGCGATTTCATTAGTCGCTTGATTGGCGAGAAGTTTTACCATCTCTTCATATACGCCTTCTTGTACTAATACACGAGTAGCGGCGGTGCAATCTTGCCCCGCATTAAAGAATCCTGCGACTGCTATTCCTGCTGCGGCGGCTTCTAAATCTGCATCATTGAATACGACAACAGGTGCTTTACCACCGAGTTCTAGGTGGACGCGTTTTAATTGTTTAGCCGCGCTTGCCGCAACTTCCATTCCGGCGCGAACTGACCCTGTAATTGAAACCATCGCTGGAGTTGCGTGTTCAATAACGGCTTTTCCAGTTTCGCGTTCTCCACACAGCACATTGATTACGCCATCAGGTAAAAATTCACCCATTATCTCTGCCATAAATACAGTTGAGGCAGGCGTTGTATCGCTAGGTTTTAAAACAACAGAATTTCCGGCAGCTATTGCTGGTGCCCATTTCCAGACAGCCATCATCATTGGGTAATTCCACGGAGTTACTTGCCCGCAGACTCCAACCGGTTCGCGTCGGATAAATGAAGTCATTCCCTTCATATATTCCCCAGCTGACTTGCCTTCTAGATTGCGGGCGGCACCTGCAAAGAAACGAATCTGATCAATCATTGGAGGAACTTCCTCAGATGCAGTCAGACCCATTGGCTTGCCACAGTTTTCAGATTCAATAGCGATAATTTCATCAGCCCGTGATTCGATGGCATCTGCAATCTTCAACAAAGCGCGCTGGCGTTCAGATGGTGTTGAGTCGCGCCATCCAACGAATGCGCTCGCCGCAGCAGTCATCGCTTTATCTACGTCGGCAGCATTGGAATTTGGAGCAGTTGCAAAGCCCTGACCTGTGGCTGGATTAATTAGCGTGGTAGTCGCACCAGAAGTCGAGTCGACTAACTTGCCGTTTACAAAATTCTGCAACTTCTTCATTTTTAGCTCAGACCTTTCACTGCACGAACCAATTGATCACCGTGATCTTTTGGATGATTTATATAGCTAGTTAACCATCTTGCAATTGTGTACTGTCCGATCTCCGAATGTACGCCAGCTTTTTCGAGATCGGAATCAGTAAGTCTCTTCACGATATCTAGCGTCCCGGCACGAACTGCGGCGAAGACAGCAATGGAATTTTCAACAGGAGCGCTTTCGTAGGCGAGATATGAAGCAACAGCCCACAAGTTTTCGTCATAACCTTGAATGAGTGAACCTTCTGGTTCGGCAACTAAACGACGTAAGCGTGAATAAGACTGAGCTTCTGAATCGGCTAAGTGATGAATAATCTGGCGTGCAGACCAACCTTCAGGATCTTTCGTATCCAACTGGTCTTTAGTTACACCGCGCGCTAAGTTTAAAAAGTATTGCGTGGCCGATTCATAGGCTGCTGCCGATTCTTGGATGCTCATACGGTTGAGTCTATTTACTCTTTTCCGCTGCTGCCAACTGTCCGCATGCACCGTCTATTTCGCGCCCGCGGGTATCGCGCACGGTAACTGGTACGCCGTAAGCCTCGAGAATTCGGACAAATTCTTCTTCATCTTCGCGGCGTGAGGCGGTCCACTTTGAGCCTGGGGTTGGGTTAAGCGGAATTAGGTTCACGTGTGCATTGCGGCTCTTGAGTAAACGACCAAGTAGATCTGCGCGCCAAGATTGGTCGTTAATGTCACGAATTAGCGCATATTCAATTGAGTAACGGCGGCCAGTTTTTTTCTCGTAAGCATCGGCCGCTGCTAAAACTTCGCGAACTTTAAATCGTGAATTTATCGGTACGAGAGAATCTCGAAGTTCATCATCTGGAGTGTGTAACGAAACGGCTAAGGTGCAGTTAATTCCTTCATCCATCAACTTTTCAATACCATTGACCAATCCAACAGTTGAAACTGTTACAGATCTCGCGCTGATTCCGAGTCCATCTGGATTTGGGTCGGTGATGTTATGGAGTGTGCGAACAACCGCGTTGTAATTTGCTAGCGGTTCACCCATTCCCATAAAGACGATATTGGAAAGTCGCGCCTCTCCCCCAGGCAATTCACCATTTACACAAGCACGTGCTGCTGCAACGATTTGTTCGGTAATTTCTCCAGCGGTTAAGTTTCGAGTTAAGCCGGCTTGTCCTGTCGCACAAAATGGACAGTTCATGCCACAACCCGCTTGTGATGAAATACAAACTGTCACGCGATCGGTGTAGCGCATCAATACTGATTCAACTAATACACCGTCGTGTAATTTCCAGAGATCTTTCCGGGTCATTCCGTTATCAGTGGTTCTGGTGGTCACTAATTCAATCAACTTTGGGGTTAGAGCATCAGCCATAGTCTGACGTTCGGCCGCTGGGATATCAGTCCACTCTTCTGGGTTACTGGATAAGTGCGAGAAATAATGGGTCGCAACTTGCGCGGCGCGAAATGGTTGGAATCCCAACTCTTTTGCCCACGCTTTGCGATCTGCTGGCGAAAGGTCAGCTAAATGTTTTGGTGCCTTCTTCTTCTGAACCGGTTCATCGAAAACTAATTTAAGTTCAGGGTTTTGTTCTGGCCGAGTGCTCATAAAAGCCCTGAATCTTGTGCACGGCGCACAACTTCAAGGGCTAACCAGAGCGCAGGGGCAGCGAATAAAACTGAATCAAGGCGATCCATAATTCCACCATGGCCGGGAAGAAGATTGCCCATATCTTTAATTGCCATATCGCGTTTTAGCGCTGATTCAATTAAATCGCCTGCAGTGGCCGTGAAAACTGTGAGCAAACCTGCAAGTGCGCCAAGCCACCAATCTGAGCCCATTATGTAATAAAAAGCTAAGGCTCCACCGGTAACTGTGAATACAAGTGAACCTACAAGACCTTCAATAGTTTTCTTAGGACTAATTTTTGCTGCAAGTGGATGTTTTCCGAATAAGACGCCAGTCAGATAAGCAAATGTGTCATTGCAGCCAACTAAAACCACAAATGTCATAACGCGTTCTAAGCCATTGCTTGGACGTGCCAACAAAATTAAAAATCCAGCAAGAAATGGTAAATAAACGAGAGCGAGTGCTGAGGCCGAAGCGGTCTTGACGAAGTTATCTACTCCACGCGGAAGCAGTAAAACCAATAAACAAGGTAGGGCGATTGCGGTAGCCACTGCTAAACCAGAAATTCCACCAAACCAAGTGGAAGCGCATAAGCCAACTGATGCAGTCGTTAGCGACCAGAGCGGGATATCAATTGAAACAGCGGTAAATGCTTTATGTAGTTCGCGGATTCCAAGAACCACTGCCACCGTAACAACGCTAGCAAAAATTATCCGTTCGTAGGCTAGTGCAAACCAAATAAGTGCAATTAGCGAAAGCGATACGGCGATAGATGGCAGTAATTTACGGCCGGCCTTTTTATTTATCGCTTCGTTAATCGAGTGTAAGTCTGACATCGTAAGTTTGGCGAGCCCCTAGACTTCTAGGAGTTCGGCCTCCTTATGCTTTAGCAGCTCATCAATCTTTGTAACGTGTTCTGAAGTTACTTTTTCAAGCTCTTTTTCACCGCGGGCTAGATCATCTTTACCAATGTCGCCATCTTTTTCTAACTTTTCCATCATTTCTTTTGCAGCGCGACGAATATTTCGGATTGAAACTTTGGAATCTTCTGCCTTGCCCTTGGCTACTTTGATGTAATCCCTACGGCGTTCTTCAGAAAGTTGTGGCAGCGCGACGCGAATAACTACACCATCATTGCCTGGATTCACGCCAAGATCTGACTCGCGGATCGCTTTTTCAATACCTGCCATTGCACCTTTATCAAATGGCGAAACGATTGCCATGCGCGCTTCAGGAATCTGAATTGAGGCTAGTTGTGAAAGTGGAGTGTAAGTACCGTAGTAATCAACCATAATCTTATTAAAGAGCGCGGGATGAGCGCGACCAGTGCGAATCGTTGCAAAGTCATCTTTAGCAACTTCAACTGCCTTATCCATCTTGCTCTGCGCATCGGCTAGAGCACTCGCGACATCTGCCATCTTCTTCAACTCCTCAAAGTTGTAAATCTCTAATTTGCCAAGCGGCAAGTTATGAAACTAGCGTTCCAATCTTTTCACCGCGCACTGCGCGACCTATATTTCCTTGTGACATTAAGTCAAAGACGATGATGGGTAAATCATTTTCGCGGCAAAGGCTAAACGCTGCTGCATCGGCAACTGCTAGTGATTTTGATAGAACTTCATCATAAGAAATGGAGTCATATTTAGTAGCTTTTGGATCTTTCTTTGGGTCTGCGTTGTAAACGCCATCGACCCCACTCTTTGCGAGGAGTAGCGCTTCAGATCCAATTTCAAGGGCGCGCTGTGCCGCAACAGTGTCAGTTGTGAAGAATGGCATTCCAGCTCCTGCGCCAAAAATAACCACGCGACCTTTTTCTAAGTGACGGATTGCGCGTCGTGGGATGTATGGCTCAGCAACTTGGCCCATTGTGATCGCCGTTTGCACACGAGTATCAACGCCTTCTTTTTCAAGAAAATCTTGGAGCGCTAAACAGTTCATAACCGTTCCGAGCATTCCCATATAGTCGGCGCGGGCACGATCCATACCTACTTGCTGCAATTCAGCACCACGGAAGTAATTACCGCCACCGACGACAACTGCTAGTTGTACTCCGCCTTTAACAACATCTTTTATCTGCTTTGCAACATCGCGCATAACATTTATATCTACGCCAATGCCTTTTTCTCCGCCGAAAACTTCGCCAGAAAGTTTAAGGAGCACCCGCCGATACGTTCCTCTTGTACCGGGCATGGGTGCTCCTTTTCTAAATCGTCTAGATTTACTAGTTCTGGATAGTTTACTGACCTACGCGGAAACGATGGAATGCCTTGACGGCGGTTCCTGCCTCATCGAGGATCTGCTTGACCGTCTTCTTTGCATCCTTAGCGAAAGCCTGCTCAAGCAAGGAAACTTCCTTGACGAAACCGGTTACGCGGCCTTCCACGATCTTGCTAAGGGAAGCCTCAGGCTTACCTTCTTCGCGGGCGGTCTCTTCTGCGATACGACGCTCATTTTCAATTAAGTCAGCAGGCACATCATCGCGATGGACGAACTTTGGTGCGAACGCGGCAATGTGTTGTGCAACATCTTTACCAATTTCTGCCGCTGCTGATGCGAGTGATACAAGAACGCCAACTTGTGGTGGCAAATCTGGTGAAGTCTTATGCAGGTAAAGCCCAACTGGACCACTTACAACTGCAACGTTACGGATTTCGATTTTTTCACCGAGAGTTGCATTGCCTTCATCGATAACTGATTGAACAGTTTTTCCGTTAGACATAGTCGAAGCAAGAAATGCTTCAACTGTTCCAGTCTTGGAGGCGAGCAAATGTTCAACGAGTTCATCACCTAGCGCGATAAAGCGTTCACCTTTTGCCACGAAATCTGTTTCGCAATTAAGTTCGAGCATTACGCCGACATCGCTGGCAACTTTTGCCACTACCAAGCCATTTGAGGTCAGACGACCTTCACGCTTTGTAACGCCTTTAAGTCCCTTTACGCGAATCAGGTCGACGGCTTTGTCGTAATCGCCATCTGCTTCATCAAGTGCCTTCTTGCAATCGAGCATTCCTGCTGCAGTTGCTTCGCGAAGACGCTTTACATCACCTGCTGAATAGTTAGCCAATTTACTTATGCCTCCGTTGTAGTTACAGCTGGTGCTGCGCCATCAAGAATTTCCTTCTCCCAGTCAGCCATTGGCTCACCGGCTGCAACCGTTGCTTCTGCGGCAGGTGCGGCAGGTGCGGCAGGAGATGCAGCTGAGCGAGCCTTAAGACCCTCAGCGATTGCATCTGTAATTACGCGAGTTAGAAGTCCGATTGAACGAATTGCATCGTCGTTACCTGGAATCTTAAAATCAACTTCATCTGGATCGCAGTTTGTATCAAGAATCGCAATAACTGGAATTCCCAGCTTCTTGGCTTCTGCAACAGCAAGGTGCTCTTTCTTAGTATCGACAACCCAAATTGCTGAAGGCAACTTGGTCATGTGGCGAATACCGTCAAGGTTCTTAAAGAGTTTTTCGCGTTCGCGGCGTAGAACAAGAAGTTCCTTCTTAGTTAGCAAAAGATCATTTGCATTCTCAAGGGCTTCTAATTCCTTTAGGCGCTGAATACGCTTGTAAACAGTTGGGAAGTTAGTGAGCATTCCACCTAACCAGCGCTCGGTGACGGTTGGCATTCCAACGCGCGCAGCCTGCTGCATGATCGGTTCGTGTGCTTGCTTCTTAGTTCCTACGAAAAGTACGTGCCCGCCCTTAGCGACGGTGTCCTTTACGAATTCGTATGCCTGATCGATAAGTGCAAGTGATTGCTGAATATCGATGATGTAGATGCCGTTGCGCTCTGTGAAAATAAAACGCTTCATCTTTGGATTCCAACGACGTGTCTGATGTCCGAAGTGGACTCCACTGTCGAGGAGTTCTCGCATTGTTACTACTGCCATGGCAGCGCTCTCTTTCTTAGGTTTACGCGCGCAGCGCAGCAAACCTGATCGGTTAGTGGCTTAACTATTTGTTAAGCCCGTCGCACCTACAACGCCGACCGCGCTTAGTAATTTCTTAATAAGGTTGGACCGAAGTGGCTTGTATTCCCTACAATTCAATTACTGAATTGGTCAGTTCATACATAAGTGCTGAGATGTCACCATAATTTTCGTTCCCGAATAACTAAGGTGCAGGGGAAATCTTACCTGCCGCCAAGGGGTGCTAAATCCACCCCCGACCGCTGCCTATGCACGGGGATGGGCTTGTTTAAAGGCTTTTTGCAACCGTTCAGTTGATACGTGGGTGTAGATCTGAGTTGTAGCCAAAGATGCATGCCCCAAGATTTCTTGAACTGTTCTTAAATCCGCGCCACCTTCAAGTAAATGTGTCGCCGCCGAATGGCGCAACGCATGTGGGCCCAACTTCTCTACACCTTCAAGGGCGGCAAGTGCGTGATAAACCATTGTGCGAACAGTGCGCTGATCAATTCTTTTTCCGCGCGCTCCAAGAAAAACCGCGCGCTCTGACTTTGCGCCAACCAAAGAATTTCTTCCGTCCTTTAGCCAAACTTCAAGTGCCTTCATCGCAGGATTTCCAATTGGAATAGTCCGCTCTTTATTTCCTTTACCTAATACCCGAATTGTAGATCGAGCATAATCAATATCTTCCAGATCTAAACCACAGAGCTCTGATACGCGCGCACCAGATGCATACAAGATCTCCAACATCGCAGAATCTCGTTTTGAAATCGGGCCATATTCTTCACCAACGCGCGCAGCCATTGCATCCATTGCTAACGATGCATCAGCAACGGTTAATACTTCCGGCAGCGTACGCGCACCTTTGGGGGTAGCGAGCGTTGCCCCAACATCTTTAGACATATAACCCTTTTTAGTTGCCCATTTGGTAAACAAGCGAATAGAAGTTGCTCGCCGGGAAAGTGTGGTCCGCGCGCTCCCTTTAGTTTGTTGATTGGCCAGCCACGAGCGAATATGTGCAATCTCTAGCGTTGCAAAATCACTCACATCCAATTTTTCTAAGTGTTCAAGGAAAGAATCTAGGTCGCCTAGATAAGCACGAATTGTATGAACCGAAAGATTGCGTTCTGCCTCTAGATATCTCTCAAATGCTGAGCGCACTTCACCTAGCACTGCGCTACTCATAAATTAAAGGCTACTCGGGTTTGCGACCCTGGCGCAGCAAGCCAAAGGTAACTGCATCTTCAAGCGCCATGGCAGATGCTGCAATCACATTTTCGTGAACGCCAACCGTGTTCCATTCGCCTTTACCATCGGATGTTTCAACAAGTACGCGTGTAACAGCCCCGGTACCAAGGCGACCTTCAAGAATACGAACTTTGTAATCAGTAAGTTCTAGTACTGATAGCTCGGGATAAAGTTGTTTTAACCCAGAGCGAAGCGCATTATCAAAAGCGTTAACTGGTCCGTTTCCAGATCCAGCGCAAGATATTTCTTTTCCTTGCGCAGTAACTGTTACTTCTGCTTTTGTAATAATTGTCTGGTCTTGGGCTCGCTCAACTGTGGTCAACCAATGATTGATCTTGAAAAATGAAGGACGCTTTCCGTTTACTTCCTCCAGCAATAAAAGCTCGAAAGAGGCATCAGCAGCTTCAAATGTAAATCCACGAGATTCCATATCTTTCACGCGATCAACGATTCGGCCTACGAGTTCGCGATCTCCACCGAGATCAACACCAAGTTCTTGTGACTTGAGTTCGATTGATGCCCGACCGGCCATGTCTGATACCAACATCCGCATATCGTTTCCAACAGATGAAGGATCTTCATGTTGATAGAGGGCTGGATCAACTTTGATTGCAGATGCGTGAAGGCCAGCCTTGTGCGCAAAGGCAGATACCCCAACATATGGCTGGCGGCCAGATGGTGAAATATTTGTAACTTCAGCAACCGCATGTGAAATACGAAACGACTCACGTAATAAATTTGTTGGAAGAACTAACTGCTTCTTCTTCAACTCTAAGTTGGCGATAATCGTGACTAGGTCTGCATTGCCGGTGCGTTCTCCGTAGCCATTTAAAGTTCCTTGTACATGAGTAGCGCCTGCGGCAACAGCAGCCATTGAGTTGGCAACTGCGCAACCGGTGTCGTTGTGGCAGTGGATGCCGATACGTGCAGAAGTTGCAGTTAAAACATCATGAACCACGTTGGCGATTTCATCAGGCAACATGCCACCGTTGGTATCGCAGAGCGCAGCCACATCAGCGCCAGCTTCCATCGCAACGCGGATAACTTCCAGTGCGTAATCGCGATTTGCACGATAGCCATCAAAGAAGTGTTCGGCATCAAGAAAAACGCGTTGACCTTCTTGGCGCAAGTGCGAAACTGAATCGCGAATCATCGCGAGGTTCTCTTCTAAAGTTGTTTTCAGTGCAAGGTCCACATGGCGATCAAATGCTTTCGCTACCAAAGTAACCGCTGGTGCACCGCTTTCGCGAAGGGCTGCAAGTAACACATCATCGGCTGCCTTCACATTTGGGCGACGTGTGGCACCGAATGCAACGAAGGTTGCATTCTTAAGCTTTAGCTCTTTCTTAGCGAGAGTAAAAAATTCAGTATCTTTGGGATTAGCTCCAGGCCAACCGCCTTCAATAAAGCCAACACCCAGATCATCTAAATGGCGAGCGATTGTTAACTTGTCGTGAACGGAAAGATTTAGACCTTCTTGCTGAGCACCGTCACGCAGAGTTGTGTCATAGATATGAAAAGCATCAGAGACTGGCATTAGATAACTCGCTTCATCCAGTCGTGCTTATCAGCAGTTGTTCCGTGCTGAATTGCAAGTAATTGATTTCTAATTTCCATCGTGATCTTTCCAGGTTGTCCATCTCCTGTTATCCACGTGCCCATAGCGCTCTTAGCTTGGCCAACTGGAGATACGACTGCTGCGGTACCGCAAGCAAAAATTTCAGTGATTTCGCCAGATGAAACACCATCACGCCAATCATCAATAGAGAGCATTACCTCATCTGTTTTATAGCCAAGATCCTTAGCCGCAAAAAGTATTGAATCGCGGGTTATTCCAGGCAATAAAGTACCGGTGAGCTTTGGAGTGATCACTGTTGCATCTGCGCCTTTACCTTTTACAAAGTAAAGGTTCATGCCGCCCATCTCTTCAATCCATTTGCGTTCTTTGGCATCGATCCAAACAACTTGATCACAACCTTCTTTTGCAGCAGCTTTCTGCGCGACAAGAGAAGCGGCGTAATTTCCACCGCACTTTGCTTCACCGGTTCCACCCTGTGCTGCGCGAACATATTCGGTTGAGATCCAAACTGAAACTGCTTTTGATGGATCAAAATATGCACCAGCTGGCGTTGCTATCAATAAGTAAGTTGCTTTATTTGTTGGGCGAACGCCAAGTCCTACTTCGGTTGCGATCATAAATGGGCGAATGTAAAGAGATTCGCCAACTTTATTTGGAACCCATCCCGCATCTTGTTTTACAAGAGTCTCAACCGTCTCCAAGAAAAGTGCTTCTGGCATTTCAGGAAGAGCGAGTCGCGCTGCGGATTTTGCAAAGCGACGAGCATTTGCTTCGGGACGAAATAGCGCAATGCCACCATCAGGTTGGCGATAAGCCTTCATTCCCTCAAAGATTTCCTGACCGTAATGAAAGACTGCAGTTGCTGGATCGAGTGAAATTGGGCCGTAAGGAATTAACTCCGGTTCGGCCCATCCATCTTTTTCGGTCCATTCACAGATCACCATGTGATCTGTGTAGTACTTGCCGAATCCACCCTCAGCCACCAATGCGTCGCGAACCGCGGCGTCTTTAGCGTTTGGATTGATGGTTATCTTCATTTTTAAAGTAGCGCGACTAGCGCATCTCCAACTTCTGTAGTGCTGCGCTTCTTATCTCCGCGAGCAAGTAAGTCGGCAGATACAGCAACTTCGATTTCGCGAGCAGCTTCACCTAGCCCCATGTGCTCTAACAGCATTGCAACCGACATAACGGTTGCAGTTGGATCGGCTAAATTCTTACCAGCGATATCTGGTGCTGAACCGTGCACTGGTTCAAACATAGATGGGAATTCGCGAGTTGGGTTGATATTGCCTGAAGCAGCAAGTCCGATACCTCCACAAATTGCCGCAGAAATATCGGTCAAGATATCTCCAAACAAATTGTCAGAAACAACTACATCGAAGCGCTCTGGGCTATTTACAAAGAACATAGCTGCGGCATCAACGTGTAGGTAATCGGTTGTCACTGTTGGAAATTCTTTAGCGACTTCTTCAAAGGTGCGCGTCCAAAGGCTTCCGGAATGAACCAGAACATTGTTCTTGTGCACAAGGGTTAACTTCTTGCGATCGCGCTTTTCGGCCCGAGCAAAGGCATCGCGAATAACTCGCTCTGCACCGCGACGGGTGTTAAGTGATTCTTCGGTTGCAATTTCATTCGCGGTTCCAATTGCAAGTGTCCCGCCTGCACCGGAATATGGGCCTTCAGTTCCTTCTCGAATCACAATGAAATCAATAGGGGATTTAGTGGCAAGTGGACCTTTTACACCTGGGCGCAAAAGAGCGGGGCGTAGGTTTACGTAGTGATCAAATGCAAAGCGAAGTTTCAATAGCAAGCCACGTTCCAAAATTCCGCTTGGGACAGTTGGATCGCCGACCGCGCCGAGCAAGATGACATCTGATTTGGCTAGTTCTGCCATCACAGAATCGGGAAGGGCTTCTCCAGTGCGATGCCAGTAAGTGGCACCTAGGTCATATTCGGTCTTTTCAAAAGTTGCGCCGTGCTTTGCGGCAACTTTATCTAGAACACGAAGTCCTTGCGCGATTACTTCTGGACCAATGCCATCACCGGCTATAACTGCAAGATTTATCTTCTTCACTATCTTCCCTCCTTAGTTAACTAACGTGACAGATCGAACTAATACAGCAGCAGTCTCTTTGGCTACGGCGCTAACGATCGCATCCGAAACCGGTGAGTCAACGGTGATCGCCATAAGAGCTTCTCCCCCAGCGCTGGCACGGGCAACCTGCATACCCGCAATATTGATTTTTGCCTTACCGAGTGCGTTACCGACAGCACCAACTACGCCGGGACGATCTGCGTAACGTAGGAAAAGTAAATTCTCCGCAGGTGGGAGGTCTAAATCAAAACCATCAATAGCAATGATTTTCTCCACTTTACGAATACCCATTAGCGTTCCATCGACTGTGATCGATTTACCATTACTTAGCGCGCAGTGCAGCGAAATCATGCTGCGATATTCGGGGCTAACTGGATCGCTATCTGATGTTGAAGTCAGATTGCGAGCTGCGGCTAGTCCGGGTGCGTTTACATATGTGACATCTTCAGCACCCGTTGCAAGTAGTGCGCCTTTGAGTGCGCTGATCGCCAAGATTGAAGAATCGTGTTCAGAAATATCACCTCGGACATGAACATCAAGATTTGTTGGGAGTTCACCGGCAATTGCGGTTGCGATCTGTGCCATCTTCTCCACAAGTGGAAGTGATGGGCGGATCTCTTCGTGAATTACTCCACCCTTTACATTTACTGCATCCGGAACAAGTTCCCCAGCGAGTGCCTTGCGAACTGAAACCGCAACTGCAATTCCAGCGCGTTCTTGCGCTTCATCAGTTGATGCACCCAAATGTGGAGTTGCAACAACTTGATCAAGTTGGAAGAGAGGTGAATCGGTACAAGGTTCAGTTACATAAACATCAAGACCAGCACCTGCAACGCGTCCTTCGACGATCGCATCGTGAAGGGCTGCTTCATCTAGAACGCCTCCGCGGGCAGCGTTGATGATGCGAACTGAAGGTTTAACCTTCTTCAACGCATCAACACCAATTAAATTGGCGGTCTCTTTAGTCTTTGGTAAATGAATAGTTATGAAATCACTTCGCTTAAGTAAGGTATCTAAATCAACTAGTTCAACGCCTAATTGCGCAGCGCGCGCTGGCTGAAGATATGGATCATAAGCAACCACATTCATTCCGAAGGCTTGCATACGGTGGGCGACTAACTGACCAATGCGACCAAAGCCAACAATTCCAAGAGTTTTTTCGAAAAGTTCAGCACCTGTGTATTTCGACCTGGCCCACTTGCCGTTGCGAAGTGCTGCATGCGCTGGAGAAATAAAACGAGCTGAGGCAAGTAAGAGCGAAATCGCAAGTTCTGCAGCAGAGACGATATTTGAAGTAGGTGCGTTGACGACCATCACGCCAGCAGTTGTTGCTGCTGGAATGTCAACGTTATCTAATCCAACTCCTGCACGTGCAATTACCTTTAACCCCTTTGCGGCAGCGATCGCTTCAGCATCCATCTTGGTTGCAGAACGAATCAAGACCGCATCAACGCCTTCGCCTAGAGCAGCAAGTAGCTCAGCGCGGTTTGCACCATCGCAATTACGTACTTCAAAATCCGGACCTAACGCCTCGAGCGTTGCCGGACTTAGCTCTTCAGCAATCAGTACAACAGGTTTACCCACGTGATGCGCTGCCTTCTCGGTAATCATCCTTATTTGAAGTCTTGATCCAGCTAAACATCTTACGAAGTTCGCGGCCAGTGGCCTCAATTGGATGTTTCTCACCCTTTGCGCGAAGTGCCTTGAATTCAGGTGCGCCGGCATCTTGATCATCGATGAAGCGCTTTGCGAATGCTCCAGATTGAATATCGGCTAATACTTCCTTCATTCTCACTTTGACACTTGGATCGATAACGCGTGGACCTGAAATGTAATCGCCATATTCAGCCGTGTCAGATACTGACCAACGCTGCTTCGCAATTCCACCTTCGAACATTAAGTCAACGATCAACTTAAGTTCGTGCAAGCACTCGAAGTAAGCAACCTCTGGCTGGTAACCAGCTTCAATTAGCGTTTCAAAGCCGTACATAACTAATTGTGATGCGCCACCACAAAGTACTGATTGCTCACCAAATAGATCTGTTTCGGTCTCTTCGGTAAAGGTGGTCAAGATTCCACCGGCACGAAGTCCGCCGATTGCTTTGCCATAAGAAAGTGTTAGCGGCCAAGCGTTACCTGTTGCATCTTGTTCAACTGCAACGATTACTGGAACGCCTCGTCCACCGGCATATTCGCGACGAACGATATGACCTGGGCCCTTTGGCGCAACCATACAAACATCAACATTTGTTGTTGGCTTGATATAACCGAAACGAATATTAAAACCATGTCCGAAGAAGAGGGCGTCGCCATCTTTTAGGTTTGGCAAAATTTCAGCTGTGTATACGTGGCGCTGCAAGTGATCTGGAACCAAAATCATGATCACAGTTGCTTCTTTAACCGCTTCAGCAACAGATACGACTCGTAACCCTTCGGCTTCAGCCTTGGCGCGAGATGCAGAACCTTCTTTAAGCCCTACTCGTACATCGACACCTGAGTCGCGCAAATTAAGCGCGTGCGCATGGCCTTGTGAGCCGTAACCAATAATTGCGACTTTGCGACCTTGGATAATTGATAGGTCTGCATCTTCTTCGTGATACATCGTTGCCACGGTATTCTCCTTTTTTCTCGGTTTAGTTCTGGTAATCGGGTTGGGTGTCGTGCTTGCTATTACTGATCGCACCTTCTAGTACTTCTTCGATGCGGATCACGTTGATTAACTTATCTAACTGGGCGATGACTTGTTCAAGTGAGTGTCCTTCGACGCTTACTTCGATAATCATCTTGGAAATTTTTGAGTTCTCCGTTGGACTCACAACTAGCGAATCGATGTTGTAAGTGCGGCGGGCAAAGAGGCCAGCAACACGAGCTAAAACGCCTGGTTCGTTTTCAACGAGAACTTCTAACTTATGAATGGCCATTAGAGCTCCTGTGAATCCCAGTCAGGCGCAGTTGCGCGAGCGATCATGATCTCATCGTTTGAAGTTCCGGCTGCAACCATTGGCCAAACCATCGCATCACGATGAACGCGGAAGTCAACGACAACTGGTTGATCATTGATCGCCATAGCTTTTTCGATTGTTGCATCAACATCTGCTGGGTTCTCGCAAGAAAGTCCAACGCAGCCCATTGCTTCAGCCAGCAATGGAAAGTTGGGAACTCTCTTTGAATCAAGGCTGGTATTTGAATAACGGCTGTCATAGAACAAGGTCTGCCATTGGCGAACCATTCCTAAACTTTCATTATTGATGATTGCTACTTTAATCGGAATATTATTGAGTGCGCAAGTAACTAATTCTTGATTAGTCATCTGGAAACAACCATCTCCATCAATAGCCCAAACTGTTGTATCTGGTGCGCCAACTTTGGCACCCATTGCTGCTGGTACCGCGTAACCCATGGTGCCCGCGCCGCCTGAGTTAAGCCAGGTGCGTGGCTTTTCGTAACTAATAAATTGTGATGCCCACATCTGATGTTGGCCAACGCCTGCTGCAAAGATTGTGTCTGGGCCACAGATTTTTCCAAGCCGTTCAATTACATATTGTGGTGATAGTGCACCATCTGCTGGCGTGTCATATCCCAATGGATATGTTGCTTTTAACTTATTCACACTGGCCAGCCAAGGTGAGATATCAGCACGGCCCTTTGCAAGAGTTGCTGTAAGTGCCGGAATCAAAGCCTTAATTGTTTCGCGCAAATCACCGATTACTGCAACATCGGCGTAACGGTTTTTACCTATTTCGGCAGGATCGATATCTGCGTGAATAACCTTTGCATTTTGGGCGAATGTTGAGAGCTTTCCAGTTACACGATCATCAAAGCGCGCGCCTAAAGTAATTAGTAGATCAGCCTTTTGTAAGCCAGTCACTGCGGCAACGGTGCCGTGCATTCCGGGCATACCCAGATGCAATGGATGTGAATCAGGGAATGCACCTCGTGCCATCAAAGTTGTAACAACAGGTGCACCAAGTAGTTGAGCGAGTTCTAACAATTCGCGAGCGGCATTAGCTTTAATAACTCCACCACCAACATAGAAAATGGGCTTGGCAGATTGCGCAATAAGCGCGGCTGCATCATTGATCGCACCTTGGTTAGGTTGGGTCTGCGGTTTGTAGCCAGCTAAATTTATTGAAGTCGGCCAGTCATAAGTTGTCTGCTTTTGCAGAGCATCTTTAGCGATATCTACCAAGACTGGGCCAGGGCGGCCAGAAGTTGCAATATGAAATGCTTCAGCGATTACGCGCGGGATTTGGTCAGGATCTGTAACTAGAAAATTATGTTTGGTAAATGGCATTGTGATACCGCGGATATCTGCTTCCTGAAAAGCATCGGTACCAATAGCAAGTGAAGGAACTTGGCCAGTAATCGCAACCATTGGAACTGAATCCATTGCTGCATCAGCCAGTGGTGTTACCAAGTTTGTGGCACCTGGTCCAGAAGTTGCAATACAGACTCCCGCACGTCCCGTTACTTGTGCATAGCCAGTTGCCGCATGCCCAGCACCTTGTTCGTGACGAACCAAAATATGGCGAATAGTTGAGTCATAGATCGGATCGTAAGCAGGAAGAATTGCGCCACCAGGAATTCCAAACATCACATCGACGCCGGATGCTTCAAGGCTTTTCACCAATGAAGTTGCTCCAGTCATTGCGGTGCCGTTGGCAGTAGGCACGTGTGCCATCTTCTTACTCCTTTCCGTTTGCGGTTACTTTATTTATTAAATAAAAAAACCCTCAGTTATCTGAGGGCGCGTGCTTTAAAAAGGCACGCGCTATCGAATCACCACCACAATTACAGACGATGACGAGATGAGCGCTAGCTTCTTTTGCATAGGCTTATTGTCCAACGGCGACGGCGCTTGAGTCAAGGTGTGAGATGTAAGTCTCAAATTGTGAAACTAGCCGCAGACCGCACCCTTTGAGGCTGAACCAACGGTCTTTGAATACTTAGCCAAAACCCCTCGAGTGAATTTATGAGGAAGTGGTTTCCAGCCGATTTTGCGGGATGCAAGTTCGGCTGGATCTACCAATAGATCCAAAGTGCGCGCCTCAATATCGATTCGAATTAAATCGCCATCTTTGATAAATGCAATTGGGCCACCATCAACGGCTTCAGGTGCAACGTGGCCGACGCAGAGTCCGGTTGATCCTCCAGAGAAACGTCCATCAGTTAATAGCAAAACTGACTTTCCAAGTCCGGCACCTTTGATTGCACCAGTGATCATTAGCATCTCGCGCATTCCAGGTCCGCCTTTTGGACCTTCATAACGAATTACTACAACATCGCCTGCTTGAATTGTTCCATTTTGTAATGCAGTCATTGCTGCTTGCTCACGTTCAAATACACGGGCAGGGCCCTCAAAAGTTTCAATGCCTATACCAGCTGTCTTGCAAACAGCGCCGTCTGAGGCAAGAGATCCACCCAAAATTGTTATTCCCACATCTGTCGAAAGTGGCGTTGCGATTGCGTGCAAAATATCGCCATCTACATCCGGAGGGTTAATTCCTTCAAGATTTTCCGACATAGTTTTTCCTGTTACGGTCATTACATCTCCGTGTAATAAACCAGCATCAAGTAGCGCTTTCAAAATTACAGGAACGCCACCGACTTTATCCATATCGCTCATTACATAGCGACCAAATGGTTTTAAATCTCCTAGTAGAGGAACACGTGAGCCGATGCGATGGAAGTCATCTAAAGATAAATCAACTTCTGCTTCGTGAGCTATTGCCAGTAAATGAAGAACAGCATTTGTTGAACCGCCAACTGCCATAACTGCAGTGATTGCATTTTCGAAAGCTCGCTTAGTCAAGATGTCACGAGTGGTGAGCCCAAGTTTGATCATATTTACAACAGCGGCACCAGATGCAACTGCAAAAGCATCTCGGCGGCGATCAACTGCAGGAGGTGCTGCAGAACCTGGAAGGGAGAGCCCAATCGCTTCACCGACCGTTGCCATGGTGTTCGCGGTGAACATTCCGCCACATGCACCTTCGCCTGGACAAATTGCACGTTCGATTTGATCAACGCGCTCTTTGGTAATTAACCCGCGCGCGCAAGCACCAACGGCTTCAAATGCATCAATGATTGTCACATCTTGGCCATCGACATTTCCTGGAAGAGTTGAACCGGCATACACGAACACGGATGCAACATCGATGCGGGCTGCCGCCATCATCATTCCGGGAAGTGATTTATCGCAACCGGCGAAGGTGACCATTCCATCTAAACGCTCTGCCTGCATAACGGTTTCGACGGAATCTGCAATAACTTCACGCGAGACAAGTGAGAAGTGCATTCCTTCGTGGCCCATTGAAATTCCATCTGAAACCGAAATCGTTCCGAACTGCATTGGGAAACCACCGGCATCAATTACGCCTTGCTTTGAAGCTTTCGCTAAACGATCAAGTGAGAGATTGCACGGGGTGATTTCATTCCAAGATGATGCAATACCAATTTGTGGTTTTACCCAGTCAGCATCTGACATACCAACTGCTCTTAACATTCCGCGAGCAGGTGCGCGTTCTATTCCATCTGTGACCAAACCCGAACGTGGCTTCATCTGCGACATAGGCTGAAGTCTATTAGAATCGGCTCATTCACTCCAGTTAAAACTCATTAATTTACTTTCTAGAGGAGATCCTTGTGTCAAAAAAGCCTGTCCAAATTGGAATTGACGGTCTAGATCCAACAAGATGGCGAACTTTATTCGTTGTGGCTATTTCCCAATTAATGCTCGTACTCGATAGCTCGATTATGAATATCGCTATTCCGAGCGCCAAAATTGATCTCGGAATTAGTGATGCCAATCAACAATGGGTTATCACTGCGTACACCTTGGCATTTGGTTCATTGCTTCTACTCGGTGGTCGTATTGGCGATTACATGGGGCGTAAGAAAATCTTTATAATTGGATTGATTGGTTTTGCAGCAGCATCCGCATTCGGTGGGATCGCCTCAACTCAAGGAATGCTCTTTGCTTCCCGTGCTTTACAAGGTGTTTTTGGTGCCTTACTTGCACCGGCTGCTCTCGCCATCATCTCGGTCACCTTCACTGTTCCAGCAGAGCGCGCCAAGGCATTTGGAGTATTTGGTGCAATCTCGGGTGGAGGCGCTGCAATCGGCTTGATCTTGGGTGGCGCGTTGACTGAATTCTTTTCATGGCGTTGGTGCCTTGGCGTAAACACTCCAATTGCAATTGTGGCTGCATTACTCGCTTTCAAATTCGTGCGTGAGTCAAAGGCCGAAGGTGATAACACGTATGACATTCCAGGTGTTTTAACTGCAACTGCTGGACTCTTCTCACTTACCTATGGATTTAATGAAGCTGCGACAAAAGGTTGGTCCTCATCTACAACAATCTCATTCTTGGTTGTCGCAGTCGCCCTGCTCGTAATATTTGTAGTTATTGAAATGAAGGTGGCGAATCCGCTTATGCCACTTCGTGTGGTTACAGAGCGCAACCGTGGTGGTTCATACCTTGGCTCACTCGTTGTTGGTGCTGGACTATTTTCAATGTTCTTATTCCTAGGTCTTTATCTGCAAGTAATTCTTGGATACACCCCGTTGAAATCAGGGTTTGCTTTCCTACCATTTACTGCGGGCATAATCATCTTCGCCGGAATTGCATCTCAACTTTTACCAAAGGTTGGCCCTAAGGCGCTAATGGTGCCCGGATTGATTGCCGCAGGATTTGGGCTATTGGCGCTCTCTCGTATTACCCCAGAGACTTCATATATAACACACGTGTTGCCATCTTTGTTAATTATGAGTTCGGGAATGGCGTTGGTATTTATACCTCTTACTTCCACTTCACTCCACGGTGTCTCCTCCCATGACACGGGAGTTGCCAGCGCAATGCTTAATACTTCTCAGCAAATCGGTGGATCATTGGGAACTGCGCTGCTAAATACTGTGGCCGCCACTGCTACAACCACTTTTGCTGCCGCCAATTCTCAACTAGGTGAGAAAGTGATGCCATTTGCAATGACTCATGGATTCACCGTTGCTTTCAAATTTAGTGCAGCGCTGCTATTTGTTGGAGCAGTCGTACTCTTCTTCTTTATTAACGTCGGTAAAGATTCACTCGTTGAAACCGAAGGCGTGGCTGTCCATTAATTAAGAATTAACGGAAGTAGGGTCTTACGTACTACCAAACACCCCTTGAGCGTTTAATAAGGCAATCAAACGCTCAGGGTGTGTGATTTCGCATCCAAATGACTTCCCGCGTTGCAACCTCGTTGCTATCTTTATCTCGTGGTTGAAAAAGGCGGCGTGCAATGATTATTGGAGTGATGCATTTTTCGTTTACCGTTTCAGATATCGAAAAATCTGTCGCCTGGTACACGGATGTACTTGGTCTTGGATTGGTTAGTCGCCAACGCCAAAATAACAAATACACTCAAACATTAGTTGGAATGTCAGAAGCGGTTCTTGAAGTCGCACGATTCCAAATCATCAACGCTCCTCTAGCTCCTTCAGATCATATTTTGGAGTTAGTTCAATATGTTGCACCCATCGGTCAAGTCATCCCCTTGAAAACGAATAGTCCTGGAGTCGCACACTTAGCTTTTCTAGTATCTGACATCGTAGAAAGATTTAACAGACTCTCAAATCTAGGAGTTATCTTTAGAAATCCTCCAGTGTTAATTACTGAGGGCACCAATCGTGGGGGTATGGTTTGCTATTTCCAAGGACCAGATGGTGAAACATTAGAGTTCTTACAACCTTCTCCTGAAAATCTAGAAAAAATGCTTCATAAATAGAAACGGAGAAAGCCATATGAGTGAATCTCCTAGGAGTATGACAGCGATAGTTAAGATGGCAATCGGTTCAGATTCAATTTCTGTGATCTCGTGGCCACGTCCCGTCCCTAAAGCGGGTCAAGTTATTTTAGAGGTACACGGCGCTGGTGTTTGTGGAACGGATCTTCATATCGCAGTTGATGCTTATCCAAATATTCCACCAGTTGTTATGGGACATGAAGTTGCAGGGAAAGTCGTTGAAATCGGTAACGGCGTTGATGCAAACTGGTTAGGTTTAAGAGTTGCCTGCGAAACGCATCACCAAGTTTGTAAATGTGATTTTTGCAGAGGCGGTCGAAGAAATTTATGCAAGAACAAGACATCTATGGGATCTTTTGTTGATGGCGGATTTGCTACTCACGTTGCAGTAGATGAGGAGTTGCTTCATTTAATTCCGGATTCGATTACAGATCATGAATCTGCGTTAACGGAACCCTTGGCCTGTGTCTGCCACGTTCTTTTAGATCCACCATTAATCAACGTCGCAGATACAGTCTTAGTGATAGGTCCTGGGCCGATTGGGTTACTAGCTGCCCAGGTGGCTAGAGCAATGGGAGGCATCGTGACAATTTGTGGCTTAGAAAAAGATCAGATGCGATTAGGCGTGGCACAAGATATAGGTTTTAACACAACGCACTCTCCAGAACCAGAAGGTTTTGATGTTGTCATTGAATGTTCTGGTAGCGAAGGCGGCATTAGTACGGGGCTCAAATCAGCACGACGTGGTGGTCGTTATATCGCCGTAGGAATAGTCGGTCATGATGTTAATTTCTCTGCAGATGCAATTCTGTACAAAGAACTTTTAATTAGTTCTGGTTTTGCTTCCACACCACAATCATGGAATCGAGCACTTAGACTATTAGAAAATTCACAAGTGTCGCTTTCTCCACTGATCAGTAGGGTAGAACCGCTAAAGAATTGGCCGAGCGTCTATAAAGATTTAGGAAATGCTGATGTCCTAAAAATAGTATTTGATCCGAGAATCTAGCTACTAAAGGTTTAGTTAGAAGGCTGACCTAAATGGCCAAGCAGGAGCTCTCGTACGCGAGCGGCATCTGCTTGGCCTTTTGTCTCTTTCATGACTGCGCCAATTAGCGCGCCCGCTGCGGGAACATGTCCGTTGCGCACCTTATCGGCGGTCTCTACTTGATCTGCACAAACTTTTTCAATCGCTGCCATTAGTGCGCGATCATCGTTAACAACTTTGATACCGCGCTTGGCAACTACTTGACTTGGGGTTCCCTCCCCCGCGATTACGCCCTCTACAACTTGGCGCGCTAATTTATCTGTCAGCTCACCCGCAGCAACAAGTGCGACGATTTCAGCAACATCTTTAGGTGCGATTGTAAGTTCGGTAAGCGCAACTTCTTTCTCGTTAGCAATACGGGAAATTTCACCTAGCCACCAAGTGCGCGCCTTAGTTGGATCTGCACCAAGCAGAACTGTCTCTTCGACAATATCTAGAACATCGGCGTTAATCATCGCCGCCATTTCTTTATCAGGCACAGCCCATTGCTCTTTCAGGCGTTTGCGACGAATTGAAGGGCGCTCTGGCTGTTGCGCGCGAAGCTCTTCAATCCAGGCAGCAGCAGGAGCAACTGGAACTAGATCTGGTTCTGGGAAGTAACGGTAATCCTCAGCTTGTTCCTTTGATCGACCCGAACGTGTAAGTCCAGTATCTTCTTGGAAGTGACGCGTCTCTTGTTTTACTTTCTTGCCTTCATTTAATAATTCGGCATGGCGGATCATTTCTCCACGAATCGCGCGTTCCACCGAACGCAGCGAGTTAACGTTCTTAGTCTCTGAACGAGTACCTAATACATCTGACCCAATCAAACGCAGTGAAACGTTGGCGTCACATCTAAGTGAACCTTGCTCCATCTTCACATCTGAAACTTTAAGACCGCGCAAAATATCGCGAAGTTCAGCAACGTAAGCCTTGGCAACTTCTGGAGCATATTTCCCAGTGCCAGGAACGATCTTGGTAACAATTTCAACGAGCGGAATACCAGCGCGGTTGTAATCAAGAAGTGAATATTCGGCTCCGTGAATGCGACCGGTTGCGCCACCGACGTGGAGTGATTTGCCGGTGTCTTCTTCCATGTGCACGCGTTCAATTTCGATACGGAATTGCTTCGCACCTTCATCGGTATCAATTTCAACATCAACAAAGCCATCAAAACAGATTGGCTCGTCGTATTGTGAAATCTGGAAGTTCTTCGGCATATCCGGATAGAAATAGTTTTTACGAGCGAAGCGGCTATGCGGCGCGATCTGACAATTAAGGGCTAAGCCAATCTTTATCGTTGATTCAATTGCCTTCGCATTTACAACCGGTAGCGCACCCGGTAGCGCAAGACACACTGGGCAAGTTTGGGTATTAGGTTCTCCACCGAAAGTTGTGCTGCAAGAACAGAACATTTTTGATTCAGTATTTAGCTCGACGTGAACTTCTAGCCCCAATACCGGTTCGTACTTTGCAATTACATCATCGTATGAAAGCGCCATTATTTGGCACCTCCTAACGCTGGAGCTTTTGAAATCAAATGTCCACCCCATTTAGAAACAAGCGCTGCTTCAAGTGCTGCACCAACTTGATACAGGCGTTGATCCTGCATCGCTGGAGCCATGATCTGGAAACCAACTGGCAAGTTATCTTCATCTGCCAGACCCGCAGGCAGGCTCATCCCGCAAATTCCAGCCAAGTTAACTGGAATTGTTGCAACATCGGCTAAATACATTGCAATTGGATCTTCGGACTTCTCACCGATCTTAAATGCGGTGATCGGAGATGTCGGAGATACCAATACATCCGCTTGGGTAAAAGCTTTCTTGTAATCTTCAATGATCAGAGTGCGAATCTTCTGTGCACTTCCGTAATAAGCATCGTAATAACCAGATGAAAGTGCATAGGTTCCGAGAATGATGCGACGCTTAACTTCGCGGCCAAAACCAGCTTCGCGGGTGGCGTTCATAACAGTTTCTGCTGATGCTCCGTCTGCTTCACCAGTGCGAAGTCCATAGCGCATGGCATCAAAGCGTGCCAAGTTAGAAGAGCATTCCGATGGCGCAATTAGATAATATGCAGCAAGCGCGTATTCAAAACTTGGACAATCCACTTGCACTATTTCTGCCCCAAGGGAAGCCAAAATATCTAATGATTCATTGAAACGCGCCAGCACTCCTGTTTGATAACCATCACCTTGCAGTTGCTTAATTACACCGATCTTTAAACCTTTAACATCGCCAGACTTTGCAGCGGCAACAACTGCGGGCACTGGTGCATTAAGACTGGTGGCATCCTTTGGATCGTGTCCGGCAATAACTTCGTGCAAGAGCGCGGTATCTAAAACTGTTCGACCAAATGGTCCGGCCTGATCCAAACTAGATGAGTACGCAATTAAGCCGTAGCGCGAGACAGCGCCGTAAGTTGGACGAACACCAACAATTCCGGTGAGTGCGGCTGGCTGGCGAATAGAACCACCAGTATCTGAGCCGATTGCAATCGGTGCCTCAAAAGCACTTACAGCTGCAGCAGATCCACCACTTGAACCACCGGGTGTGCGTGTTAAATCCCAGGGATTGAATGTTGGTCCGTAACCAGAATTTTCAGTTGATGAACCCATTGCAAATTCATCCATATTTGTCTTGCCTAAAATTACGACGCCAGCCGCTTTCAACTTTGCTACGACAGTTGAGTCATATGGTGGCTTCCAATCCTGCAAAATCTTGGACCCTGCAGTTGTTGGAACTCCTTCTTGAGCGAGAACATCTTTAAGCGCAAGTGGGATTCCCGCAAGTGGACCTAACTTTTTTCCACTGGCACGATCAGCATCAACAGCTGCCGCCTGCTTAAGTGCGCTTTCACCATCAACATGTAAGAAAGCTTTTACCTTCGGGTCAACCTCTGCGATCCGATCTAAATGAAGTTTGGTTAGCTCAACAGAAGTGGTCTCGCCCTTTTCCAGGGCAGCCGACATTTGGGCAGCGGTATTTTTAATCATTCTGCTTCGCCCAAAATTTGAGGAACACGAAAACGTTGATCCTCCTGTGCCGGTGCGCCCGATAGCGCTTGATCTGGTGTCAGGCTTGGTAGAACTACATCTTCTCTAAAAATATTTTCTAACGGTTGCGGATGCGAAGTCGCTTTTACACCTTCCAGGTTAAGTTCTTGGACGCGAGCGACTGCATCAAGGATGCTGCCAAATTGTGATGAAAGGTTTATGAGTTCGGCTTCGCTCATTTCGATGCGAGCCAGCGCGGCAAGTTTGGCTACTTCATCACGCGAAAGGCTGCTCATAATGCTCCTGAGTTTAATGAGAAAGGTGGTTAGTTGCGAATTTGACCGTCGCCGGTGACGATCCAAGTCGTAGTCGTCATCGCTTCTAACCCCATTGGGCCGCGGGCATGTAACTTTTGATTTGAGATGCCAATTTCAGCGCCGAAGCCCATCTGCTCGCCATCAGTAAATCTAGTTGATGTATTTACCATTACCGCAGCGCAATCAGAGAGCGCGATGAAACGATCAGCGTTGGCTTTATTTTCCGTAACAATTGCTTCGGTGTGATTTGTTCCGTACTTTGCAATGTGATCTGCCGCTGCATCTACCGAATCGACAACACCCACATTCATCTCAAGAATTCCGTACTCAGTGCACCAATTCTCTTCGGTTGCAGCGGTGGCTGCGATTCCAAACTTTTCAGCAACTTTCTGCGCAGTTGAATCTGCATGCAGAACAACTCCGGCGTCAGAAAGCGCTTTAAGAGCCATTGGCAAGAAAGTTGGAGCGATTGCGCGATGTACCAGCAAAGTTTCTGCTGCGTTACAGACGCTAGGGCGGTGAGTTTTAGAGTTGATTAGAATTGGTAAGGCTTTTTCGATATCAGCAAATTCATCTACATAAACGTGGCAAACCCCTGCGCCCGTTTCTATGGTTGGCACAGTTGACTCGTCTACGACCATGCGGATTAGCGCTGCGCTCCCTCGTGGAATTACTAGATCTACTTTGCCACGGGCGTTGAGTAACGCCTTAACCGTGGCGCGATCATCTGATGGCACAAGTTGAATAACTTCTGGAGAAATCTTTGTGCTTGAAAGAGCATCACGCATTACCGTCACAAGCACTTGATTACTCGCCGCCGCAGTTGAGGATCCGCGCAATAAGGCAGCGTTGCCAGACATTAACAAGATAACTGCAGCATCAACTGTGACATTCGGGCGCGCTTCATAGACCATCCCGATTACTCCGAATGGAACGGAAATCTGTTTTAAATCTAAACCATTTGGCAAGGTGGAGTGACGAAGTACTTGACCAAGTGGGTCTGGAAGATCAGCTACCAAGCGAGCTCCATTTGCAATTGCCGCAACACGAGATTCATTAAGCAGCAATCGATCTTGCATTTGTGGGTGCATATCTTCAGCCTGAGCACGTGCAATATCTTCGGCATTCGCTTTCAATATCTCTGCGCAGCGTGATTCGATCGCATCGGCTATCGCATATAAAGCAGCCTTACGTTCGGCCCCAGTAGCAGTCGATAAAGTGCGGGCAGCCGTGCGCGATTTCACGGCCAACTCGGAGACTATTTTGACGGCGTCCATTGGTAAAGGTTATCGGTTTCTAATTATCCGAGGAGTACTAAATCATCACGATGAACAAGTTCTCGCTCGAACTCAGCACCTAACGCTGCGGCAAGTTCTTTAGTAGAACGCCCTAACATTTGTGGGATTTCATGTGAGTCGAAGGCGACTAAACCGCGAGCGATAACTTTTTTGTCGGGACCAACAAGTTCGACAGTATCGCCTGAGATAAATTCGCCTTCAACGGCAGTGACGCCAGCAGGCAGAAGTGAAACTCCTCTTTCAAGAATTGCAGTGACCGCTCCAGCATCAAGAATTAGGCGCCCGCGTGGAGTAGAAGCGTGAGCTAGCCAGAGCAATCGTGAATTCGAGCGAGTGCCGTGCGCAGCAAAGAAAGTACCAACTTCAGCGCCGACGAGTGCAGACTCTGCTTTGACTAATGAGGTTAGCAACATTGGAATACCTGCACCTGTTGAAATTCGGGCTGCTTCAATCTTAGTAACCATTCCCCCGCTGCCCACACCTGCTGAGCCAGCACCACCAAGTTCAATACTTTCGACATCGCTTATGTGATCGACAAAATGAATTGCCTTCGCTCCAGATTGCGAAGGTGGCGCATCGTATAGCGCATCCACGTCAGAAATTAGAACTAATAAATCTGCACTGACCAACAGTGATACGAGCGCAGCTAGGCGATCATTATCGCCAAAGCGAATCTCTTGAGTGCCAACCGAATCGTTCTCATTGATGATTGGAACTACGCCTAATAAAAGTAATTTATTGAGGGTTTGCTGCGCATTTTGATAATGTGAGCGACGGACCACATCTTCGGTAGTCAACAATACTTGGGAAGACACCAAATTGTGGCGCGAGAAATTTTCGTTGTACTTTGCAATTAGCAAGCCTTGTCCGACTGAGGCAGCCGCTTGTTGCGTGGCAAGATCTTTTGGGCGCGCACTCAAGCCCAGTGGAGCAAGGCCAGCGGCAATTGCACCAGATGAAACTAGGAGAACTTCAGCTCCACGTGCACGAAGCGAAGCAACCAAATCTACAATTTTAGAAACTGATTCACTATCTAACTTAGAACCTGCGGTTCCAGTGAGTGATGAGGAGCCAATTTTGATTACAACGCGTTTTGCTGTGGTGACTGCGCTGCGGCTCATTTACTTATCCTCGTTTGGTGTTGGCTCGGTGAGGCGTGGAGTTTTTGGGTCCTCCACGTTGTACTCCCATTGTTGCGCAATTTCATCGTCTGATAGTTGATCGACAACCCTTTCTTCTACAACCCAAGCGCCTTCTAGGCGAGAATCTTCGCCGCGGCGGTGTAGGTGTCCGGCTAGTTGCTCTGCGCCAGCTTCGATAGTTGGCTCCCATTCAAAGACAACTTCGTTATCACCGGAACCGATGCGAACTTCGCTACCTGCAACAGCTCCCTTTTTAAATAGCTCTTTTTCAACGCCGAGTTGTGCCAGGCGATCTGCCAGATAACCAATAGCTTCTGCATTTTTAAAGTTTGTTTGGCGAACCCAACGAACAACTTTCTGTCCGCGCACGCTAAATGAACCATCGGCATTTGCTTGCACTGTGTAGCCAGAGTCATCGACCGCAGTTGGGCGCAAGATGATTCGTGTGCGCTCCTCGGTTACTGCAGCAGCGCGCTCTTTCTGTACTAATCGCGCCATCGCATAAAGAAGTTCTTGCAGGCCTTCGCGGCTGGCAGCCGACACTGGATAAACCTCATAGCCCTTATCGCGAAGTGATTGCGCGACCATATCGGCCATCGCTTTGCCATCAGGTAGATCAATTTTATTTAGCGCAACGATACGGACACGATCTTCTAGGCCGCCGTATATCGCTAACTCGGCTTCAATGATTTCTAAATCACTGACTGGATCGCGATCCGTTTCTAAGGTTCCGCAATCGAGTACGTGAACTAAGGCCACGCAACGTTCGACGTGACGCAAGAATTCCAGGCCCAGACCTTTGCCTTGTGATGCACCGGGAATTAAACCTGGAACATCGGCTACGGTGAAACGAGTTTCTCCTGCTTGAACAACGCCCAAGTTAGGAACCAAAGTTGTAAATGGATAGTCAGCAATCTTTGGTCGAGCCGCAGAAATTGCCGCGATCAGTGATGACTTACCTGCACTTGGATATCCAACAAGTGCAATATCGGCGACCGATTTAAGTTCTAGGTAAAGAGTGCGTTCTTCACCTGGTTCACCAAGGAGTGCAAAACCTGGTGCGCGGCGTTTAGAAGATGAGAGAGCTAAGTTGCCAAGTCCACCATGACCGCCTTGCGCCGCAAGAAAGGTTGTGCCAGTACCAATTAAATCTGCGAGTTGATTACCTTTTGCATCGAACACAACTGTGCCATTTGGAACAGGAAGAATTAAGTCTTCACCGTATGTGCCATCTTTACGATCGCCATAACCTTGTGAGCCAGAAGTTGCTTTGCGATGTGGTGAGTGATGAAAATCTAGGAGCGTAGTCACGCTGGAATCAACGATAAGAATAATGTCGCCACCGCGTCCACCGTTTCCACCATCTGGGCCGCCCAGTGGCTTAAATTTCTCGCGCTTAACAGAGACACAACCGTCTCCACCTTTTCCGGCAGCCGCATAGAGCGTTACACGATCGATGAACGTTGTCATCCCTTAACGCTCCTTCCCGAAAACTGTTAATGAAATAAAAAGAGCGAGCCACGGACGCGGCTCGCTCTTTTTGAGAAACCTAAATTAAGCTACCGGAACCACATTCACTACACGACGTCCGCGAGCGCGACCGAATTCAACTGCGCCTGCAGCAAGTGCAAACAAAGTGTCATCCTTACCGCGACCTACGTTCTTGCCTGGGTGAAAATGTGTACCGCGCTGGCGAACCAAAATTTCGCCGGCATTAACTTCTTGTCCACCGAAGCGCTTGATGCCAAGGTACTGTGGATTTGAATCGCGACCGTTACGTGTCGAGGAGACACCCTTCTTACTTGCCATTTTTCAGCCCCTTATTTCACGCCGCTGATAGCGGTGATCTTGACTCGAGTTTGCTGTGCACGAAAACCTTGACGGCGGCGATAGCCAGTCTTGTTCATGTAACGAAGGATGTCGATCTTTGGACCTTTTACTTCATCGATAACTTCGCCAGTAACTTTTACGCCACTGAGAACCTTTGGATCAGATGTGACGCTTGCTCCATCAACGACGAGAAGTGCAGGGAAAGTTACTGATGCACCAGCAGCTTGGTCGATGCGATCGACAGTGATGGTTTCACCAACGGTGACTTTCTCCTGGCGGCCGCCAGCTTTAACAATTGCGTACACGATTCTTGCTCCAGTTCATTTCACGCTCGCACAGCCCTAGATGGGAAGTGATCGAGCAGAGGCTAAGGGTACGGATTTCGCCCCCCTAGGGTCAAATTGAGGTATTTCTAGGCGGTGATAATCCCGCTTGAGGCGGCTCTGCGACGACGACGTCCCGCCGGTTTTTCTACAACGGTTTCCGTGCCATCCTCAGAATCAGTTGAAGTGTCAGTAGAGATCGCTTCAGTATTTAAGGTCTCGTGGAATTCGTGTTCAGTTGCCATTTCCTCATCAACATCTTCGTGAGATGCTGATTGTGAATTTACTTGTGGCATCGGCGCTTTCATCTTTACCGGTTCCATATGAATATGTATACCGCGACCTGAACAAGAATCACATGTAGTTGAGAAAGCTTCGATCAGACCTTGTCCAACTCGCTTGCGAGTCATCTGCACAAGACCTAGAGAGGTTACTTCAGCAACTTGGTGCTTGGTGCGATCGCGACCAAGACATTCAACGAGACGACGCAGAACTGCATCACGGTTTGATTCCAGGACCATATCGATAAAGTCGATAACGATAATTCCGCCTAAGTCGCGTAAACGAAGTTGGCGCGCGATCTCTTCGGCTGCCTCCAAGTTGTTCTTTGTGACAGTCTCTTCGAGGTTTCCACCCTTACCAATGAATTTTCCAGTGTTAACATCGATAACGATCATCGCTTCTGTGCGATCGATTACTAGCGATCCACCTGAAGGTAGATAAACCTTGCGATCAAATGCTTTAGCTAATTGTTCTTCAACTCGGAATTCGGCGAAAAGATCTCCATTGCCGGAATACTTTTCTAACTTACCGACGAGCTCAGGGGCTATTCCACCCAGGTAGTTACTGATTTCTTCCCAAGCATCGTTTCCTTGAATTGTCAGTTTGCGGAAATCTTCATTGAAGATATCGCGAATAACGCGTACAGCAAGGTCTGGCTCAGATAGCAGTAGTGCAGGCGCGTGAAAATTTGGGTTCTCAGACTTCTGATAAATATCTTCCCATTGCGCTTTTAAGCGAGCGACGTCATTGGTCAGTTCTTCTTCACTTACTCCTTCAGCGGCAGTACGAACAATTACGCCAGCTTCTTCCGGAATTAAGTTCTTTAAAATTGCTTTAAGACGTGTGCGCTCTGATTCAGGAAGGCGCTTTGAGATTCCACTCATTCCACCACCAGGCACATAAACAACATAGCGGCCAGGCAATGAAATCTGGCTTGTTAAACGTGCGCCTTTTTGGCCGATTGGATCTTTAGTCACTTGAACCAGAACTGGCTGGCCAGTCTTTAAAACCATTTCGATTTTCCGTGGCTGAGTTTCAGAAATACCAGCAGCATCCCAGTTAACTTCACCAGCGTACAGAACGGCATTTCGACCCTTGCCGATATCAACGAATGCGGCTTCCATAGAAGGAAGAACATTCTGTACCCGGCCTAGATAAACGTTTCCTACATAAGAGACGTTGGCATTTCGGTTTACGTAATGCTCGACCATCACCTTATCTTCGATTACCGCGATTTGAATACGGTCACCAATTTGGCGAACCAACATTTCACGATCAACATTTTCGCGACGGGCTAGGAATTCTCCATCTGTAATTATTGTTCCGCGACGACGATATGGCTCACGATATTCACCACGATTATCTGAACGATCAGATCGTCCGCCACGTTCGCGGCGATTGCGGGTGCTGCGTTCTGCGCGTTCTGCGCGCGCTGGACGTTCGGTGCGTTCACGAGCCTCGCGAACTTTAACAACGGTAATCACGCCATCTTCATCAACAATTTCCCCTGGAGTTACGCCTTCACCGGTTGCGCGACGGCGGCGGCGGCGGCGATGTGTCGCACCGTCTGCACCTTCCTCTGGTGAATCAGAGTTCGACTCTTCTCCATCTTCTGAATTCTCTTGAGTGTCTACGCCATCAGCACTTGGCTTACGACGTCCTCGGCCGCCACGGCGACGGCGACGGTTACGGCCGCCACGCGAATCTTCATCTTCTGATGTTGCGGCACTTTCAGGAGCGGAGCTCGCTGAAGGACTCTCGGGAGCCTCTTTCTTTGCCGCGCTCTTTCGCGCAACCTTGGGAGCTTTCTCGGTTGTAGCTGCTTGAAAAATTGGAACCGGAATTGCCGGTGCTTTCTTTTTACTTTTGCTTTCAACCGCTTCAGCAGCTGGAGCATCAATAATTTCCATTGACTTTTCTGCAGCAAGTAATTTCTTCTTACTAATTTTTTTCACCGCACGCTTGCGCGGTGACTTTGGCTCAATCGCCATGGCACCAAATCCTCTATGCGTTAATTAACGCGCTCTGGCTTGTAGTCACTTATCTGGCTGGCAACCTTTGGGTTGGCCTGAGTAAATCCTTCAAGCAAATCTTTTTAAGTCCGCCGCTGGCTTTATTCGCGAATTGGTTCGCGAGCCGCGCTGAACTATTGGGATAAGTATGGCACATCACCGTGCTAAAGCGCGAAATGAGCGTTGCTTTGAGGCTAATTCACCCGTGATGACGAGCGTGCACGTTTTGAAGCAAGCCAAAGCCGATCATCGTGGCGAACATGCTGGAACCTCCGTATGAGACAAATGGAAGAGGAACTCCAGTCATTGGCATCATTCCAAGTGTCATTCCAATATTTTCAAATGCTTGAAAAGCAAACCAAGCAATTACTCCCGTGCACACCAACCTCCCGTAAGGATCAGTAGATCTTCGCGCAATTCCAAATGCGCGCATTAATACCGTGAGATAGAGAATAATTATGAATCCTGAACCTAAAAATCCGAGTTCCTCCCCAGCAACTGTAAAAATAAAGTCGGTCTGTTGTTCCGGAACAAATCTTCCATTTGTCTGCGGACCATCAAATAAACCTGTTCCAAGTAAACCGCCAGATCCCACAGTGATTCGTGCTTGTCTAAGTTGATAACCGCTCCCCTGCGAATCAACATTTGGATCCACAAATGCTTGCAGGCGCTTTACTTGGTAATCATTTATGACGCCAACTTTTACCGCAGCAAAACTGCCAATCACCGCCACTAAAATCAATCCGACCACCCAACGCATTGGAGCTCCAGAGACAGCAATGATCGTCACAACTGCAATTCCAATAATGAAGATAGTTCCCATATCAGGTTGTGCCGCAATCAATAAGACTGGGATAGCGGCAATAACTAGGGCCTGCATAACATCCCTGTGTTGAGCGGCATCTGTATCGTGGGTTCGCTCAGATAAAATCATTGACATACCTACAATGATGGAAATCTTGGCAAGTTCTGCTGGTTGTAATTGGAATCCAAAGGGCAGGCCTATCCAAGCATTTGCACCATTTACTTCCACGCCTATTCCCGGAATCAACACCGCGGTCAAACCGATTACGCCAAGTATCCAAAGAAGTGGTGTGTAGGCACGGATCAAGCGGTAATCAATAACAGTTGTTCCCCAGGCAAGTAAAGAACCAATCAGAATATTTAGAATGTGGCGCTTTAAGTAATACTCGGGATCCAAACCATTTGCGGCATACCAATTGCGGGTAGCGGCATATACCAAGAGAGTTCCTATGACTAAGAGAAGTGCGACAGCGATAGTCAAAATTGGGTCAAAACCTGCAAAAGCAGAAGGGCGAGAGCTCTTTCGATAATTTATGCGCTGCGAAGCCAAACTCATTTTGCCCCCTTCACTTTCGTTGCTGGAGAAATCTTTGGCAATGTTACTGGTGGAACCCCACTTGGGAAGATAATTTCTGCTGAGTCAACCTTTGAGCCCTTTACGCCAAAGAGCGTTTCATAAATCTTTCTTACTCCTACGCCAGAAGTAGATGCACCAAAACCACCTTGACTGACCATCATCACAACTGCAAATCGTGGTTTTTTAGCTGGAGCATATGAAGCGAACCAAGAAGTATCTGCTTTCTCGCCGCCGTTTGGATTTCTACCAAAAACTTGTGCAGTTCCGGTCTTTCCGCTGATTTCTATTGGGAATCCACTAAACACTCCAGCACCAGTTCCGCTGATTACAACTTCGCGTAGCGCCGATTTCAGGAAGCGGATTGTCTCTTTCTCTGCAGGAAGTGATCCAAGTTTTTCCTTTTCAAATGCCTTGATTACTGTTCCATCTGTTTTCACAATTGCTTTTGCAATAGTTGGCTTCCATAAAGTCCCTCCATTTGCAATTGCGGCATACATTTGCGCTAATTTGACTGGAGTAATTACGGTGTCCCCTTGGCCAATAGAGAAGTTCACCGCATCGCCAGCACGAATCTTGTCGCCATCTAAACAGTTTTCATAAGCTAGCTGGATAAGAAATGCGGTCTGCTGGCTCTTTGATGCGCGCGTTTTATAATTACAGTAGAAATCTTTATTTTGCGAATACCAATCTTTACGCCATTCGCGATCAGCCAACCGTCCAGATGATTCAGAAGGTAAATCTATACCGGTCTTAATGCCTACTTGAAATCCTTTAGCTGCATTATAGAAGTAATCATTTGCATCTGACTTTGGCTTTAGGCCACCATCGCGTAACCATTCATCAAATGCGATTCGATACCAAATTGTGTCACAGGAAACTGCGATCGCTTTCTTCAGCGAAATGCGTCCTAGCGCTTTACTCTCAAAGTTCTGAAAGGCACGAGTTCCAACTTCTACTTGCGATGGGCAGTCATAGGAAGTATTTAAGTTATAGCCAGCATTTGCTGCGGCGACAACAGAGACTGCCTTGAAAGTAGATGCTGGAGCAAATACTCCTTGCAGTGCACGCGAAAGTGCAGGTACTCCAGCTTTTGCGCTATACAAATTCTTTGCTTCAGAAACAGTCAGCCCTCGCTCATATGAATTTGGATCAAAAGTTGGGTAGGAAGCAAGCGCCAATATTTGTCCATTAGTTACATCCATTACAACTGCAGCAGCGCCATCTGATGGATAACCTGATGCACGAGCTCTGCGCACTGCATCCGCTAACGCACTTTCGGCTGATGCTTGCACGCGCGCGTCAATGCTAGTTACGAGGTGATCACCACCGACTGGTTTTGTGTTTTGACTAGTACGAGTAACGGCCTCTTTGCGGTCGACAATTACCGTTTTAATTCCAGGTGTTCCTCGCAAGTATTCGTCATATTGAATTTCTAATCCTGCTTTTCCAATTGACTCGGATCGATAGTAACTTCGACCATTTGCACCCGCAAGATCATTCTCAGTTAACGGCCCGATGTAACCAAGTAGATGTGCGCCGTTGACTCCAATATTTCCGGGGTAGTTTCGGATTGCAACTGGAGTGGCTGATACACCTGGATACTGGTCTGAACGTTCGACGATTCTTAACGCTATTTCGGGGTCAGCCTCTTTTGTGATTGGAATAGGTTGAAAACGAGAACCTGTCCAACAGCCCGCCTTAGCGCCTTTGGGAAGTTCGCCACACAAGCGCGTGCGTTGATAGATATCCGCGTATTCAAGTTTCAAAAGCTTTGCTAACGATTGCAATACAGCAACGCCTTTATCTGGTTGACGATCAATCTTGGTGCGATCAACTGTTACGGCAATTCCTACGCGGTTCAAAGCCAACGGCACACCAGATGAATCAACAATTAATCCACGGGTTGCAGGAGTTACCACATCACGGCTTTGAATCGAAAGTGCAGCATCGCGATATTTAGGGCCGGCCGCTACTTGCAAATAAAAGAGTCGTCCTAAAAGGCCAATTAAGAGAGAAAAGATAAGTACTTGGACAACCAACAAACTAAGTCTTGCGCGCTGGTTCATCCCCGACTCTTCTCTTCAAAGAGTGTGCTGTGAATACGTGTTACAAAGGGCATCAAGAGTGGAACAACGGCTACCGTCCAAAGCGCAGAGGCGAGTAATGAAATAAAGATCTGAAATGTACTTCCTAGGTCGCCACCAAACATCAGACCAATAATTAAATAAGCCAATCTGGTGATAGGTACGGCAACTGCAACAATCACCACGAGTGAAATTGGATTTTCACGAAAATTATCATCGCCGTAACCCAAATATGAGATTACAAATCCTGCCAAGATCATGATTAAAGTCCACTGCCCCATTGGGCCCGAAGTTGTTTGTGAGAGATCCATAAGTAGACCAGCGCCAAAACCGGTGAGTGCGCCCAACTCAGGTGTTCCGAGTGCTGACCATAGGAGTGCAAAGATGAGAAAGAGTGAGAATCCCCCACCAAAAATTCGAAACTGACTGACAATCGATTCTTGAATCAAATACACAATCACAAAAATCGGAAAAGAAGTTAAAAATCTACGAGCAAACATTTATGGCTTTGGCGATCCAGAAGGTGTGGCGTATACCGTCACAGTTGGAACAGGGATTGGAACTGGTCCTTTAGGAACAAGTGCATCGCGCGGATCTGTCTTAGGCGAACCAACTACAACTGCCACCACACTTAACGCTGAAAAGTTAACGTACAACTTCACATCCGCCGTCTGGGTCACCGCTCCTGCAGCATTATCTACTGACGTTACTTCTCCGATTGGAACTCCCGGAACAAAGGGGCGATTGTTTTGACTGCCGCGTGCCAAAATTACATCGCCAACTTTCAGCGTTGTTTGGTTATCAAGAAGTTGCAGCACTCCTTTACTGGTGCCTTGCCCGCTTAAAATACCAATTTGTTGACTACCGGCCACACGAGCACCGACTTGAAATGCTGAATCAGATGCCAATTGCACCAGGGCGCTATTTGGATATGACTTTTTAACTACACCAACTAAACCAAGTCCAGTTATTACCGTCATATTCTCTTGCACACCATCATCGGTACCGGCGTCAATTGAAATTGTTTGCGTGAAAGATGATGTCGAGCCTAGAGAAATTACCTTTGCGCTAACGACTTTATATTTTGCTGTACCCGCTAAATCCAAGACTGATTTGAGTTGGGAAAGCTCAGAGTCTGCATTTCTGCGATTAATTAAGTTTTGGCGTAACTTTTCATTCTCGGCTTTGAGTTTTTCTATCTCTCCGCGCGTGCGACCAAGGTGGGTTACATCTGAGAAGAAATTACCTACCGGCCTAAAAACCTTAGCTCCCGCAGATTGAAAAGGAGAGATTGCAGTTTGAGATCCACTTCGCAGTCCATCAATAACTCGGACCCCACGCAGATCTAAAGTGATCAAGAACAGGGATGTAACGATTAAAGAGATAAGCAGCAGACGACCGCGGTTATCGCCGCCGTTTCGCATCTTTAAACCCTATCGACGTGGCTCAGAGATCAAAACCTTTTCAAGGGCTTCGAACTCTTCAATGCACTTACCGGATCCTTCAACTACTGCATCCAATGGACGATCAGCGATGTGAATTGGCATCCCTGTTTCTTTACGAAGTCTTTCATCTAACCCCTTTAGCAAAGCTCCTCCACCTGTAAGAACAATTCCGCGATCCATAAGATCTGATGAAAGTTCTGGTGGGCACTTATCGAGGGTGCTCTTTACGGCATTGATAATTGCATTCACTGGCTCTTCTAACGCTTTACGAATTTCTGCAGCGGACACAACAATTGTCTTTGGTAGACCTGTTGCTAGATCGCGGCCACGAATTTCTGCATCGTTCTCACCTTGCAATGGATAAGCAGAACCGATCGCCATCTTAATTTCTTCAGCGGTGCGTTCTCCGAGAAGCAATGAGAATTCGCGCTTAACCCAGTTAATAATCGATTGATCTAACTCGTCTCCACCAACGCGGATTGAGAGTGAAGTAACAATTCCACCAAGTGAAATAACTGCAACTTCTGTAGTTCCACCACCGATATCGACCACCATATTTCCGGTTGGTTCGTGGATTGGTAAACCCGCTCCGATAGCAGCAGCCATCGGTTCTTCAATAATGTAAACCTTACGTGCACCAGCGGCATAACCTGCATCTTTTACCGCGCGCTGTTCAACGCCTGTGATTCCGGAAGGAACGCAAACGACGATACGTGGCTTAGCAAGGTAACGGCGGCGGTGAACTTTCTGGATGAAGTAACGGAGCATGCGCTCTGTTGTATCGAAGTCTGCAATAACGCCATCCTTAAGCGGACGAATCGCCACGATATTTCCAGGTGTGCGCCCAATCATCTTCTTCGCTTCAAGTCCAACTGCAAGAATTCCGCCGGTATCTTGATTGACGGCTACAACTGAAGGCTCATTAAGTACGATGCCACGACCGCGTACGTAGACCAAGGTGTTTGCAGTACCCAAGTCAACCGCCATATCTCGGCCGATGAATGACATTCTGTTACTCATTTTTTACCCTTCAGTTATTTTCTTGAACTTACTTACCGAAAAAAATTTCAATTTCGCGTGCTGCTGATTCTGGTGAATCCGATCCATGCACAATATTTTGTACAACCTTGGTTCCTTGATCACGAGCTAAATCACCACGGATTGTTCCGGGGGCAGCAAATGTTGGATCAGTTACACCAGCGAGTGATCTAAATCCTTCAATTACACGATTGCCTTCAGCAACTATTGCAACAATTGGACCTGACATCATAAATTCAACGAGCGGTTCGAAAAATGGTTTACCTTTATGTTCTTCGTAATGACGCTCTAGCAATGCACGATCTGCTTGCATCATACGTAGAGCGGTAATTACATATCCCTTATCTTCAACTCTAGCAATAACTTCGCCTATTAATTGGCGACGAACGCCATCTGGCTTAACCAGGATTAGGGTCTTATCAGTGCTCACTTGCTCAGTCTATTAGGCATCTGGCGAAGTTGGTGACACGGGATTTTCCCCCGGTCGGCCCTTAGCCAATAGCGCTGCTCGCGCCGCCTCACCCTTGCGGCCGACAATTATCGCCGCAACCCATAACCCCATGAAGAGCAGATTGACGATGGCCATTGAAGGCACGACCACCGAATAGGCAGCCATTGCAAATTGCAGAATAGAACCGAGTATCCAGCCTGAACGTTTCTTGAGTAAGCGAATGGCGTAAATCATCAAGAACATAACAACAAATCCATAAATGATTGTCGAAGGTTCGTGGGTATCTTTTGCCAAGAGCATGGCAAATCCCATAATCAAGAATTCCATCGCAAGTACAGCAGATCCAAGTACACGCATTACTTTTCACCTGCTTGCGGCAGCTTTGCATATTTCTTACGGACAGCCGTTCGTGCTTCTCCAACGGTGACTACTGATCCAGTTATTAAAATTGCCAGAGACTCATCGCTAAGCGGACGGATCGCATCTTTAACGGCGCGATCAATTGCGGCTTGCAGGGTCTCTTCTGCGAAAACTCGATCTGCGCCGAAAACTTGCATTGCCAATTTGTTTAGGTCGGAAACCTTCATTGAGCGCTCTGAAGAATTAGTCGTAACAATAATTTGATTCATTACCGGCTCTAGCGCCTGCAAAATCCCAAGTGCATCCTTATCGGCCATCAAGGCCACGATTCCAGTGACATCGTCAAAGGTAAATTCGCTCTGCATGGTTTCAGCAATCGCTTTCGCCCCGTGAGGATTATGGGCCGCATCTAAAATTATGGTGGGATCGCGATGGATGACTTCACATCTTCCGGGTGAAGTTACATTGGCAAATCCAGCTCGGACAGCATCAATATCTAAATCTTGTTCTCCAAAGAATGCCTCAACAGCAATTAGAGCGGCTGCCGCATTTGATGCCTGATGCTTGCCATGAAGTGGCAAGAAAATATCGTCATAATGACCGCGCAAGCCGGTGATTGAAATCAACTGGCCGCCGACTGCAATTGCACGTGAATCGATGGAGTACTCCAAACCCTCGCGTGCAATATCAGCACCGACTTCAGCAGCGCGACGCAAGAGTTCAACAGCAGCCTCAGGAGTTTGTTGGGCCAGAACGATGAAGCCTTGTTCTTTAATGATGCCAGCTTTAGTAGCAGCGATTTCTGTAATGGTATTACCCAAGTACTCCATATGATCTAAACCAATTGGGGTAATTACAGAAACATCGGCATTAACCACATTTGTAGCATCCCATTCTCCGCCCATTCCAACTTCGATTACTCCAACATCAATTGGATGCTCGGCAAATGCCGCAAAGGCAAGTGCGGTAATCGCCTCAAAGAATGAGATTGGATTATCAAATTTGCTATCCATTAAATCTAAATACGGGCTGATATCGTTAAAAGAGAAGATCAACTCTTTAGCATCAATTGGTTGCCCGTTAATACTTATGCGTTCTAGATAACTTTCTAGATGTGGACTAGTAAAACGCCCAGTTCGTAAGCCCATTTCAAACAAGAGTGAATCAATCATTCGCGATGTCGTGGTCTTCCCATTTGTACCGCCCACGTGGATTGTCGGGTAACTCAGTTGCGGCGAACCCAAAATATCTACCAGTGCGCTAATTCGATCTAAAGTAGGCGCAATTCGAGTTTCTGGCCAACGGGCTAAGAGCGCTTTTTCGATCGCATCAATTCGTGCTTGATCATCTGGGCTTATTTGGTTCATAGATTTATTTCAGCGCTGCAAGTGCGGCTGTAATTCGTTCGATATCCGCAGAAGTTTTTGCAAGTCTCTCTTTAATTTCAACAACAACATCTGCCGGAGCTTTAGCCATAAATCCAGCATTTCCGAGTTTGACTTCTGCGGTCTGTAAATCTTTCTTCGCGGCAGCTAAGTCTTTTTCTAAACGTGATCGCTCGGCCACAACATCGATTGATCCGGTCAAATCTAGTTCGATCTTTACGCCGGCAATTTCCAGAGTTGCAGAAGGTGTGAACTCTTTATCTTCAAGTTTTAGTAAAAAGCGCAGCGCGCTGGAATATTCGACAATTTCTGCTGATCCGATAAAGCGACCGGGGACTTTCTGAGCTGGCTTTAAACCTTGATCATTACGGAAGCGACGAACTTCTGTGACAACCTCTTGAAGTGCGGTTACAAGTGATTCAGATTTCTTGTCGATATGTGCTGCATTGGATTCAGGCCAATTTGCAACTACAAGTGATTGGCCACCAGTGAGGGTGCACCAAAGTTCTTCAGTGATAAATGGCATTACTGGGTGCAATACGCGCATTAACTGATCAAGAACATGGCCCAATACTCGTTGAGAGGCGCCTTTATTTTCTGACGCAAAAGTCTCTTTAGAAAGTTCGAGATACCAATCGCAGAGGTCATCCCAAGCGAAGTGGTAGAGAATTTCGCAAGCACGAGCAAATTCATACCCCTCAAGCAGGGCATCAACATCGCGCAAGGATTCGCTCAGGCGCGAAAGAATCCAGCGGTCAATTGCATTAAGAGTTGAAACCTCAGGCAGCGGTCCAGCAACGGTTGCGCCATTCATCATTGCAAAGCGAGTGGCATTCCATAACTTGGTGGCAAAGTTACGAGATCCGCCAATCCAATCTTCGGCCAGCGCTTGATCTGTTCCAGGATTAGCACCGCGTGCAAGAGTAAAGCGGAGTGCATCCGCACCGTACTTGTCCATAAATTCAATTGGGTCAATTACATTTCCGCGACTCTTTGACATCTTCTTACCAAATTGGTCGCGAACAAGACCGTGCAACATAATTGTTTTAAAGGGTGCAACGCCATCCATCGCAAAGGTAGACATCATCATCATTCGAACAACCCAGAAAAACAAGATGTCATACCCGGTAACAAGAACACTGGTCGGGTAGAACTTAGCTAAATCTGCGGTCTTTTCTGGCCAGCCAAAGGTGGAAAAGGCCCACTGTCCAGATGAGAACCAAGTATCTAAAACATCTGGGTCTTGGCTCCAACCATCTGGTGCAACTTCATCAGGACCAATAACTTTTACTTCATCATTTGGTCCATACCAAACTGGAATGCGATGTCCCCACCAAAGTTGGCGAGAGATACACCAATCGTGCATGTTGTCGACCCATTCAAAGTAACGAGGTGAGAGCGCTTCTGGTTCAATCTTTACTTCACCACTGCGAACTGCGTCAGCCGACGCTTTAGCAAGAGGCGCAACCTTTACAAACCACTGCTTGGAAAGTCTTGGTTCAACAGTTGTATCGCAACGAGAACAATGACCAACAGCGTGAATATAAGGGCGCTTTTCCGCGACTACGCGGCCCATCTCTTTTAACTTTGCAACAACTGCAACGCGCGCTTCGAAGCGATCCATTCCATCAAATTCTGTTCCAGTGCCGGCCATTACTCCGTGTTCGTTCATGATCACGACGAAGGGCACGTTGTGGCGCATCGCCATTTCAAAGTCATTTGGGTCGTGCGCGGCGGTGACTTTTACTGCACCTGTACCAAAATCTTGCTCCACAAGTTCATCGGCAATGATCGGGATCATGCGATTTACCAAAGGAAGAAGTACTTCAGTACCAATCATATGTTTGTAGCGAGGGTCATCGGGGTGAACGGCGACAGCACCGTCACCGAGCATTGTTTCGGCGCGAGTGGTTGCAACAACAATTGATTGTTCGCCTTCGCCGTAACGAATCTGTACGAATTCGCCCGCATCATCTTGATGATCAACTTCAATATCTGAGAGTGCAGTTAGGCAGCGTGGGCACCAGTTGATAATCCTTTCAGCGCGGTAGATCAAACCAGCATCGTGCATCTTCTTAAAGATTGAGACAACGGCTTTGGACATTCCTTCATCCATTGTGAAACGCTCACGTGTCCAGTCGACGCTAACGCCGAGACGTTTCATCTGATCGAGAATTGCTCCACCTGATTCAGCTTTCCATTCCCAAACCTTTTTAATGAATGCTTCACGGCCTAAATCATGACGAGATATTCCTTGTGAACCGATCTGTTTTTCCACAACGTTCTGTGTTGCGATACCGGCGTGATCCATTCCGGGTAACCATAAAACTTCATACCCCTTCATACGCTTCATTCGCGATAAACAATCTTGCAAGGTTTGATCTAGGGCATGGCCAATATGTAAAACGCCTGTGACGTTCGGTGGTGGCAAAACTATTGTGAACGCTTCTTTTTTGGAAGTTGCATCGGCGGTGAAATAATTAGCGCTCAGCCACTTTTCATACAGGCGAGGCTCGATATCGACCGGTGAAAAGGTCGAAGCGAGTTCAGCGCCAGCTGGCGATGCGGAAGACATAGAGCGCAGTCTAGATTATGCGCTCTTCTCCTCTGTACCTTTTTCGCGTCGTGAAGCCCGCTTTGGAATATCTCCTGTGCGCTCAACCAAGGTTGGGCCCACATTTTCATTAATACACTCTTTTGTAATTATGACTTTGGCAATATCTGTGCGACTTGGCACGTCGTACATCACTGTCAGAAGTACTGATTCCATAATGGCGCGTAATCCACGTGCCCCGGTGCCGCGGGTCAACGCAAGTTCAGAAATGGCATCGAGTGATTCAGGAGTGAATTCAAGTTCAACATCGTCCAAATTAAAGAGGCGCTGATACTGCTTGACCAGTGCGTTCTTTGGCTCAGTCAAAATTTCCATTAAAGCTGTCTTATCTAGATTTTCCACGCTAGTTAAAACTGGAAGGCGACCAATAAATTCAGGGATCATTCCAAATTTCAGAAGATCTTCCGGCATTACATCAGCGAAGATATCTTTACGGTTCTTATCCGCTGCTTCTTGCAGGGTCGCATTAAAGCCAACTCCTGCTTTTCCGCTGCGCGCTTCTATAATTTTATCTAGACCAGCGAATGCTCCACCCACAATAAAGAGCACGTTAGTTGTGTCAATCTGAATAAATTCTTGGTGTGGGTGTTTACGTCCACCTTGCGGTGGAACAGAAGCAACTGTTCCTTCTAGGATTTTCAGAAGTGCTTGTTGTACGCCCTCACCGGAAACATCGCGAGTGATTGACGGATTTTCTGATTTGCGGGCAACTTTATCAATTTCATCAATATAAATGATTCCAGTTTCGGCTTTCTTTACATCGTAATCTGCCGCCTGCAAAAGCTTAAGAAGGATATTTTCAACATCTTCACCAACGTAACCAGCCTCAGTCAGCGCTGTTGCATCTGCTATAGCAAATGGCACATTAAGCATGCGCGCCAAAGTTTGCGCCATCAGAGTTTTACCGCAACCAGTTGGACCAAGTAGCAAAATATTCGACTTGGCAAGCTCTACGCCGTCTTCACCTTTAGCTTGTCCTGATTGAACTCGCTTGTAGTGGTTGTAGACCGCAACGGCTAAAGACTTCTTCGCACGATCTTGACCGATTACGTATTGATCTAAGAATTCAAAAATTGCTTGTGGCTTGGGAAGTTCAGTAAGTCCAAGTGTTGTCGCTTCGGCAAGTTCTTCAACGATGATCTCGTTACAGAGTTCAATACATTCATCGCAGATGTATACGCCGGGACCTGCAATCAGCTTTTTTACTTGCTTCTGGGTCTTGCCACAAAAGGAACATTTGAGCAGGTCGCTAGTTTCGCCGATACGAGTCATAGGTAAAGAATAGTTTTTAACTCAGTTTTATGTGTCCTGGTTCAAGCCTAATTCTGTTCGCTTATAGTGGAATTCGGCTGTGATTTTCGCGGATCGCGTAATTCTTTAACACCCGGAACGAGCAGCGTCAGATAACAGACAAGTAAGTGGAATGCGATTGCAAAGAGAAGGAAATCTCGCTCACCAGTTAGTGCAATAACCGGACCAACAAGTGCCATACCCAGTGGCATCAATCCACTAGTACCAACCATGTCAATGCTAAATACTCGGCCTTGCATCTCTTGTGGAATTTCGCGTTGCACCGCAGTTACCCAATATGCCTCCCAGCCGCCAATCGAAAGGCCGGCAATGAAGTATCCAAAAATTACAAAATTTGGAGAAATTGGAAATGCTAAGACAAGTGGCGCAAAGGCGAAGAGAGACCACATTGAGATTGCAACGAGTCCGGGCCGCTTGGTTTGAAATTTGATCGCAGCAATTGCGCTGATCATTCCACCGAGGCTAAACATTGCTGCAGATATAGCAAAAACATTGTTGGTATCGAATTCACGTCGAGTGATGACTGGAAGTAAAACCGTCTCGGCAGCAACAATCACCATCAATTGAAATGAAGCCATAAAGATGGATGCTGCAAGCCACTTAATTTCCCAAACTAATTTAAGGCCCTCGCGGAGTTCAGAGAAGAACGACGGCTTTTTTTCAATCACTACCTGAATCGGTTCCTCTGTGATCCCAAATAGGAGAGACGTTCCCAAGAAGAATGCGAAAGCTGTTACGGCAAAGGTGTAATCAGCACCAATCAATGCAACAGAAAGTCCGCCAACTCCTGGCCCAACAATTGTTCCGATCTTGGCAACAATTCCACGTGCCACATTTCCGGCTGGAAGAAGATGGTCAGGCAATAAACTTGGAACTATCGCAGCTCCTGCGGGTGCTCCGAATGCATCACCTAAGCCCATTAGAAATACCAACAAACCAATTGCCCAAAGTGGCAAATGCGCTGCTGAAAAAAAGACTAAGACCAAAGCGACCAAACCACGAAATGCATCTGCACTGATCATTACCCATTTACGAGGAAGACGATCAGACCAAACACCACCAGCGAGTGTGAAAATAGTTCCTGCAAATACACGCGATGCCAGGATTAGACCTAGGTCTGTGGCAGTGCCGCCGTTATCGAGAATGCTGATTGCTAGCGCAATTGGGAAAGCTGATGAGCCAATTACGAAAATCAATCCAGAGATAAAGAAATTGCGGTAATCCTTATATGAAAAAAGAGCGCCGGGTTTGAAATATTTCTTCAACATTTCTAGACCGACGCCCCTTTAATTAAATTATGCGGAAGGCTTCGCCTTACGAGAAGACATAACCTTATCTATAATTCCGTACTCAACTGCTTCAGCAGCGGTAAGAATCTTGTCACGCTCGATATCTTTTTCGATTTCTTCGATCGTCTTGTTTGAATGCTTAGCAAGCATTGTCTCGAGCAAGCCACGCATACGCATAATTTCGCGAGCTTGGATCTCGATATCCGATGCTTGTCCCCCACCTTCTGATGAAGGTTGGTGGATAAGGATTCGTGAGTGCTCGAGTCCGTAACGCTTACCTTTTGTGCCACCAGCAAGGATGATCGCCGCAGCAGATGCTGCTTGGCCAAGACAAATTGTTGTGATGTCTGGGCGAACAAATTGCATAGTGTCATAAATTGCAGTGAGCGCCGTAAATGATCCACCGGGTGAGTTGATGTAGATCGAAATATCACGATCAGGATCCATCGATTCAAGGGTAAGTAACTGCGCCATTACATCGTTGGCAACAGTGTCATCAATTGGTTGACCCAAGAAGATGATGCGCTCTTCAAATAACTTTGTATACGGATCTAAACGCTTGTAACCGTAGGCCGTCTTTTCTTCAATCGTTGGAAGAACGTAGCGGTTTGTAATCTCTTGTATATGTTTCATTACTTCTTACCTCCCGCGATTTGTCCATCGTTTGTGGCGATGTGATCGATAAAGCCATAAGCAAGTGCATCCTTGGCGTTAAACCAATTGTCGCGATCTGAATCCGCAATGATTTTTTCAAGTGGCTGGCCAGTGTGCTTGGCATTTAACTCAGACATTGTCTGCTTTGTAATCGCCATCTGTTCTGCCTGAATGCGAATATCAGTTGCGGTACCACCGATTCCGCCAAGTGGTTGGTGCATCAAGATTCGTGCATTAGGTGTTGCATAACGTTTTCCTGGTGCGCCAGCAGTAAGAATAAATTGACCCATTGATGCTGCCATTCCCATTGCCACTGTTGCAACATCGTTCTTGATGTAATGCATAGTGTCATAGATCGCCATACCTGCAGTCACAGATCCACCAGGTGAATTTATGTACAGGTAAATATCTTTTTCAGGATCTTCCGCAGCTAGAAGCAGCATCTGTGCACAGATTGCATTAGCCATCTCATCGCGAAATTCTCCGGCGAGAAAAATAATGCGTTCGCGCAACAAACGGTTATAGACATTGTCATCTAGCCAGTTAGCGCCGTTTGCAGCACTGCGTGCGTTCTGCCCGGCCGACTGTGGGTCTTGATAATCCACGTGATCCTCCTGATTGAGTACTTCTTTATATGTATTGACCTTAACAATCCTTAAGGCTAAATGCTTCCCAAATATCGAAAAAGGGGCGCAAATCGGCCTTTGTTCGCTCAGGGCAGAGCAATCTGATTAATAGTGCGTTAAGTGTGCGTTACTCACGCTTAGTCCTACCTGCCAGCCCTTCATGATCTTGTTTACACGCGCTTAGTAAGTCACCGAGTTCTGCCAGCGGTCCTTCGAACCCGTTAAGCGATGGCGTTTATCCCATTGCGCTGACACAACCAGGGCTAGATGTTGTTGGGTTCGCCTGAAAAATCAGTAAAAGCGAAGATTTTAATGCCGCAAGGTGAAGCAACTAACTATTTGCGGTAGAGCGAGTGAAGTAATGCCAAGAGATAATAATAGAAAAAGTACGAAACATGACGATTTAATACCTGTAAATGGTTAAACCTCCAAATTTAAGATGATTTATCTTTTAATCCACCATACTTTCGAAATACGGGCCTTGCCTGAAATCAGATTGTAGTCAGCCTTAAAAAGTGTCTCATATTTGTAATTTATGCCAATATGGTAACCAACTAGACTTTTTTTACTATTAATTTCTGCATCGCCTTGATTATCTGTTGTAACACTAAATTCAATGTAGTCAGATTTAATGCTTGAAAGTCGTTTAATAGCAGTAACTAAAAGCTTTTCCTTGATTAGATTCGATGAAATTACTATTCTAGATGAATTTGATTTCTCGGAGATACCGAACTTGGCAATAGGTGATAAGTCTTCAGAAGTTGGTGGTGCTACGTCATTGACGCAGCCATTACATTCCCTGAAATCGGATTCTTCCGAAGTTTGTTGTGATAGCTGTATCAATGAATTTTTGAGATTTTCAATTTTCATAGAGTTTGAGTTGTGATTTTCGCAAGAAGGGATTAACTTTTTGTTCTCGCCTACTTCTATTCTAAGTTTTTCAACCTCAATTATTCCAAGCTTTATCAAACTTGAGACTTGATAACTCGATAGAGTACTTATGATTGCCGATCTCACTTCACTTGTTATTTCTTCAATTTTTTGAGCTCTCATTTGAACTTTAAGGTCATTCTGAGCACATAACTTGTTTATGTTTGATGTGCTCGAAGGCTCAGATAGTTTTGAATCTTCTTGCAGTCTATGAACAGGAATTGAAAAGTGAATTACTTTAGTAGCCAAATAATCATTAGTCCCGTGGAATTTGATTCGCATATCACAGGTACCCGATGATGAAAGTAACAACTTGAATTCTAAGTAACTATCTAGATCATTTGAGATGAATTTTTCTAAATTACCGCGCCGGTCATTTAGGCATGCTCCTCTCAATTCCTCTATGTATATATTGTCTGCATTGATTCCATTTCCGTTTAACGAGGAATTTTGCTGTAAAGTTAAAATTCTAGCTCTGCCCACAAGATAGCTTGGGGTTGAATTCCTTATTACCACTTTATCGGGAAGTTCCATAACAATTTTCACAGGTAATGGAAATCCCGAATTTGAATCATCGTGGAAGACAATTTCCTTTGATGTTTCATAGCGGATTGTTCTTTGATCTGAGTTTAACACTTTAATACTTATCTGAGCTTTTCCGGGTTCGCCATCGGAGTAAATGTAAACATCAGCTATCCCGTCAACCAAGGTAGGAAGGAACAAGGATTTTGCTTGCTGAAATTCTCTTTGGAGCGATAAAAATCCGCGCCCAGAAACGGTTACCATCACGGGAAGAGTGTTTTTCGTCAGGAGCACTCTCTTTCGATCTGCTGAATCCCACTGGACAATCTGGATGCGGGCAGCAAGATCCTTTGAACGCAAATTTTTAAGTGGATTGATTGAATCTCGATCAAGGACGTTTGATTTATCGGCATCTATCGTTGAGGCATAAACAGATGTAAAACCATAATTTTCTGATTCGTTTGCATTAGCACTCGAGATTGCTAAATTTATAACAGTGAGAGCTAGAGATAAATACAGGGCAATGTTTCTGCGATTCATATGAATCATCTTCATATTGTATTGCCCTCTATTTCGATTGTCATTCTGTTTTTTGCAGTGAAGTCACAGCCTGATTATGAGACGGTCAGTTTTAGGAAGTAAGTCTTTTTTCCATCAGTGAGTGAGATAGTGGTTTTGCCTTTTTTAAGTGGGGTCAGTGAAGGATATGTTTCATAAGCAGAGATCGGTCCCCCGGCAACAAACTTTGCAATCTTCGGATTTACAACTTTGCCTTTCCAAATTTCAGGGTTTTTAACTGTGAATACAACTGCACTCTTGAGTTTTACGGTGATTGTCTTCGCCTTTAGCGGGTTAACCATTTTTGGAGGAAGCGCGGCTGGCGTCGCCATTTTTGGTTCCGCGACAGCAGTATTCGAATCTGCGGCATTAGCCGCAAGGGCTGCATTAAATAAAAGTGAAAATGCCAGAACCAAGGCAAAAGCGGGACGAATCGCATTCAGGTGCATATGCAACCTCAAATCAAAGTTGGAAAGACCAACCTACTCGGAAAACTATGCCTCTGGAAGAGATTGAGCAGGTTCAGTAGCAGGTGAACTTTGTGGGCGAAG
>CAMBGS010000003.1 GCA_945866305.1 Bifidobacterium breve
GGGTTATGCGCCGCGTGCGTTAAGTAATTATGACTGCGGTATTAGTAGAAGATGGCGTCGATAAGGGCGCTATTTGGCATTTTGGTGAACCCAATAAAGAACAGAAAGCAATGCTCGAAGGTAAAGCTTGGTCCGATCTTTCACACCTCAATATCATTGCGGTATCCGGTGCTGATCGCCTGAAATGGTTACACGATTTAACTACTCAACATTTATCTGAACTCGGCGTTGGTCATTGGATTTCAGCTTTGATCTTGGATCCACAAGGCCATGTTGAATACCAATTTAACTTGGTGGATGATGGCGAAACCACTTGGTTGGTTTTAGATCCGGGATATGCCGAAAATTTAATCGCATACCTGCAAAAGATGAAATTTATGTTGCGCGTTGATGTGCGCGATGCTTCAGGTGAATTTGTTGTATTACGTGCGCCGGGTGCCGCAACTGATATCGGTGGACCTTTTGCCTTGGTTCCACGTGCAGAATTAAATGAGATGAAAGAAACCTTTGGCGCTACTGCAATGCAAGTTGGCACTTGGGCACTTGATGCAGAACGCGTTGCGGCTGGGCGCCCACGCATAGGTTTCGATACTGATCACAAATCAATCCCTAACGAACTTGGTGTTTTAAATAAATCAGTGCATATGAACAAAGGTTGTTATCGCGGTCAAGAAACGGTGGCAAAGATCTTTAATCTCGGCAACCCACCGCGTCGCTTGGTGCTGTTGCATTTAGACGGCAGCCAAGTTGTAATGCCGGCACCTGGGACGCCAATAATGAACGGCGAAGTAAAAGTTGGTTTTCTCGGCACCGTTGCCCGTCACTTTGAACTTGGGCCAATTGCACTTGCCATCGTTAAGCGAACAACACCGGTTGATGCGCAGTTGATGGTGGAAAACGTAGCCGCATCACAACAAGTGATTGTGCCCGCATAAATGGAGACGATCGGACAAGGCTTAATTGTTCTGCTGGCGATGCTGGTCATAATGTGGACGGTGAAGAAGCTCTAAACCCTTACTATTAAGGCGTGGAAATCGTTAGCGCAGTTCTCCTTGGAGTTATCTCACTGTTAATTGGTGTTGCGCTAGTGGTTTACGGTTTTCGTGGTCGTCGCCAATCTCAAGCACGCGATGCGCGCACATATCGAAGGGGCAGACTCTAAGTGGTCTTTACTATTCCTGAAGGCCTGCACCCAGATTTAAATCCTTTGGCTTGGATGGTCGGTACTTGGCGCGGCAAAGGTCGTGGTGATTATCCGACTATTGAAAGTTTTGAATATGCGCATGAAGTTGTCTTTAACCACGATGGCCGCCCCTTTTTAAATTATTACTCGCGATCTTGGATCATTGATAAAGATGGCGAAATCATTCGCCCTGCAGGTTCAGAAACCGGCTTCTGGCGGGTAAAGCCAAATAACGTTTTAGAGGTAGTGATCTCACACAACACTGGAATTTCTGAAGGATGGGTTGGACAGTTTGATGGTCCCAAGATTCAACTCGTTCTGGATCAAGGATATTCGGCGCCGACAGCGAAGATTGTTACAGCTGGAGTGCGTTTATATGGCCTTGTTGCCGGCGAACTATTTTTCGCATACGACATGGCTGCTGAAGGTCAAGAGTTACAAGCGCATATTTGGTCATCACTAGAACGCCAATCTGAGTAAAGGTAGAAAATGTTTAAGGATGCGGTTTTAGCCGAATATGTTCGCGACGGCGTTGTCGAATCAGAACATCGCGGTTTTCTGGCAGCGCTAAATGCAGATGGTTCAATTTTTAAAGCACTTGGCGATGTGGAAACTAAGATCTTTCCGCGCTCAACAGTTAAATGCGCACAAGCATCGGCAATGGTGCGCAGTGGTTTAGATTTAGAACCACGCTTGCTGGCACTTGCCCAATCAAGTCATTCTGGTGGCGATATGCACATGGACGGTGCACGTGAGATTTTGGCATCGGTTGGATTATCTGAAAGCGCTTTGCAATGCGCGCTCGATCGCCCTCTTGGTGATGCCGAACGTCGTGCCTGGGGTGAAAAAGCGCCAACACAGATAGCGATGAATTGCAGCGGAAAACATGCCGCAATGTTGGCAACTTGTGTGAAAAATGGTTGGCCAATCGAAAGTTATTTGGATGCGAGCCACCCATTGCAGTTGGCGATCAAGGCAGAGTTAGAGGAGCTAGCAGGAGAGAAGATCTCATTAACATCTACCGATGGTTGCGGTGCACCGCTATATTTACTTTCGTTGATTGGTCTAGCTCGCGCAGTTCGTGAAATTACGATTTCAACCGATCCAGTTCATCAACGCGTTATGAGCGCTGCGCGCGCCTTTCCTGAAATGGTTGGTGGAGTCGGTCGTCACAACACCGAGATGATGCAGCAAGTACCTGGGTTATTTATGAAAGATGGGGCTGAAGCGGTAAATGTCTGCTCGCTATCTGATGGCCGCACGTTTGTATTTAAAGTTAGCGATGGATCACTTCGTGCTTTTCGCACCATTGTTCACGCTTGTTTAAATGATTTTGGTATCGATACTGCGCTAACACCTGAAAAGGTAATGGGTGGACCCCGTGTAATTGGAACCATTCGCGCCACGATCGCAACTCGCGTAAATAAGTGATCGGTTAATCAATGGCGGCAATAGATCCTCGGATCGTGATTGAAGAGTTCCTGGATTCGCATGACCTCGAATATGAACAGCAAAATCCCAATACTTTTTTAATTACTCTACCTGGCGAGAAAAAACTACAAACCCATTGTGCCTTAATAGTTGGGGATCACTCTTTAAGTATCAACGCTTTTGTAATTCGTAAACCTGATGAAAATGAAGGCGCTGTGCATGCTTGGTGCATGGCAAAGAATGCTGGAATGTACGGAATTGCTTTTGCCATTAATGATTTGGGCGATATTTTTCTAGTTGGACGTTTGCCACTTGCGGCAGTCAATGATCGAGAGATAGATCGTTTAGTCGGGGCAGTTCTGCAATATTCAGATTCATCATTTAATCCACTGCTAGAACTGGGATTTGCCAATTCAATACGTCGCGAATGGGCTTGGCGCGTTAACCGTGGAGAATCTCTAGCAAATCTTGATGCCTTTAAGCATTTGATTTAATTAATCACCCTTCACATGGCAAGATAGGACTATGTCCAACTACGAATTGATCTTGTTGCGCCACGGCGAATCAGAGTGGAATGCAAAGAATCTCTTTACTGGTTGGGTAGATGTTCGTCTTTCGGCTGCAGGTGAAGCAGAAGCAGCCCGTGGTGGAAAATTATTGGCCGAACGCAATTTATTACCTGATGTAGTTCATACATCTTTATTGCGCCGCGCAATTCATACGTCACAACTTGCGCTGGATTCGTGCGATCGTCATTGGATTCCGGTTCGCCGCTCTTGGCGCTTAAATGAACGTCACTACGGCGCTTTGCAAGGCAAGGATAAGAAAGAGACGCTGGCAAAGTACGGCGAAGAACAATTCAAATTGTGGCGCCGTTCTTACGATACGCCGCCTCCACCAATTGATTCTGATGATCCTTACAGCCAAGCAAACGATGCGCGTTACGCTGATTTGGGATCAGATCTGCCAGCAACAGAGTGTTTAAAAGATGTTGTAACTCGGATGATGCCTTATTGGCAAGAGTCAATTATTCCGGATCTCAAGGCGGGTAAGCGCGTACTCGTCACGGCGCACGGAAACTCACTTCGTGCACTTGTGATGCATTTGGATGGAATTTCGCAGTCAGATATTGCAGAGCTGAATATTCCTACCGGAATTCCGTTGTTGTATAACTTGGATGCAGACTTTAAGCCGATTAAAAAAGGCGGAGAGTATTTAGATCCAGAAGCTGCAAAAGCTGCTATTCAGGCTGTGGCGAACCAGGGGAAGCGTTAGTCTCAGCCGGGGTCGAAACGATATCTTTGTAGTCATCGCGCTTATCGCGAATGATTACTTCAGCAGAAACCAAACCAGCGCGTGCAAAACCGAGATCAACTTTTACGTGACGGCCAGCTACCGGTAGAACACCAGTAAATACTGCCTTCGCATTGGCGCTTTCGCCTTCGAAACGCAGTGGTGCATTTTGCTCCAAGATTGTCTTGCCAGTAATTGTTGCGCCTTTTCCATCAACGGCAATTCCGATCAATTGATCACGTTCGGCACCTTGATTGACAATGGTTCCAACAACAACTGCATCACCATTTTTGGTGGCAACCAGCAACAAGTTAACAATCTTTATCGCACTACCATTTTGAGTAATCTTGACTTCAACGCCATCAGTTACTTGCGTAATATTTCGAGTTGCTGCGTTTTGACCTGCTCCGCATGCCGTAAGTGATGTAGCGATTAATAGAGCAGAGATTATTGTGAAGATGCGACGCATAGGACTTATTCTCTCACGCCTTTTAGCTCGGTTTACCCCTTGTTTAATGGGGTTTTCGCGTTGGAAAATCGCTGGTAGAATTGTCTGTCTAGCGAAGGGCAACACATGACATTTAAGGTCGGCGAAACCGTTGTTTATCCTCATCACGGCGCAGCTCTAATCGAAGCCATTGAAACTCGCATCATCAAGGGCGAAGAGCGTACCTACCTAGTTTTGAAAGTTGCTCAAGGAGATCTCACAGTTCGCGTTCCTGCAGATAATGTAGATCTCGTCGGAGTTCGCGATGTTGTCGATAGCGCTGGGCTTGATCGCGTATTTAACGTACTTCGCCAGCCATATACCGAAGAACCAACCAACTGGTCTCGTCGCTACAAAGCCAATCTTGAAAAACTTGCCTCAGGAGATGTTATTAAGGTCGCAGAAGTTGTGCGCGATCTATACCGTCGCGATCTAGATCGTGGTCTCTCTGCTGGTGAAAAGCGCATGCTCGCCAAGGCGAAGCAGATCCTTATCTCTGAGCTAGCTCTTGCTGAGCGCACAGATGAAGAAAAGGCTGCAACTCTCCTTGACGAGGTTCTCGCTTCTTAATTAGCGCCCTTAACTCATGATCGCCGCAATCATCGCTGCTGCAGGCAGTGGCGAAAGATTTGGCGCAGCAATTCCAAAAGCGCTAATCCAACTCGGTGATCGCACCTTAATTGAACACGCAGTTTCTTCTATCTCATCAGTTGCTGATCAAATAATTGTCACCGCACCTGCTGGATATGAAAAACAAATTCAAGCTTTAGTCGGCGATGGCATCACAGTTGTGACGGGCGGAGCAACTCGTTCAGAAAGCGTTCGAATCGCTCTCTCTAAAGTCTCAAGCAATGCGGAATATGTCTTAATTCATGATGCAGCTCGCGCACTTGCTTCCCCTGCGCTCGCACAGAGTGTTGTTGCCGCACTCAAATCTGGAGACGTTGCAGTTATTCCAGGCCTTGCTCAAACTGACACGGTAAAAATTGTAAACGCTGATGGACTGGTTACTGCAACTCCAGATCGCACTTTGATGCGCAAGATTCAAACACCGCAAGGATTTACTTACGGTGTGATAAATCAAGCGCACGCTGCATCAGGTGAGGCAACCGATGACGCTGCACTTGTGGAATCACTCGGAAAACCAGTCCGCGTTATCGCTGGCGAAGAACGCGCCTTGAAGATAACAACTGCTTCTGATCTAGCAACCGCGCTGCAATTCTTAGGTCAATCAACTTCCTTTAAGACCGGTGTGGGTGTTGATGCTCACCACTTCGAAGTAGGGCGACCACTTTGGTTGGCTGGTTTGTTGTGGCCTGACCAAGATGGAGTTGAAGGACATTCTGATGGTGACGTTGCAGCACATGCAATCTGCGATGCGCTCTTTGCAGCAAGTGGGTTAGGTGATTTGGGTTCTAACTTCGGAACAAATAAACCGGAATATGCCGGTGCATCAGGCACAACGCTGTTAAAAGAAACGCTGGCATTAGTTGAAAAAGCAGGATTTAAAATTTCACATGTATCAGTGCAAGTAATTGGCAATCGCCCAAAAATTGGATCACGTCGCACTGAAGCGATCGCTGCGCTATCTCAGGCTTTAGGCGGAACAGAAGTCGCGTTGCTTGCAACAACTACTGATGGAATGGGCTTAACTGGCGAAGGCAAGGGCATTGCCGCCATTGCATCAGCGCTGATTTATTCTAAATAAGAGTTGCAAGATAGACTTAGCCAATGAGTTCGCTATCTTTATATGACACGCTAACGCGAACCACATCCCCATTTGTACCGCTCAAAGCTGGCGAAGTCGGAATCTATTTATGTGGCGCAACGGTCCAAGCACCGCCACATATTGGTCACGTTCGCTCAGGTGTAAATTTCGATATCTTGCGACGCTGGCTTACTAAATCTGGCTATAACGTTACATTCATCCGCAACGTCACCGATATTGATGACAAGATTTTGCATAAGGCAGTTCATGAAAAGGCACCTTGGTGGGCTGTTGCAATGAAATACGAACGCGCCTTCTCTGATGCTTATGCTGCTTTAAATGTGCAGCCTCCAACTTATGAACCACGCGCAACTGGGCACATCACCCAAATGATTGAATTGATGGCAACTTTGATAGAACGCGGTGCGGCATATGCTCCAGGCAACGGTGATGTTTATCTAGAAGTTCGCAAATTAGATTCTTATTTAACGCTATCTCGACAGAGAGTTGATGATCTGCTTTCTGCAGCCGATGCAGATGAGACGTTTAAAAAAGATCCGCGTGATTTCGCACTTTGGAAAGCGGCGAAGCCGGGGGATCCAGCTTGGCCAACTCCTTGGGGACCAGGTCGTCCGGGTTGGCACTTGGAATGTTCTGCGATGGCGCATGCTTATTTAGGCGAAGCCTTTGATATCCACGGTGGCGGATTAGATTTAATCTTCCCGCATCACGAAAATGAGATCGCGCAATCAGAGGCTGCGGGTTACGCATTTTCTAAGCGATGGATGCATAACGCCTGGGTTACCGCATCTGGTGAAAAGATGAGTAAGTCACTGGGCAATTCACTACAAGTCGCTGAACTTTTAAAGACTGTCCGCGGAATTGAATTGCGTTGGTATCTCGGCAGCGCTCACTACCGTTCGATGTTGGAGTTTTCTCATGAAGCACTTGCAGAATCGGCAACCGCCTTTCGTCGCATTGAAGGCTTCTTGACTCGCGCCACCGAAATTTTAGGTTCATCGCCAATTCCAGTTATTTCACAAGGATTTACCGATGCAATGAACGATGATTTAGCGGTACCAACTGCTTTAGCGGGAATTTCAGAAGCGTTGCGCATTGGAAATAGCGCAATAACTTCTGGTGATAAAGCGGTAATCGCTGCATCTGCTAGCGAAATTCGGGGAGCGCTAGAAATACTTGGATGCGATCCACTTGATCCCGCCTTTGCAATTTCGGGCGGAGTGGATTTGACTGATGCCCTTGATGGCGTTATTCAACTAGCGCTTGCGCAACGCACAGCAGCACGCGAGCGAAAAGATTTTGCAGCATCTGATCAGATTCGTGATGGGCTTGCCGCACTTGGCATAATTATTGAAGACACAGCACAAGGGCCACGTTGGTCTATCTCACAGATAAGCGAGAAGTAAATGGCCGGCACTGCAAAACCTCGTGGCGCAGCTCGATCTAGTTCTAAAAAAGGTCCAACTGGCGGAACCGGTGGAAAAAATAAACGTCGCTTAGAAGGAAAAGGTCCAACGCCAAAAGCGGAAGATCGTCCGTATCACGCAGCTGCAAAACGTAAGAAGGCTGCTGAAAAGAAAGCAGCACCGCGTGCTCGCACTGGGCGAAGTGAAAAACCTAAGGGCGAAATTGTTTCAGGTCGCAATGCTGTTTTGGAAGCACTGCGCGCCAGTGTTCCAGCAACGGAGTTAATTGTTGCGCGCAGTATCGACGTTGATGATCGCGTTGCTGAATCGTTGCAACTTGCACTTCATCACCAACTGCCAATTCGCGAAGTCCACCGTGCCGAAATTGAAGGCATCAGCGCTAATAGCCAAGGAATTATCTTGGCGATTAAGCCTTATCAATACTCTTCTTTCCAAGAGATAACTGAACGCGCTAACCACCCAATATTAATTGTGGCACTCGATGGCGTTACTGATCCACGTAACCTAGGTGCAATTGTGCGAAGTGCTGGGGCATTTGGCGTTGCCGGTGTTGTTATGACCGAACGTCGCGCCGCAGCGATGACCGCATCTGCTTGGAAATCATCTGCAGGAGCGGCTGCGCGCGTGCCAGTTGCGCAAGTAACTAATATGGCGCGCACAATTGAAGATGCCAAGAAAATTGGCTGCTTTGTCATTGGTTTAGATGGTGAATCTGATCAGTCATTGAGCGGCATGAAAGTTGCTAAAGAGAATGTCATGATCGTCGTTGGCTCTGAAGGAAAAGGCTTATCTCGCTTGGTACGTGAAAAGTGCGACTTGGTTGTTTCAATTCCAATGCGCGCGAGTACTGAATCGCTAAATGCAAGTGTTGCTACATCAATCGCGTTGTTCTGGGTTGACGAGCAGCGCCGTAAATAATTATCTAGAAAGAGCTAGGGAATGAAATATAAGCGTCTAATAGTCTGTGGCGATTCGTACTCCGAAGGAATGTCCGATGTCGTTGTTAATGGGCAATACCGCGGCTGGGCTGATCGCATCGCAGATGTGATGGCGCAAGAAGAGCCAGGATTTACTTATGTTAATTTAGCGGTACGCGGAAAATTACTTAAGCAAGTAATCGATGACCAATTACCAGTCGCAATCGGATATATAACTGGACCAGATACTTTGTTATCTTTTCACGCCGGCGCAAACGATGCCTTGCGACCAAGTTACAAACCCGAAGTTGCACAAGCACTTTATGCAGAAGCAGTACGTCGCGCTGCAGCAACCGGAGCAACGCTTATGTTATTTACAGTATTAGAGCGCACAGGAAACACTGGACGAGGATCTGATGTATGGGCAGCACGCTTTGGAGAATTTAACAAGATAGTGCGCAAAGTTGGTGCTGAAGTTGGCGCCATCATTGTCGATGCAAATAAAGAAACTTTCTTTAATGACAACAGGTTCCTAGCCTTTGATCGCTTACATTTAAATGCTGAAGGACATAACCGCGTAGCCCAAGCGTTATTAGAAAAGTTGGGATATCCATTTGATTCAAGCTGGCGTATTCCACTTCCACCAGCACAACCAACTCCTTGGATTAAGAAACGTTTAATCTCAGCGATCTGGTTCTTCACATTTGCGCTACCGTGGATCTGGCGGCGCCTGCGCGGAAAATCATCTGGCGATGGGCGCTCTGCAAAGTATCCAACGCCTACAATCTGGCCTGTTTAGCCGCTGTCCATATCGCGATTACGTGAAATTCACCAAAAAGAGAGATGATGAACCTATGCCTGATTCAGCTCATCTGATTGATCGCGAGATCAGTTGGCTCTCCTTTAACGAGCGCGTCCTCGAATTAGCTGAAGATGAGTCTATTCCTTTATTAGAACGCGTCCGATTTTTAACAATTTTTGCTTCCAACCTAGATGAGTTTTATATGGTGCGTGTGGCATCTGTTCTTGGAAAGATAGAGACAAATCCTAATTTGGTGAATTCCGCTGGCTTCACGCCTTCAGAATTGATAGAAGCAATCTCGGTTCGAGTGCGTGAGTTAACTCAAAGACATGCGAAATTATTTAAGCAGAAAATCGCGCCTGAGCTAAAGCTTCACGACATTGAAATTATCCATTGGGATGATTTAAACGACGATGAACATAACTATGTATCTAAAATATTTAGCGATCGCATCTTTCCGGTTTTAACTCCGCTGGCAGTTGATCCATCGCACCCATTTCCATATATTTCAGGGCTGTCTCTGAATTTAGCCGTGATAGTTAAGAACCCAAAGAGTTCAGAAGAATATTTCGCAAGAGTGAAAGTTCCACCAATTCTTTCTCGGTTGATTGCCGTTAGCCCCACACCGCACAGCAAACGCTTTCTGCCGCTAGAAGAGTTGATTGCAATTCACTTACAAGAACTATTTCCGGGAATGTTGATTCAGGATCATTACACATTCCGCGTCACCAGAAATCAAGATATTGAACTTGAAGAAGAAGATTCTGAAGATTTGTTAAACTCACTAGAACAAGAGTTGGCCCGCAGACGTTTTGGGCCACCAGTTCGACTCGAAATTGAAGAAGGCATTGACGAACATCTCCTAAAAACGTTATGCGATGAGCTAGATATCAACCCAGCAAATGTTTTATCGTTGCCGGCACCACTTGATCTCACCGACCTGACAAAGATCGCTGACTTGGATCTGCCAAAACTTAAATATCCGGCCTTTAGATCCCGCACTGTTGCCGCGCTTCGCGAAGTTGATTCAGAAGAGCCTGACTTGTTCTTTGCAGCCATCCGCCAAGGTGAGATCTTGCTTCACCATCCTTATGAGTCATTTACCTCATCAGTTGTGCAGTTTTTGCAGCATGCCGCACAAGATCCAAATGTTTTGGCGATTAAACAAACTCTTTATCGCACCTCAGGTGATTCACCAATAGTTGAAGCGTTAATTGAAGCCGCGGAGGCTGGAAAACAGGTTCTTGCAGTAATTGAGATTCGCGCCCGATTTGATGAGCAAGCAAATGTGCGTTGGGCGCGCAAACTCGAAGCCGCTGGAGTTCACGTGGTCTACGGATTGATGGGCCTAAAAACACACGCCAAGATTTCGTTAGTAGTGCGCGATGAAGCGCAAGGTTTACGACTTTATTGTCATATGGGAACAGGTAATTACAACCCAAAGACTGCGCGCTTCTATGAAGATTTAGGTTTGTTAAGTGCTGATCCGTTATTGACAGAGGATTTAACAAAGCTATTTAATCAACTCTCTGGATTTGCACCTCATTCGACTTATTCGCGTCTATTGGTTGCACCGCGCACATTGCGAACTGGGTTGCTCGAGAAAATAGCGCTAGAAACTTCAAATGCTAAAGCAGGCAAACCGGCAGGAATCCAAGTTAAATTGAATTCGCTGCTCGATGAAGAATTTGTGGAATCACTTTATGAAGCCTCACAAGCTGGGGTAAAAGTTGACTTAGTTATTCGCGGAATTTGTTCACTCAAGCCCGGCATACCCGGTCTATCTGAAAACATTGAAGTTCGGTCACTTCTAGGAAGATTCCTTGAACACTCTCGCATTTACCATTTTGTAAATGGTGGAGATGATGAATATTGGGTGGGCAGCGCAGATTTAATGCACCGAAATCTAGATCGTCGGGTTGAAAGTTTGGTACGCATCGAGCGCCCCGCGCATAAAACCTCACTCCAAGAAGTATTTGATCTCTCGCTCAGCGATAAAACAACTAGTTGGCATCAATCTAAAGAGAAGTGGGTGCGCGTAGCAAAGAACGCAGCTGGTGAACCTCTGCAAGATCTGCAGAGCGTGTATATCAAGCGATATAAGAAAACAACTAATGTCTAAAGACTCCGTAACGCCATTGATTCAAGCCGCGGGCGCAGTCCTATGGCGCAAAGCAAGTAACGGCGATCTTGAGATTGCGATAATCCATCGCCCAAGATATGACGACTGGTCACTTCCGAAAGGAAAGGTAGAACCAGGTGAATCGCATATTTCTGCTGGTTACCGTGAAATTCAAGAAGAGACTGGTTACGAATCTATTTTTGGTCCCGAAATCGGAACGGTTGTATATAAATTAGAAGGTGCACCGAAGGAAGTTCGTTACTGGGCTGCTGCAGCTACAACGCAAACTGGTAAACCAAATCCTGAAGAAGTAGATCTGGTCGAATGGTTAACGCCGAAGAAAGCAAAAGAGAAGCTAACTAATAAAGATGATCGTGCGATAGTAGATTTCTTCTTGGATTTTGGCGCTGATACTTTTCCAATTATTTTATTGCGCCACGCTAAAGCGCTAAAGCGCACAGAGTGGGACGGCGATGACGGTGATCGACCGTTAGAACACCGTGGTCAATTGCAGGCAAAGCGGCTCTTACCTATTTATATGCCATATGCCGCAACAGAGATTCACACATCAGATGCCCTGCGCTGTATCGAGACAATCGATGTAATGGCACGTTCTTTACAGAAGACGCCCATTTTTTCTAAAGATCTATCTGAATATGGCTTTGAAATAGATCGGGAAGCGCCTTTGGATTATGTGCAAGATTTAATGGATCGTGGAGTTCCGGCAATTGTATGTAGCCATAATCCAATTATTCCTAAGGTAGTTAAAAAGCTGGTTGGCAAGAAATACTTTAAATCAATGGACCGCGATCTTGAACCAGCGCAAGCCATTGTTTTGCATTGTCGCGCAGGTGAAGTAATCGCTTGCGATTGGATTGACGAACCTTTAATTTAAGGTAATTTGAAGGCCTTAACGCTCCATCCAGTCAAGCCAACGAAGCACAATTCCTTCACGTAGCGCCCAAGGGCAGATTTCAAGCTCATTGATATGCAACCGTTCCATTGCAGTGCGGGCGACAATTGCCCCCGCCACAATTTGGCGAGCCCGGCTTGGTGAAACGCCAGGCAGTTCGGCACGTTGTTTATTGGACATATCTTGCAATTTTGGGATCATTTTTGTGAGTGAATTAATCTTTAAAAATTTTGGATTATCTTCAAACCAATGTTCTCCTAACCGAGCGAGAGTTCTAAATGTCTTACTGGTCGCAACGAAGTGATCTGCAATGTGTTTGGAGATATCTTCAGGCAAAGATTGCTTTAAAGCATCGAAAACAAAAGTTTCTAAAGCTTTAATTTCTTTTGATGTATGCGGATCAGAATCAAGATATTCGCGCGTCAGGCGTGATGCGCCGAGCGGAAGTGAAACTGTGGCTTCTGCACGTTCGTCATCTCCAACTGCGACCTCAAGTGAGCCACCACCGATATCTAAGACAAGTAAGCGACCACTAGACCAACCCAGCCAGCGACGTACAGCCAGAAAAGTCATTTGCGCTTCATCATCGCCAGAGAGAACTTGCAGATCAATTTCAAATTTCTTATTTATTTGATCGAGGATATCTTTCCCATTTTTAGCATCACGAATCGCAGATGTTGCAAAAGCTAAAATCTCTTCGGTTTGAAAATCTTTGGCGTGCGAGATTGCATCGGCAATCGATTCTTCAAGAAGAGCAACACCCTCAGCAGTTATTTCACCTTCTTTATTTAAATATTCGTGAAGACGTAGTTCAACTTTTTGATTTGTTGCGGGGCTGGGACGGGCACCGGGATGCGCATCTACGACTTGGAGGTGGACAGTGTTTGACCCCACATCTAAAACGCCCAATCGCATGCGGCAAACCTACCCGTCTGCGCTGCAGAGATTGATGATTTTTAGATTACGCCGTTAACTGCCATAATTACGCCCGTTGCCTGCAAAGGCGGCAAGCCTCTCTAGCTCAGTGGTAGAGCAGCGCACTTGTAATGCGCAGGTCGTCAGTTCAATCCTGACGGGGGGCTCCAGGTTTTAACCCGATCGCGAAGGGGGAGAGATGAAGAACTACTCGTTTCCTCATGAGCAATTTGACGATCTAATCGCGGCAAATGCCGAATATATAAAGTCATTTAAATACTCTGAACTAACCGGTCGCGCGGCTAAGGGTTTGGCAATCGTTACTTGTATGGATTCACGAATCAATCCACTTTCAGTTGTTGGCATGCAATCTGGCGATGCCAAGATTTTGCGTAATGCTGGAGCGCGCGTGACCGAAGATGTAATCCGCACCCTGGTTCTTGCAACTTATCTGCTGAACGTTGATCGTATTTTGGTAATGCCACACACTGATTGCGCTATGGCGCGCGGTGATGAAGCAGATATTCACGCGCTCATTGACGAGAAGTTTGGCGTTGACACTCGTTCACTCGAATTTCGCACGACTCGTGATCAAAAAGGTGCGCTCGCAATTGACGTCAATCGAATTCGCGCTTACCCATTATTACCCAAAGGCGTAACCGTTGCGGGTGCTATTTATGATGTGACAACCGGAACTATTCTTCCGGTTGATTGCTAACTCGCCGAATCGGCATCTTGGTCATCGGATAATTTAAATCTGTTAAAAACTGCTGAACTAAAGCGCTAAACAAGCCCGGTTTTTCCTTCGGCGCAATATGAGATGTGCCAGGCATTATCGCCAACTGGCTTAACTCAATGGCGCGATACATAGCCAAGGTATGTTCATGAGAAATTACATCGTCATCGCCGGCAATAATTAGCGTCGGACATTGAATTCTAGCTAATTCGCTGAGTGCAATATCTGGTTCGGTATCCCAAATTTGCAACATCTTTTTAATTTTCTCATTTTGGGTGTGTGGAGCATCTGGTGATGTCGCCGCGTACTCAGCTTTATCTTCTTCACTTGGCTCAACAAATGGCAGATGAATCACGGTTCCGGAATGATGATAATTCGCCCCAATTAAAACAAGTGACTTAACAAGATCTGGGCGCGAAATTGCCACTGACATCGCGATGATTCCACCATCAGACCAACCAACCAAATGCGCTGGTTCTTTAACAACATCTTCAAGATATGCGATTGCTTCCTCAATTTGAAACTTAAAGTGAAAAGAGTTGACTTGATCTGCGGTGTAACCGTGTCCGGTGCGATCGTAGGCAAATATATGAAAATCTGGTTCTAAATCTGGGGCCAAGACATAGTCCCAATGCGATGTCTGGCTTAAACCACCGTGTAGCAAAACAACTGCTTCGCCATTGTTATCCCATTCATATGAATAAATCTGCTGGCCACGCAGCTTTAAATAATCAGGCACTTGTTACTGGCTATCCATAATGTGGCGATTGCCGCGATCAAATGTTAAATAGTTCCAAGTCCAATCGGCTATTGTTCCAATTTTATTTCGGCCGCCAAGCAGGTAGAACAAATGAAGCCATAACCAGGCATACCAAGCAGGTATTCCAGCAATCTGAATTCCTTTAAATTGCACGACTGCTTTGTGGCGTCCGATAGTTGCCATTGAACCTTTATCGAGATACTTAAAGTCTTGCAGCGCCTGGCCGCTTGATGCACGAACGATCTGTTTTGCTACCCAGCGCCCTTGTTGCATTGCAACTGGTGCCACCATTGGTAAGAAGCTTCCTGCAGAATTTTTCGCACCAGATATATCGCCAATCGCCCAAATGTGTGGGTAGTGTCTTACTCGTAAATTCTGTTCCACGCTGATGCGTGTTCCTTCAAGTGGCAAATTAAGTAGCGCACCGGTTGGCTCACCTTTTACGCCGGCAGCCCAGATAGTTACCTCAGATGGAATCGAGCCCCCACCTTTAACCAAAATCTGGCGCGGCTTTACTTCTTGCACGGCGGTGTTAAGCAAAACTTTCACGCCAAGTTTTTCTAAATCTTTTTTGGCTCGAGCCGATAGTTTCTCGCTAAACATTGGCAAGATACGTGGCCCTGCTTCAATTAAGTAGATATCAATATGTTTTGCAGCGTTGGACTCATCATTTTTCAATGGACCATTCTTTAACTCAGCAAGTGCACCAGCCATCTCAACGCCAGTTGGTCCGCCACCAACAACGCTAAGTGAAAGTCGTGTTTGATCTTCAAAGCGGCAGAGATCCTCAAAACGGCGCATTACTTCGGCGCGGATTCCAATCGCTTCATGAACACTCTTCATTCCTAGTGCGATCTCGGTAACACCTTTTACGCCGAAATCAGCAGTGGCCGAACCAAGTGCAACAACCAAGTGATCAAACTCCAGAGTTTCTGATGAATCTAACTTCACTGATTTATTTTTATGGTCAACCGCGATTGGTGAACCCATTCGAAATTTAACGCCACTTTTGCGAAGCGTGCCGCGGACTGGGTGGGCCACGTGGTCTGCGGCGAGCCCTGCTGTGGCAACCTGATAGAGCAACGGCAGAAAGGTTTGGAAGTTATGGCGATCAACAACTGTGACATCGGCATCTTTTGCCAGCGCTTTAGCGGCGGTCAGCCCGCCAAAACCCGCACCAAGTATTACGACCCGTGGTCGTGTGGAAGAAGCCATAGCCGCAGTCTAGGCTCTGAACTATGAACTCGCAGCGCTTAATACTTGTCACCGGAGCATCTGGCTATGTGGGTGGACGTTTAGTGCGAGATCTCGTTGGTGATAAATGTAATGTTCGAATTTTGGTTCGTAGCCGAGAGAAGGTAGCTGAGCAATCTTGGGCTGCTGATGTAAATACCGTTGAAGGAAATGCCAATAACCCTGCTGATTTAGATCGTGCGCTGGAAGGTGTTCACACCGCCTTTTATTTGCTGCACTCAATCAATTTAGGAAAAGATTTTGATGAGATTGAATCTGCAATGGCGCGTAACTTTGCGATCTCTGCGCAGAAGCAAGGGGTAAAACAGATTGTCTATCTTGGTGGAATCGCCAACGATAAAAATCGTAGTCAACATTTAGCCTCTCGCATGAACACTGGCGCTCAACTGGCATCAGGTACTGTCCCAGTTCTTGAATTACGCGCTGGAATTATTATTGGATCTGGTTCAGCATCTTTTGAAATGCTGCGCCACCTAACCCATCGCTTGCCAATTATGACAACACCTAAATGGGTTTCGAATTTAACACAGCCAATTTCAATTCGTGATGCGCTTTACTATCTGCGTCAAGCCGCAGCACTTCCAGATCCCGTTGGAAAGATCTGCGATATTGGTGGTAAAGAAGTTCTTTCCTACGCTGACATGATGCAGAAGTTTGCCAAATTATCAGGGCTACGAAAGCGCTTAATTATTCAAGTACCAGTGCTCACCCCAAAACTATCTAGTTTGTGGATTGGTTTTGTGACGCCAGTTCCAACATCGTTGGCTCGCCCACTTGTTGAATCTTTAATTAGTGAAGTAGTCGCTGATCCGAAGAAGAGCATTGACACAATCATTCCACCACCACCTGAGGGTTTTATAGATGTAAACGGTGCAGTCTCGCTGGCTCTTTCCCGTATCGCTGATCGCGATGTCATAACTCGTTGGTCAGATGCAGCATTTCCAACCGCGCCTTGGCAGAAAGCGCAAGGTGATCCATCTTGGGCTGGTGAAATGGTGTTGCACGATCGCCGTGAATCATTTACTAAAGCATCTGCCGAATCTGTCTGGCAAGCGATTGAAAGCATTGGTGGCGAAAATGGTTACTACGGCGCTGATTTTCTCTGGTTCTTACGTGGTGCACTTGATCGAATCTTTGGTGGTGTGGGACTTCGCCGCGGACGACGTGATCCGCTAAATCTTCGCGTTGGTGACAGTTTGGATTTTTGGCGAGTAGAAGAGTTAGATCGTGGCGTGCGTCTAAAGCTTTATGCCGAAATGCGTCTGCCTGGAAAAGCTTGGCTGGAATTTAGCGTAAAAGAGGTAAATGGTCGGCGCTTGGTCTCACAGAGCGCGAGCTTCTCGCCTCGAGGACTAGGCGGTCAGCTCTATTGGTATGCAGTTCTGCCTTTTCATATCTTCGTATTCCCGACAATGCTGCGAAATTTAATTCGAAAGGCTAATCGCACCGACTATGCCCATTCACGAATTTAGCGCTGAGGTTGAATCACTCGCAAAGGAAATTCTTGCGTATAGCTTGCATCGTTTGAAGGACGATCCGCCACTGGATGGACCGCGCACCGCCGAAGATTTATTTAACGAAGTTGGCAACACCATCACCGCTAAAGGTTTAGGTGGCCACGAAGCACTTGAAGTGTTTACAAAAGTTTTAGCAAAAGCGTGCATATCAACTGATCATCCGCGCAACTTGGCATTTATTCCATCTGCACCAACTGAATATTCCAACTTATTTGATCTTGTCGTTGGCGCTAGCTCACTTTATGGTGGTTCTTGGCAAGAAGGTGCAGGTGCGGTCTTTGCTGAAAATCAAGCGCTGCGCTGGATTGCTGATTTAGCTGGTCTGCCACAATCTGCTGGCGGAGTATTTGTGCAAGGTGGAACTAATGGAAATCTCTCGGCTTTAGTTGCGGCCCGTGCAGATGCGCGAAAGAAATATCCCAATACCTCCCGGTGGGCAATTGCCTGCAGCGCTGAAGCGCACTCATCGATTGCAAGCGCTGCACACATTATGGATGTTGAGTTATTGAGAATTGAACCAGGTGCTGATCGTAAAATTCATGGCGATGAAGTTAGCGCCGCTATTGATAAATTGCATGCCACATCAGAAACTCGTGTCTTCGTGGTGGTCGCAACTGGCGGAACCACAAACCTGGGAATCATTGACGACCTAGAAACAGTTGGGGCAGCAACCCACGCACGAGATATCTGGTTCCACATAGATGGGGCCTACGGTTTGGCGGCGCTCTGCGCTCCATCTGTGCGGGCCAAATTTAGCGGTGTTGAAACCGCAGATTCGCTAATTGTTGACCCGCACAAGTGGCTCTTCGCGCCATTTGATGCGTGCGCTCTTATTTATCGTAATCCCGAAATCGCCAAAGAGACGCATACTCAGCACGCCGCTTACTTAGAAACCTTGCACGATGATTCGTGGTCGCCATCAGATTATGCGATTCACTTAACCCGTCGTGTGCGCGGTTTACCATTCTGGTTCTCACTTGCGGCGCACGGGACCGATGCATATACCGAAGCAATGGAAGAGACTTTAAATGTGGCACGCACCGCTGCTGACTTAGTGCGCGCCCATCCAAATTTAGAACTTGTTATGGAGCCAGAACTTTCTATCGTTGCTTTTAAACGCACGGGATGGTCAACTGACGATTATCAAAAGTGGAGTGACAAATTGTTAGCAGATCAAATTGGTTTTATTCCACCATCATCGGATAAAGGCCAACCAATTTTGCGCTTTGCCATCGTAAATCCGTGGACCAAGGTTTCTGATATCTCAATGATTTTAGATACGCTCTAAATCCCACAATTTGTGCGCTCCCTAGTTTAAGATTTGCCATATGTCAGCGCTCGAAAATGATCAGCAAATGAGTAATTCGCTGAGCGACCTAGAAATTCGTATCTTGGATTTCGAATCTAATTGGTGGCGCTTTGCTGGTGCAAAAGAGTCGGCAATTAAAGAGCTATTTGATCTAAACGCACCACGTTATTACCAACTCCTTAACGACCTAATTGACCGGGATGATGCCCTCGTTGCCTCTCCTATGCTGGTAAAGCGCCTGCGCCGCCTCCGTGAGGCCCGCATGCAGGCCCGCTCCGCGCGATAACAAGCCAAAGCCACCCTCGTTTTGCACCTCTGAATAGAAGCCCGTAGATTTGGCGTTAGCACTCTCGGGGTGTGAGTGATAAAACGCCCTCTAATGCTAGAAACTTAAAAGGAGTAATTACATGGCAAAGATGATTGCCTTTAATGAAGAAGCCCGTCGTGGCCTAGAACGCGGAATGAACGTTCTCGCTGATGCAGTCAAGGTAACCCTTGGGCCTCGCGGACGTAACGTCGTACTAGAAAAGAAGTGGGGCGCCCCAACAATCACCAATGATGGCGTTTCAATCGCCAAAGAAATTGAGTTAGATGATCCATGGGAAAAAATCGGAGCAGAGTTAGTTAAAGAAGTTGCTAAGAAGACAGATGATGTCGCAGGCGATGGAACAACAACTGCAACCGTGCTTGCCCAAGCGCTTGTTCGCGAAGGACTTCGCAACGTAGCAGCCGGCTCAAACCCAATGGCGCTAAAGCGTGGAATTGAAAAGGCAGTTGCTGCGATCGTTGCAGAACTTGCATCAATGGCTAAGAGCGTTGATTCCAAAGAGCAGATTGCAGCTACTGCATCTATCTCAGCGGCTGATTCCACAATCGGTGACATGATCGCCGAGGCGATGGATAAGGTCGGCAAAGAAGGCGTAATCACAGTTGAAGAATCAAACACTTTTGGCCTGGAACTCGAACTCACTGAAGGTATGCGCTTTGATAAAGGCTATATCTCTCCATATTTCGTAACCGACCAAGATCGTATGGAAGCAGTCCTTGAAGATGCTTACATCTTGATCGTTAACTCAAAGATTGCAAACATCAAAGATCTAGTCCCAGTACTAGAAAAGGTAATGCAATCAGGTAAGCCACTTGCAATCATCGCCGAGGATGTAGAAGGCGAAGCGTTGGCAACACTTGTTGTAAATAAGATTCGTGGAATCTTCCGTGCAGCTGCAGTTAAAGCTCCTGGTTTCGGAGATCGTCGCAAGGCGATGTTGCAAGATATTGCAATCCTTACTGGTGCAACTGTTATCTCTGAAGAAGTTGGTCTCAAGCTAGAAAGTGCTGGCCTAGAACTTCTTGGTCGTGCTCGCAAAGTTGTTATCAGCAAGGAAGAGACAACAATTGTTGAAGGTGGCGGAGATGACGCACAGATCAAGGGTCGCGTCGCACAAATTCGCTCAGAAATCGAAAAGTCTGATTCAGATTACGACCGCGAGAAGTTGCAAGAGCGTCTTGCCAAACTCGCTGGTGGCGTTGCTGTAATCAAGGCTGGCGCTGCAACAGAAGTTGAACTTAAAGAGCGCAAGCACCGCATTGAAGATGCAGTGCGTAACGCCAAGGCTGCAGTTGAAGAAGGCATCGTCGCCGGTGGTGGCGTCGCACTTTTGCAGGCAGCAACTCAAGCATTTAAGAAGTTAAAGCTCGAAGGCGAAGAAGCTGTTGGCGCAAAGATCGTAGAACTTTCGATCGAAGCTCCACTTAAGCAGATCGCAATCAACGCTGGTCTTGAAGGCGGAGTCGTTGTAGAAAAGGTACGTCACCTAGAAGTTGGTTTCGGACTTAATGCTGCAACTGGCGAATACGTCGACATGATCAAATCTGGAATCATTGATCCTGCAAAGGTAACTCGCTCTGCACTGCAGAACGCTGCATCAATTGCCGCGCTCTTCATTACAACTGAAGCGGTAATTACCGACAAGCCGGAGAAGAAGCCAGCTGCCCCAATGGGTGGCGACGGCGGCGGAATGGATTTCTAATTTAATGAAAAAAGGATTTGACGCGCAAGAGATTGCAAGAGATGCCGCACTTGCGGGGGCTGAAAAGCCTTCGCAGGTCGGTGCTTTTATCTCCGTCGAATTCGAAGATGAAAATCGCGTCGCAAGTTATTTATTTGATGCAGATATTCAAGGTTATAAAGGTTGGCGCTGGTGTGTAACTGTTGCAAAGGTTGATGCATCAGCGGATCCAACTGTTTGTGATGTAGTAGTTCTTCCTGGCCCGGATTCACTTCTTGCGCCAGATTGGATTGAGTATAAAGATCGTATTCAGCCAGAAGATATTCAACCCGGAATCATTGTGCCAAGTGTTTTAGATGACACACGTTTAGTTCCTGGTGTAAATGCTTTGATACAAGATGAAGGTTTAGATGCAACTGAAGCCTATGATCTAGGTTTGATGCGTCCGCGTGTACTTTCTATTGAAGGTCGCGATCAAGCAAGTAAGCGTTGGTACACCGGAGACCGTGGACCAAATACACCGCTGGCACAGAACGCACCAAAACCTTGCGCATCTTGCGGATTCTTTATTCCAATTGCAGGTTCACTTCGCGCATCGTTCGGTGTTTGCGCCAATGCGATCGCACCAGATGATGCACGCGTGGTCTCAGTCGATCACGGCTGCGGTGCGCACTCGGAAGCTACGCTCAACAACTAGCTTTTATTCGGGTTCACGCCCGCCTTTGCTTGCGATAAACTTGGACCCTGCCCGCACCCCAGCGGCTACACGAGTACCGAAATTCTTATAAGGAGCACCCCATGCCTTCAGGTCGCGTCAAATGGTTTAGCCTCGAAAAAGGTTTTGGATTTATCTCAAATGATGAAGGCGAAGATGTTTATCTCGCTGCATCATCACTTCCTGAAGGCGTAGCAACTGTTAAGCCTGGAACAAAGATTGAATTCAGCATTATCGATAGTCGTAAGGGTCCACAAGCGATGTCGGTACGAATTATTGATGCACCAGTGTCACTTGCTGAAAATTCTCGCGTTAATAGCGATGACTTAGCCGCGATGATCGAAGACACAATTAAAATTTTAGATAAAGTCGGAAATGGCTTGCGCCATGGTCGCCATCCTTCAGGACCTGATGCAGAACGTTTAGGACGAGTTCTGCGCGGTATTGCTGGGCAGCTAGAAGCGTAATTACTTTACTTAAATACCACTTCGCGCTGCACGACGCTTTGAGTAACGAATTCCCCAAGCACCTAACACTGCTCCTGCAACACAGGTCCAGATGACCTTCGCCTCCGCTCCAGTAATTGCTAAAACTAATCCAGCAATAACCCATGCAGCGGTACCAAAAGAGATTAGAGTTACGACAGATTTAATCTCTGAACTCATGGAAGTAGCATACTCATCATGGCGGTAAAAGAAGATGGTAACTGGCGTTCTTTCCGCCATCGCAATTACCGGATTCTTTTTCCCGCAAATGCCGCATCAAATATTGGTACTTGGGCACAACGTGTTGCCCAAGATTGGTTGATACTTCAACTCACCGACAACAGCGGTATCTATCTTGGTCTAGTAACCGCTGTTCAATTTGCACCTGTGCTTTTATTTTCACTCCAAGGTGGAGCACTCGCTGATCGTGTAAATAAAAGAAAGTTATTAGTTTTCACTAACTTTATCGGTGCGCTCTCATCCCTAGGTCTTGGACTCCTAGTCGTTACAGGCAACGTTCAGGTTTGGCACGTCTTTTTCTTTGCCTTAACGCTCGGAATCTCATCGGCAATTGATGCTCCTATTCGCCAATCATTTACCTCAGAAATTGTTGGACATTCAGATATTGCCAATGCGGTCAGCTTAAACTCAGCAAATTTCAACGCTGGTCGTTTAGTTGGCCCGGCTCTCTCCGGCTTTCTGATAGCCCGCTTTGATACTGGCCCATCATTTCTAATTAATTCATTCACATACCTTTTTGTAATTTTAGCGCTGCTGCGAATGCGTGAATCTGATTTCTTTATCCAAGAAAAGAAATTAACTCAAGGCACGGTGCGCGAAGGCTTGAATTACGCTCTTGCTCGCCCAGATTTATATGTTGTTATGTTAGTAGTCTTCTTCGTCGCGACATTCGGCCTAAATATGCAGATCTTTAATGCGCTAATGGCAACCAAGGAATTTGGCAAAGGACCTGCGTCCTACGGATTACTCGGAACCTATCTTGCGATTGGTTCCTTATCTGGAGCACTTATCTCTGCTCGACTTGAACGTTTTCGTCGAACCATATTTGTTATCAAAGGTGGAGTTGTCTTCTCACTTTCAGTTGTCTTGCTCTCAATAGCACCTACATACACTTGGTATTCTCTCTGGTTACCATTATGCGGATTTAGCGCACTTACTATGTTAATTACTGCAAATTCATTGATTCAAGTTAATTCTGATCCGGCAATCCGCGGGCGCGTTTCGGGAATCTACCTATTAATTTTTATGGGTGGCACACCATTTGGCGCACCACTGATTGGTTGGCTAGTAGAAGTACTTGGAGTTCGCGAAACCATTGCTTTATGCGGGCTAATTTCACTAGGTGCCTGTTTAACCATTTGGTTTGTATTTCGAAATAAAGTAAAACTGCCGCACGATATTACTGTAGAAGGTGTTTTACCAGCCACCTATGATGATCAGCGCTAAGAGCCCAATCAAAGTAATTATTGTGACAATACGTCGAGTGCGGTAACTCATTTAAATATTATTCGCGCCTAGATGTTTAGAAGGCGATAGCAGAACCATCGTAAGGCAGCCTGCAATTAAGACCGGAACCATTATGTAAGCCCTTGATATTCCGAATTCATCTCCCAAAATGCCCAGCAGAAGTGGTGAGCTGGCGATTGCTATACCTGCGGCGATTGAACTCTTACCGATCGCTAAATCAGGGCGTCCTTCACTAAATGCCACCATCCGAAGAGTAAAAAGTGGGAATTGAACTGAGATACCAAGACCAACAAAAAACAAAGTAATCAAACACAACACCAAAATATGAGAGGACCAGAAAAGTCCAAAGGCAATAAATTGCAAGCACAGCGCAAGCTTTAACTGTTCATCGGCATGGAATCGCTTTAACAAACGTCCGGCATACCAACGTCCGGTACCAACACCGGTACCAAAAGCGATTACCGCAAGAGTTGAAATCGCTGCGCTGGCTTCAGTGCGATCACTGATTAAAGATGCGGCCCAGAAAGAAGTCGCGAACTCACCGCAAATAGAGAGGAAGAATCCAAAGAAAGATAACCAGAATCCTTTAGAAAGTTTTCCGCGCTGGGGACCATCTTCATCTGGGATGTGCGAGTCAGGTTCAAATTTACGACCTTTGATAAATAGCGCCAAAATAAATGGCAAAGTAATGAGCAGCCCTAGTCGCCACTGGTCACGAACAATATTTGCGGTTGTCCCGATAACGAAATTGCCAATCACAAATCCTGCGATGGCAACTGCATTTATTTGTGCAACAGCGGTGTGAGAGCGCTCTGCAAATGCGTGAGATCCGGCGGTATTAACGTTATTAATAACCACCGAAATTCCGAAGCCGGCGATCAGAGTTGCAAGAAGAGTAAGTTGCACGGGCGGTGAGAATACAAAGCAGACAATTCCTAATGAGAATATCGTTAAACCAATCCAGGTTGTATTGGAACGTCCATAACGATGTACTAATTTCGAGTTAAATCCGCCTGCAATAATCGCAGCAACACCCATTGCAGTTCCGTGAAGCCCGGCGATACCGAGTGAGGTGCCTTGATCTTCGCGCAATAGCGCCTGTGATGGACCAAATCCGCCAGTGAAGAAATTTACTGTGGCAACTTGCAAAGCAAGCAGCCAGAACTGCCCGTTACGCTGAAAAGTTTTTGGCATCGATTTTTTACAGGGCTGCTACAACAAAATCTATGGATGCAGTTAGCGCATCGATATCACTTGGATCAACGGCAGGAAACATTCCGATACGAAGTTGGTTCTTACCCAACTTGCGATAAGGCTCGGTATCTACGATGCCATTGGCACGTAGCGCTGAAGCAACTGCAGTTGCGTCAATTGCTTCATCAAAGTTAATGGTACCGACAACTTTTGAGCGCATCGCTGGATCAGTTACAAATGGTGTTGTGTAAGAAGTCTTCTCTGCCCATGAATACAACTTGGCTGAAGACTCTGCGCTGCGACCAGCAGCAAATTTAAGTCCGCCATTTGAATTCATCCATTCAATTTGGTCAGCCAGCAACATCAGAGTGATCAGAGCGGGTGTGTTGTATGTCTGATCTAAGCGCGAGTTTTCAATTGCAATACCGAGATCAAAGAATGCTGGCACCCAACGACCGCTAGCTTTAATCTTTTCTGCGCGAGCAATTGCAGCTGGACTCATTAGCGCCAACCAAATACCACCATCGGATGCAAATGACTTTTGTGGAGCAAAGTAATAAGTATCAAACTCTTTAGCATCTACATCTAAACCACCGGCGGCGCTGGTTGCATCAACAAGTACAAGCGCTCCATCGGTTCCAGCCGGACGCTTAATTTGCATGGCCACACCAGTAGAAGTTTCATTGTGCGTTAGCGCGTAAACATCGACGCCGGCTTCAGCTGCTGCCTGCGGATGTGAGCCAGGTTCGGCCTTTATAACCGTTGGTTCGCCTAAGAATGGCGCTTCTTTCGCAGCAGATGCGAACTTCGATGAAAATTCACCAAAGACTAAATGCTGTGATTTATTTTCAATCAAACCAAAAGTTGCGATATCCCAAAATGCGGTTGAACCACCGTTGCCAAGTACTACTTCATAACCTTCGGGCAGAGTAAATAGTGAGTTAAGTCCTTCGCGCACGCGGTGCACAACGTTTTTCACTGGCTTCTGACGATGCGATGTTCCGAGAATTGAAGAACCAGATGCTGCCAGCGCAGTTAACGCTTCTGGACGAATCTTTGATGGACCACAACCGAATCGGCCATCACGTGGTTTTAAATTATCTGGGATCTTGATATCGGAGCTCATGGGCTAAGACTACGGGTAGTAGCGAGTGATCTCCCACTCAGCGTTGCTGTTAGCCCGCTCATAGCGCAGGCGATCGTGGAGCCTTGAATAACGTCCTTGCCAAAATTCAATACTGATTGGCATTACGCGATAGCCGCCCCAATGTGGTGGCTTCGGTACCAGTGTTCCTTCTGGCCACTTCTCGGATGCGTCGACAAATCTTTGTTCCAACTCTTCACGCGATGAGAGCGGTGCAGATTGTGCGCTCGCCCATGCGCCGATCTGACTAGCCCAAGGCCTGGTTGCAAAATAATCTGCTGACTCAGCTTCGCTGATTTTTTCTGTAAATCCGCTAATAGAAACTTGCCGCTCCATTGCAAACCACGGAAAAAGAAGCGTGACTTGTGAATTCAATTCAATTTCCTGGGCTTTGCGCGATGAGTAATTTGTAAAGAATGTAAATCCGCCTTCAGAAATATCTTTTAATAAAACAGTGCGTGTAGAAATATGTTCTTTAGCGCCCAGACTCGAAAGCACCATGGCATTTGGTTCGACGATAAAGGAATTTTCAGCTGCCTCTTTCAACCAGTTTGTGAAAGCAGCAAGAGGATTGGCAGGTAAATTCTCTAGCCCGACCTCACCGTAAGAACGGCGCATGGCACGGATGGCTTCACGGTCGAGTTCGCTCATAGATGTATCGAACCTCACTTTCCTACCCGCGTCATCTTTAACCCAAAGTGGTGGTCAGCACCTCTCAAAAGGTGCAGAATTGGAGTATGTCAGATGATTTCAGACCCGGCCTGGAAGGCGTTATCGCCTTCGAATCACAAATTGCAGAACCAGATAAAGAAGGCAGTGCGCTTCGCTATCGCGGTGTAGATATCGACGATTTAGTCGGTCGCGTTACCTTCGGCAATGTGTGGGGTTTGCTCGTTGATGATCAATTTAATCCCGGACTACCAAATGCAGAACCGTTCCCACTTCCAGTGCACTCAGGTGATGTTCGCGTAGATGTGCAATCAGCGATCGCGATGTTGGCACCAGCTTGGGGATTCCAACCACTCTTAGATATTTCTGATGAAGTAGCGCGCAGTAATTTAGCCCGCACATCAGTAATGGTTCTTTCATATGTTGCGCAAGCAGCTCGTGGTACTTGGCAACCGATGGTTCCACAATCTGAAGTTGATAAAGCACACACAGTTGTTGAGCGCATGATGATTCGTTGGCGCGGTGAACCAGATCCACTACACGTGCGCGCAATCGATGCCTACTTTGTTTCAGCGGCAGAACACGGAATGAACGCCTCAACATTTACCGCTCGTGTAATTGCATCAACTGGTGCAGATTGTGCAGCTGCGTTATCAGGAGCTATCGGCGCAATGTCAGGTCCGTTGCACGGTGGCGCACCGTCTCGCGTATTACACATGATCGAAGAAGTAGAAAAGACTGGCGATGCCACAACATATGTAAAAGGTTTGCTAGATCGCAAAGAACGTTTAATGGGATTTGGTCACCGCGTTTATCGCGCCGAAGACCCACGCGCTCGCACACTTCGCCGCACGGCAAAAGAACTCAATGCACCGCGTTATGAAATTGCTGAAGCGTTAGAACAAGCAGCGCTTAAAGAGCTACGCGAACGCCAACCAGATCGTGTCCTAGAAACAAATGTTGAATTCTGGGCGGCAATTATTTTGGACTTCGCACAAGTTCCAGCACCGCTTTTTACTTCAATGTTTACTGCAGCTCGCACTGCTGGTTGGTCGGCACATATTCTTGAGCAGAAGCGCACCGGACGTTTAATTCGCCCATCTGCGCGCTATATTGGAAAAGGCCCGCGCAAACCTGAAGATGTCGAGGGCTGGGATGACTCCGTCGGCATGTTGCACAACTAAGCCAGACCGAATTCAGCCCCACAAAGGGCTATTCCAAGGGGTTGTGAAAGCCCCTTTGCAACGAAGAGGGTTTATAACAATTCTATAAATCCGTGCTTAAGCCCTTGTTTAAAGGGGTTTTGGTTTGATCTTGACCCCCAAATGTTATGGAATTAGCGCACTAGAGATCCATACCCTCGTGAGTTCTCAATATATTTGGAGGAAATATGAATAAAAAGCGAATTGGTGTTGTCGGCGCAATCGCCGCCGCAGCTCTCGCAGTATCAGCACTTGCAGTTCCATCTGCATTTGCTGCAAAGAAGTCAATCGTAATCTGGGCTGATGAAACAAAGGGTCCAGCACTTCTCAAGCTCGTCAAGGACATGGGTAAATCCGTTCCTGGATACACAGTTGATGTGAAATCTTTTGCTTCCTATACAGCTCTACAAGATGCTTGGGATAAGGCAACATCTGCAACTGGTCCAGATCTACTTCTTGGCGATGGTGCATTCGCAACTAAGGGTGCTAAGGCCGGAAACATCCAGTCACTTATTATCTCTTCTGCCACACGTCAGGCGTTCTCAAAGGGTGCATTTGAAGCACTTTCTGTCAACGGACGTATCTACGGTATTCCAACAGATGTTGATACAACAGCCATGATCTACAACACTGCAATGTTTGCAACAGCGCCAAAGACAATTGGTGATATCTACGATTACTACATCAAGAACAAGGCAACACTCACAAATGGTGTTTGCTCATTTAACGGTTCATGGGGTGCACAGCCAATGTTGACTGCTCTCGGTGGCGGTGCTTGGGGTTACAAGAATGGCAAACCAGACTTCACAGATGTTGTCTTCAACTCAGCAGCATTTAAGGCAAACGTTGCGAAGTACCTAATCGGTGCCGATGGCAAGACAAATAACTTCTTCTCATACGATGGATGCGATACTGCGTTCAAAGCTGGCAAGACTCCTATTGCACTAGTTGGTGCTTGGAACATGTCCAGCATCGAAGCAACCAGCGTTAAGTTTGCCTGGGGTGCACTCCCTGGTACAACTGCTGGAACATTCGGCAAGCAATGGGGTGGCGTTTCAGGAGTTTACCTAACTTCATATGCAACAACTCACGGAGTAAAGACTGGTGCAAACCAGCTGCTCAACAAGTTCTTTGCAACCGAAGCTGGTCAACTTTCATTCAATGAAGCTCAGAAAGATCAGCGCCCACTAGCGCACATCACAGCTGCTGCGAAGACAAAAGATAAGAACGCAGCAGGAATTGGCGCAGCATCTGTAAATTCAATTGGCCAAATCAATGGTGCGCTTGGAAACAAGACTGGCGGATCAGACTGGTATGCAGTTCTGGGCGATGCAATGACAGATATCTTTGCAGGTAAAGATGTCAGCACCACTTTAGATAAGGGAGCAGCAGTTCTGAAGCAGAACTTTGCTAACCACGCTAAAGGATAAGCAATAAAAAAATAGATATGTAGTAAAAAAGGTGGGAGATGTACGAAATTCTCGTACATCTCCCACCTTTATAATTTAAGTGCGTAAACTAAGAGATTCAAAGGGGCGAAATGTTTTATAAGCTGGTCGGGTTGCGCGGACCACTAGCCCTCTTTTTAAAGTTGGGTATTTTGGGCGGGGCAGATGCCTTCATGATTTGGCTGATTTCTGCAGCGATAAATAAGAGCTCATTCATCATCGCCGGCGTTGTTACCGCCGCTCTTGTATTTATCAATTACTCATTTATTACAAAAGGCTCGATCCCCTTAAAGTTTCTTGCAGTCGGATTGGTATTTTTCTCAATTTTCGTTGTGACCCCAACAGGTTACACAATCCTCATGTCTACTTATAACTTTAAAACCGGAAATGAAATTGCTAAAGCTGCTGCAATAAATGAGCTAATCAATAACGGAATTGTGTCGGATTCAGAAGGGACGGCTTACGATCTCTTTCTTGGTAAGACCAGCAACGGCAACTACGCCGGAATATTAGAGAATCAAGTCACCAAGGAAGTCTTATACGCTGATGAAAAGGGTGTAAGACCAGTCGGTGATTCTGAAATATCTCGAGATATTTCTGGCTACATAACCGGTGCTGATGGAATCAAAACGCTAACCGATGAAGAATTTGCAAATGAGGATGCCGTCATCACCGCGCTTCGTTTCCCACTTGGAGATGGTTCTTATGCTGCGCCGCAAGGATCTAATGTGGCCGCACGACTCATTCAAAGCGTTGTTTATGACCCTGTGACTGATCAACTAGAAAATAAAGAACTCGGGATTACTTACGTAGACAATGGCAACGGTAACTTCGTCGTGAAGGATGACCCATCAACTCGTCTGGAGCCAGGCTGGAGAACTTACTCTGGTTTTGACAACTTTAGATCTCTCTTCCTCGACGAAAAGCTACGCAATCCATTTATTAAGGTCTTTATCTGGACAATCGCTTTTGCATTTCTTTCCGTAGGTACCACCTTCGCAGTCGGTATGGCTCTAGCTCTTGCACTAGAAGCCCCAATTAAGTTCCGCAGGTTCTATCGTGGCTTTTTAATCTTGCCTTATGCAATTCCAAGTTTTATGAGCATCCTTATTTGGCGCGGATTATTTAATAAGGAGTTTGGTGCAATAAATACTTTGCTGGGATTAGATATTGCTTGGTTCGATAGCCCGTGGCTTGCCCGATTTGCCGTGTTACTTGTGAACCTTTGGTTGGGCTTCCCGTACATGTACTTAATCGGAAGCGGTGCTTTGCAATCAATTCCAAAAGAACTTGAAGAAGCGGCATCAATTGATGGCGCATCTGAGAAACAGACTTTTTACACAATTAAACTACCGCTGCTGCTGCAGATACTTGGCCCGCTATTAATTGCTAGTTTTGCTTTCAATTTTAATAATTTTAATATCATTTATTTGTTAACTGGTGGTGGACCCACGAATGCGATTGATGGCGAAGTCGCAGGCGCCACTGACATTTTGATTTCCTATGCCTATAAAACTGCATTCGGATCAAACTTCCAAGATCTTGGACTTTCAAGTGCAATTTCAATGGTTATGTTTGTCATTGTAGGAACTATGTCCATGTACACCTTGAAAAAGTCAAAGATAATGGACACGCTATGAGTAAGAAATTAGGAACGAATCATGTTTGGAAGCATGCACTAGCCATATCCTTGGTACTTTTCACCGCATTCCCAATCTACGTTGTAATTGTTACTTCATTTGATCCAACGGGTGGAATATCCACTAATTCGCTCTTGCCAGTTAAATTCTCATTTGATAACTACACGCTTTTGTTCACTGATCCAAGAGTCCCGTACTGGGCGTGGATGAAAAATTCATTTATTATTGCCACCGCAACAGCAGTAACCTCCGTGGCTATCGGCGCCGCCGCCGCCTTTGCCTTCAGCCGTTTAAGATTTAAGGGAAGAAAAGTCGGTCTAAAAGCTCTGCTATTGATCCAAGTCTTCCCAAGCTTCCTTTCTCTCTCTGCAATTTATGTAATGATGGAGCAAGTATTTTTAATTACTCCAACTTTTGGACTCGGTAGCATCTGGGGTCTTTATTTGATTTATATCGGTGGATCACTCGGAGTTAACGTTTGGCTCCTAAAGGGATTCCTCGACTCGATTCCGCTTGAGCTAGATGAATCAGCTCGTTTAGACGGCGCATCAGTCCCACAGGTTTTCTGGTTGATATTTTTGCCACTTGCCGCACCGGTACTTGCGGTAATAGGAGTACTTTCATTTATCGGAACCTTCAACGAATTCGTACTTGCCTCGCTCTTTTTACAAGATGTCGAAAATCGAACCGTTGCGGTAGGACTTCAACAATTTGTTGGCGGTCAATACGTTGACACTTGGGGTCCATTTGCCGCCGGGTCAATCATCGCCTCGGTTCCATTGGTGATTATCTTCTTATCAATGCAACGCTTCATTATCGGCGGCTTAACCGCAGGCGCAACAAAGGGTTGAGTTGAGAAAAGTAAGTCTCTTCACAGCAATAACAATCTCTTTAGCCTTGGCAACTGCCTCAAATTCATACGCTCAAGTTAACTCCGAATTTATCAAGGCAATGGTTCGTGGACCACAGAGCGATGAGTCTGTCTACTTCATAATGACTGATCGCTTTGAAAATGGCGATAAGAATAATGATTATGGTGGGACCGAAAAGTCATTGGCGATTAGTGGATACGCACCAGAAGATATTGGTTGGTGGCACGGCGGTGATTTCAAAGGAATTACCAAGCGCTTGGATTACATCAAATCTATGGGCTTTACTTCAATCTGGATCACGCCACCAGTAGTTCAAAAATCTGTTCAAGGAAATTCTGCCGCCTATCACGGCTATTGGGGCGTTGATTTTACAACTGTCGATCCGCATCTGGGCAGTGAAGCAGATTTTACAGAGTTAGTTTCGCAGGCACATAAATTAAATATGAAGGTGATCATCGATGTCGTGGTAAATCACACTGCAGATGTAATTTATTACGATAACAGTGGGAGACCACAAGTAAGCGCAGCCGAAGCAAATATCAAGAAACCGGATTGGCTTAATTTAATTAGCAATTATCACAATCTTGGAAATAATCCGAGAGTAGGAAATTCAGTTTTAGATGGCGATTTCTTTGGTCTAGATGATCTAGAGACTGAGAACCCAAAAGTAATCAGCGGTTGGATTGATGTCTGGTCCAACTGGATTACCAAGTTTAATATTGACGGCATGCGAATAGATACTTTTAAGCACGTAAATCCAGAATTTTGGAGAGTATTTATCCCGAAGATTCAAGCAGCCGCAGTTGCAGCAGGCAAGAAAGATTTTCCAATTTTTGGTGAGGCCGCAGATACCGATGCAGATTCCTTATCAACTTACGTAGCAGGCGGAGAAGTCCCAAGTGTGTTGGACTTTGATTTTCAAAAGCAAGTAAAGAGTTTTGTGCAATTTGGTGCTTCTGCAGAAGCTTTAGCAGAACTATTTAACCGAGATGATCTTTATACAACGTCGACCACGAGCGCTTATGGGCTTGCAACCTTTCTTGGAAATCACGATATGGGACGCATTGGATATTTCTTGAGCAACGCAGTCGCGGTTGGCGAAAACCAATCTTTGCTTGAACGTGCCAAACTCGCCAATGCTGCGCTATTTCTACTTCGTGGCGGACCAGTTCTTTACTACGGAGATGAAAAAGGTATGACAGGCACTGGGGGAGATAAGAAGGCGCGGCAGGATATGTTCGCCACCCAAGTGGTTGATTGGCAAAGTGAGTTAAGAATTGGATCAACTCCCATAAAGAGCGCGAGTGCTTATGAGGTGAAGAATCCTTTAGAAGAGCAAATTACCGAACTGCAGAAAGTTATTGCTGCTAATCCATCTTTGCGAAATGGAACGCAAGAAGTTCGTTACGCAAAAAAGGGCCTATTTGTTGTTTCGCGTTACCAAAATGGAGTTGAGTACGTCGTTGCTTTAAATGGCGCGGATACACCGGCTCAGGCTCAGTTTAAAGTTAGTGCTAGCAAGAGTGAGTGGGAAGTCTTATTTGGTAACTGCACTATTTCAGGAGATAACCAGATTGCACTTGCAATTTCGCAACGAAGTTACTGTGTGGCGAAGGCTAAAACTGCAGTAGCCAATAACAGCGCGGTAAAGCTTTCGGCTTTAAAGATCACTAAAACCGCCTTACCTTCAGGCTGGAGAGAAGTCTCAGCACAATTGTCGGGAGCCAATTACGCGGAAGTTACCTTTAGCGTCAGAGTTAAAGGTGGCAAATGGAAGACAATCGGCACAGCAGATCGCCGCACTTTTGCAACCGATGCAACTAAAGGTGGCCTATACCGCGTTTACTTACACCCAGAAGATTTTAAAAAGGGAAGTACTGTCGAAGTGATAGCCGCAACCGTTGATGGCAAGAAGAAAGTGCAACTGTCACAAATTGTTAAAGTTAAAATCTAACCTTTTAGCCAGAAACGCAGCGGTTGATCTAGGTAACTAGCCCAAGATGTCTCATTGTGTCCAGTTTTTTTGTAGACCTTGCTTACGAAATCTACTTCCGCACGATATCCCTTTTGCAACATCAACTCATCTGCCAAATTTTGAAACGGCTCGTATTGTTCATCTAGCCCCTTTGTCCCGCGACTCATCCAAATTTTGTGAGTACCGGGGAGTGGAAGTTCTTTGACAGTTCTATGAACTAGTTCATCGCCACCAATAATCCAGTGAGGTGAAAGAGCAAGAGCAGTCTTGAATTTATCTGGTTGTTTATAGGCAGCATAAAGAGTGGAAAGTCCTCCCATACTGGAGCCGATCAAAGCAGTGTTATCTGGAGAAATCTCTAATTGCAGCGATTCAAGTATTTGTGGAATATATGTCTCAAAAATATTTTCTAAATATTGATCTCCGCGCAAATGTACCAAGTCAGATTTAGAAACATTGGGGTGATTAACAGGCACACCTTCTTGGAAGAATTGTTGAGGGGAAAGATCTTTTGATCGGCCCAGTGGATCGCTCTTTGAGTTACTGTGCCAAACAGCGATGATTACTGGAGGAACGATTCCGGATTCGTAACTAACTTTGAAAGCGTGTTGCGCCATCTCCCAGGTCTTGCCGCGAAAAGTAGATGTCTTGCCATCAAAGACATTCTGCCCATCGTGAGCGATTAATAAGTGGCTACTTGGCTCTTGCGGTGCCCACAATTCAACGGTGCGACCCGCAAAATCAAAGCGTGAAACCTCACCTGGCACCCCGCGAATCTGATATCTCTTAACTAACTCCATAGTGAGACAATAGTGCAATGTCCGCTCCGCGCCGAAACATTATGTGGTTTCGCAGGGATCTTCGTATCGGTGATAACCCTGCGCTCCTAGCTGCGATTGAAACTAGCGATGAAGTCATTCCACTATTTATTTTAGATAAATCCCAAATCACCGAAGCTGGCGAAAAACTTTTAGCGTACATGGGCCAATCTTTACGGGCTCTTGATCAATCACTCGGAAATAAGTTACATATTATTGAAGGTGACCAAGTAGAAGTTCTGCGAGAACTAATTGATTTATACGAAGTTAATGAAGTCCATATCTCAGATGAATATGAAAGATACGGTGCAGCGCGAGATGCCAGAGTTGAAGCCGCCGGAATAAATCTAATCAGAACCGGAAGTCCTTATGCGGTCAAGCCAGGTCGAGTTTTAAAACCAAGTGATTCAACTCCTTATCGCGTATACACACCTTTTTATCGTGCATGGTTAACGCACGGATGGCGTGCACCAGCAAAAACTCCAAGCAAAATTAGCTCACCAACTCCACCTGATAAATATCGCGCCTTTCCTGACTTTCCGATGCCCACTAATGTGCAGGTTATTCAAGCTGGTGAAAGATCGGCACTTGAAAGATTTAAGAGCTTTTCCAAGAATGGCTTAGATTCGTATGATGAAAATAGAAATCTTGCAGCCATCGATGGCACTTCAAAGATGAGTACATACCTCAAGTTTGGGGAAATTCATCCACGAACCCTCTTGGCAAATCTTGGAGAAAGCAAAGCTCACGATACTTTCCGAAAAGAGATTGCTTGGCGTGAATTTTACGCTGATGTGCTATTTAATAATCCAAATACCGATACGGAATATTACGCACCCCGCTTTGATCAGATGAGATACGACAAGCCTGGTGCTCAGTTTAAAGCGTGGTGCGATGGCAAGACGGGCTATCCATTTGTAGATGCCGCAATGCGCCAATTAATTGTTGAAGGCTGGATGCACAATCGCACTCGTATGGTTGTTGCATCGTTTCTAGTTAAAGACTTGCATCTGGAATGGCAGCTAGGTGAGCGCTTCTTTGCAGATCATTTAGTTGATTACGACGTAGCATCCAATGCTCATGGCTGGCAGTGGACTGCTGGGTGTGGCACAGACGCCTCACCGTATTACCGCGTTTTCAATCCCATTGAACAAGGTAAACGTTTTGATGAAAATGGTGACTACATCCGCCGATATGTTCCAGAACTTGCACATCTATCGGCCGGTGAAATTCACGAACCTTGGTTATATCTAGACGGGTATTCAAAAGGATATTGCGAACGCATTGTCGATCATGCGGTTGAAAGGCTGGAATCTTTGGCGCGCTTGCAAGAGATTAAGGCTGATAAGCCTGAACTTCCGCATTAATTCGCTTAGCCTCATACATCGCTAAATCTGCGCGATGCAATAAATCTCCATTACCGTCGTTGCGAACATGTCCGATGCTGACACCGATAGAAATAGATTTGCCATCAATGAAGAATGGATAACTTAATGTTGCTTTCAAAGCACTTGCTAACTCTAAAGTTGCTTCATCATTGCCTCTAGCAATTACTCCAAACTCATCACCGCCTAGTCTGGCTAAGATCGCGCCGCTCGGAAGAGAACGGCTAAAACGTTGGGATACTTGTCGCAAAATGCGATCACCCATTTCGTGCCCATAGAGATCATTCACGGGTTTAAATCCATCTAGGTCCAACAGAAGCAAGGCCCCTTCAAGATCATTGAAAGAATCGATTTCAGCGATTAACCTGCGGCGATTTGGCAGACCGGTTAGATCATCGGTACGCGCCAACACCTTTTCTTCACCAAGATTATTAGCTTGGCGAATAACTAAAGTCATTCGAATAAAGGCCAATAAGAGCGTAGTAATTGTTGGAATGACCACATAGGTAGGGAAATAATCAGGTCTAAGTGCGATTGCAGATAAGAGCGCAGGGCTAATGAAAATCGAGATTGCAATCAGCGCAGGGTGAATTTTGACTTGAGAGTTGCCTTCATTGGATTGATACCAAAAAGAGAGCGAAATTAAAGTTAAGCCAATCAACCAACCTTCATCGCTAAATTGACCAAATTGATAAGCACCTTGAATCTGATCCCATAAGTAATAGAAGTCAGTGAGTGTGAATGCGAGAATTCCGGTGATCATTAGAGCCAACCTCATTGAAATTTTGGAGAGAGCGGCACTAGCAATAACAATCACGATTAACGCGATATCGCAGATCGCATAGAGGACTGAAAAGAAGTAGCCCAAGTCAGAATCTCCAACCAGTTGTTTGAGGACTAGTGCGGCGATAATTGAGGTAAACCCCAGTCCAAAAATCGCAGAATCCAATAGTTCAATCGCTCGCAATTTCTTGCCTCTGCCAATCGCTCTTGGAATTGCGATGAAAGCAAATGGATAGAACGCCGAGTAAGCAATATTGGATACTAATTGCTGGTGACCGCTAAAGCTAAAAAACTGATTCAAGCTCGACGTAACTGATCCAATACCCCAAGATGCAGTAGCAAGTGCAAGAAATGCAACAGCCAAAGGATCATTATGCAGCGGTGCTTGAAAGATTCCGATAACAAAAAGTAGAACGATTGCGTTATACAAGATTAAGTCTCTCGCAATTGTTGGTTGAGAAAAGAACAACCGGAGCAGTATATGCAACACCACTAATGCAGCAGGAAGCCATTTAGCGATGTGGTGAATTCTCACCAACAAAAGTTAGAGTAGTTAAGCCTCAGAGATTAATAGGGGAAGCCTCAGACTAATTCGGCTTTAAAATCCTTTGGTACAGATTAACTTAGCCATACTCAGTGTGGAATCAATTTCAGATTTCGAATTCGTGTACTGGGCAAGTGCTTGCTCTCTAGCTTTCTTGCTGCGTTCAATCTGCTTACCTACGGTTGCGTAAGCCTTAATTGCAGCTTCGTAATTACGAACAGCAGAAGCAAAGCTATCAATTGTCTTCTTGTTCTTAACCAGATTTACAGTATCTGCTCTTAAGACTACTAGGCGCGCAGTAATTGTATCGATCTTGGATTGAAACTCAGGAATACTTTTATTTGCTTTTTCTACCTGTACAGCTTGCTTGGCAATATCGGCATCTAGTTTGGCAACTGCTGCATCGGTCGCTGTCTTAATTTTTGGCAAATTTGCGAGAGCCTTAACGTAAGTATTTGCAGTGTTGAGGCAGTCGAGAGATAACCAAGTCAATTTAGAGTTTTTCACGAGTGGATTCTTGGCACACTTGTAGGAGGAACCACTGACTTTGGTCGTGGCACCAGATTTACTGCACGATACGCCATTACTGATTTTGGTCGCAGCGCTTGCTGGCACGGCAGTGATTGAGGCAGCAACTAGAACTGCGGTGCCGAGTACGACGAGAATCTTGCGAAACATGAAAACCTCCGTTGATGATGGGTCAATATTAGCGAACTGCAAGGTCCATATTGAGGAGGCAAGCAGAGAAAATCGTGTGAATTATCGCTGCTTAACTCGTAGGTTCATCCCTACGCGCCTGACTAAAGATCTTGGCGCAAGAGAAATAATTCCAACTAAGAGTTTATATTGCCAACCAGGTATGGATACCGGTTTGCCAGCAAGGGCATCTTTCCAAGCTTTTGCAACTAGTACATCAGAATTTAGCCACATGAATTGTGGGAGTCCGGCCATCTTCATCCTGCCTCGTTGATGAAATTCGGTTCTGGTAAATCCTGGCGACAGCGCCGAGATTTTTATATTTGTTGCAGAAAGTTCGGTATGTAAAGATTCAGAGAGAACTGTTAAATATGATTTTGAAGCGCTGTAAGCCCCACCCGCAATAAAACTAGCGACCGATGAAACGTTAATAACTACTCCTGAATTACGCTCTTTCATCTTAGGAAGTGCAACGTGCATCAGCCTCATTGGAGTGCGAACCAGAACCTTTAAGACCTCTTCTTCCTTCGCAAGGTCACTCATCGTGAATGGCTTATTGATTCCGAATCCAGCGTTATTAATCAAGACTTCAACTTCATTACTTGCAATGAAATCTTCTACCTTAGAACAGCCTGACTCGGTTGCTAAATCTGCAACAAGCACAATCGAATCCGCTCCATATTTTTCTTTCAATCCAGCAGCGCGCTCGTTTAGCCTGACTTCATCTCGCGCAACCAAAACCAGATTAAACCCTTCAGCAGCTAGTAATCGCGTGAAACTCTCACCGATTCCAGATGACGCACCCGTGACTAAGGCCCACTTCTTCATCCCGCCTCCGCTATCTAAGTTCGCCAGGTGCACCTACTGGTACAACGGGATCGTTAGGTTTAATAGGTTGAAGATACTTGTATGGCTCACCTTGTGAGGGACGTTGGTCCGATTCACCTTTATTTGGCCAGAGCGACATTGCGCGTTCTGCTTGTGCGGTAATTGTCAGCGAAGGATTTACTCCCAAGTTGGCGGTAATGGTTGAACCGTCGACGATATGTAAAGTCGGATAGTTAAAGACGCGATGGTAAGCATCGATCACGCCAGATTTAACATCACTACCGATTACACATCCGCCAACAAAGTGTGCGGTAAATGGGGCGCTGATTAGATCTCCAATATGTCCGCCCGCAATTCCGCCATATTCATTCGCAACATGCCGAACTGCCTCGTTGGCTGCAGGAATATAAGTCGCATTTGGGTGATCGCTGTTGTTCTTTGACGTTAACTTAAAGCCAAAGAGCCCCCGCTTACCTTTGACAGTTACCGAAGAATCCACATCTTGCATCACAAGTGCGATAACTGTCTTTTCACTCCAGTGGCGCACATTTATGATGCGTGCCAATAAAGATGGTTTGGCAATAAATTGCTTCAACCAATGTCTGCGCCGTTCTTTTCCGGTGAAACCGTCGGTCATTATTGTTTGCAGCAGCCCCATAAAGTTACTGCCTTTGCCATAACGGACCGGCTCTACGTGGGTATTTTCATCGGGGAAGAAAGAAGATGTGATCGCAGCGCCACGGCTGAAATCTATTTCGCGGCTATTCATTAGCGCACCCGTAAGCGCTTCGCTATTTGTTCGCGACAATTCGCCCAAACGATCTGAAAGTTTTGGCAAATTCTTCCGCTTCATCTTATGCAGAAGTTTCTGGGTATTAAATGTGCCAGCCGCAACAACCAAATCAGTTGCAATAAATGTGGTGCCGCGGGATCCATCCCAGCTATCAGTCTTAACGGTTATGACTTCCCATTTGCCGTCTCTTCGTTCTGAAAATTCTGTAACAGTTGTCATTGGAAATACTTCTGCACCCGCACCTTCAGCCAATCCCAGATAATTCTTTGGCAAGGTGTTCTTTGCGTTGTGGCGGCAACCAGTCATACATTCACCGCAATTTGTGCAGCCCACTCGATCTGGACCTTTGCCTCCGAAATAGGGATCACTCGCAAGTTTGCCTTCACCTGCTCCAAAGTAAATTCCGAGTGGTGCCATTTTAAATGTGTTGGAAACTCCCATTTTCTCTGCGGCGACTTTCATTGCTGCATCACTCGGAGAAAAGTAGGGATTTTCTTCTACTCCCAGCATGCGGCGCGCTTGGTCATACCAAGGCTCAAGTTCGCGCTTCCAATCAGTAATCTGCGCCCATTGCGGATCCTGAAAATACTTGTCGCCAGGTTGGTACAAAGTATTTGCATAAACCAAAGAACCACCACCAACACCTGCACCAGAAAGTACTAAAACATCTGGCAGAAAATGAATTCGCTGAATACCGTAACACCCAAGTTGTGGCGCAAAGAGAAACTTATTTACCCGCCAGGAAGTCTTCGGAAAGTCCTTATCTGCAAATCTCTTTCCAGCCTCCAACACCGCAACGGAATAGCCTTTTTCGCGCAATCTCAGCGCCGTAACCGAGCCACCAAAGCCAGATCCAATTACTACGACATCGAATTGCAGTTCCTTGGCCATTTGGAATCACCATTTATTAAATGGCTAACTCCTCAACTGAGATACCTGTGCTTGATTCTTCACGGATATGCCAGCTGGTTCCGTATTGCTCCAGAAGATCCAGGAAAGGCTTAGCTGCAAACCATTCCGGACCGCTTACGCCCTCGGGTTTCCAAGTGCCGTTATGTAAGAGTTCCATCGCAATTACTGGATTGATTGCGGTCTGCCAAACAACTGCTTGATCTCCATAATTTGCCATAGACCATTGATTGTCAACAACGTTGTATATGTAACAAGCGTAAGGCTTACCGTTCTTGTCCAAACCTTTTACCAGCGTTCCTGCGCAAGTCTTACCTTTCATGCGCGAACCAAGCGTTGCTGGATCAGGTAGTGATGCCGCCAACAAATCTCGTGGTGATACTGAGTGACCTTGAACTTCAACAGTCTCTTTACGATCTAATCCGAGCATATGAATTGTCTTTAAAGTTGTGATGAATTGTGCGCCAAGTCCGTACTTGAAATTTACTTTCTTAGCATCAACTTTCTGTGGAATCAGAACAACTTCTTCGTGCTCAACGTTCACACACTCAACCGGCCCAATTCCTTCTGGAAAGTCAAAGACTTCAAGTTCACTAAAAGGTTCAGTAGTGAACCAGCCGCGGCCATCTTCCCAAACTAAAGGTGGATTTAAACACTCTTCAATTGTTGTCCAGATAGAAAAAGATGGTGCGAAATCAGCCCCTTCAACAACAAGATTGGATCCATCCAAAACGGTAATTTCATCGATACGTGAGAAGAGATGCTCTGATGCGTATTTTGCAAAAACATCGCTCATCCCAGGCTCTATGCCCATACCGACTAGCGCATAAATACCTCGCTCGCACCAGTTCCAATCGCGCGCAAATTGTTCATCTCCAAGCTTTACTCCTGTTTCGGAATTTGGGTAATGCGGATGTGGACGAGATAACGACATCGCCATATCCATGTAATTCTTATTTTCAATTTCACATGCCAAGAAGATCGGCATAACAAAGCGAGGATCCACCGCATTAATCACGATATCGGGATTGGCTTTACGAATTAAGGAACGGATATCTTCCAGCTCTGCAGCATTAACCTCAGCCGCTGAAAAACGAGGGTCTTTAACTCTTGCTACTGCTTCTTCTGCGCGTGACAGGTTGCGATCTGCGATCACCATCGAGGTTATAAATGGACGACGTGATGCGATATTTGCAATCGCCCTGCCAACTCCGCCTGCGCCGATAACGAGCGCTTTCATGGGTGGCCTTTCATTTTCTAATCCGCACGACCGATATTGAGCGTGTTACACCTAGGTTAGCGATAGAGATAACCTTTGCCAAGTTAAATTGTTTTCCCCGTAAGTCCCCGTAGCTCAGTGGATAGAGCAACCGCCTCCTAAGCGGTAGGTCGCAGGTTCAACTCCCGCCGGGGACACAATTACGTAAAACTAACTAAAAATAATTGTGCGTTGTCCAACAATGAAGATGCGATCTTCGGCATAAAGCTTTACCGCTTTGGCAAGAACTCGTCTTTCAATATCTCGACCAAGGGCGATTAACTCATCGGGCGTTGATGAATGAGTCACGTGAGCAACATCTTGTTCAATAATTGGGCCCTCATCTAAATCAGCGGTAACAAAGTGTGCAGTTGCCCCAATTATCTTTACGCCGCGATCGTGTGCTTGGTGATAAGGCTTTGCACCTTTGAATCCAGGCAAGAAAGAGTGGTGAATGTTGATGATCTTTCCTGGCATAGCGTTGCAAAAGTCAGCCGAAAGAATCTGCATGTAACGCGCCAAGACTACAAAGTCGATTTTGAGTTCTTTTACCTTTGCGATCAAAACTTTCTCTTGTGCAGCCTTATTTGCTGAATCAATCGGCAGGTACATAAATGGAATGCCGTGTGATTCAACAAGTTGCTTTAGGTCTTCACGGTTGGAAACAACTAGTGGGATTTCAATTGGAAGCTCACCGAGTTCAAGCAAATACATAAGATCGCGCAAGCAATGGCTCTCTTTGGTTACCAATATCAGGGCGCGTGGTTTATTAGCGGTCTCACGGATGTGCAGAGCAGGAGAGAACTTTCCTAACTCGCCGTTGAGGCTGGTTTGTGCCGCTGTCATCCCTTGTGATGTCTCAAAGCGGGTACGCATTACAAAAGTGTTTGTGGTGTGATCGGTGTATTGCTGATTCTCAATAATATTTCCACCGCAATTGAGAACCGCGCTCGTCATCGCATGAACAATGCCAGGTTGATCCGCACATTGCAGAGTAGCGATGAGATCCATGCCTAAAGGATAGAGGCAGCGTCCTTTATATAGAAATTAATGCGTAATAGTGAAGCGACGTAGCGGCTTAGGAGCCCACCAATTACTTTCACCAAACAAGCGCATTAACGCCGGCACCAACAAGGCACGAATCAGCGTTGCATCGAGAAGGACTGCGAAAGAAACACCAAAGCCCATCATCTTGATTGATGTAACTCCGCTGATCATGAAAGCAGCGAACACGACCGCTAACAGCAGAGCGGCTGCAGTAATAATGCGCGCAGAGCGTTGTAGGCCAACTGCAACAGATTCGATATTGCTCTTACCTGCCATATGTTCTTCGCGAATACGTGAGAGTAAGAAGAGTTCGTAGTCCATGGAAAGTCCGAAGACGACAACCGCAACGAGAATTACTGTGCCGGTATCTAGCGCGCCAGTGACCGTGAAATCACCAAGCAGCCACTTTAAATTTCCGTCTATAAAAACCCAGGTGATCGCACCAAGAGTTGCAATTAAAGAAAGTCCATTGAGAAGCACAGCTTTAATTGGAAGAATTATTGAGCCGGTAAATATAAATACGAGAATCATTACCCAGAGTGCGATCCAGCCCAGCGCCCAAGGCAGAGTCTTCGCGATACCGTCTTGGGAATCAGTGAAGTCTGCTGCTGCGCCACCGATTAAAGTTCCATCAGGTTTTGGAATGTCGCGAATATCGTGAATAATTTTTTCTGCAGCGAGGGTGCGCGATCCCTTTGATGGGATTACTTGAATTCGTAGATCGCTTCCGTAAGTTTCAATTGGTGCGATGCGAGCGATTCCATCAACTTTTTGAACCTGTGCGAGATAAGCACTTACTTCTGACTCACGACCAACCCCATTCGGAATAACAACTTCTATGGGACTTCCTTCAAAGCCATCGAATCGCTCCAGTATTTTTGCGGCACCAATAGCAGCAGGATCACTCTTTGGCAGAACTCGGGAATCTACTTGGGCAAATGCAATATTAGTAATTGGAGCGGCCAAAATTCCCAAAACTAGAAGCGAACCAATAACAACCGGAACCGGACGGCGCATTACATTTCGCGCGGTGTGTGCCCAACGGCCATCTTCTTTCGGAGTAATTCCTGATTTGCGAACTACTCCTTTATCTATCTTGTGTCCCAAGAGAGCCATGATTGCAGGGAGTGGAACTAGCGCACCGATTACAGCAAGTGAAACAACACTAACTCCGGCATAACCAAATGACTTTAAGAAGTCGAGCGGGAAGAAGATAAGCGCGCTTAGAGTTACCAGAACGGTAAGGCCGGAATAGAAGACTGTTTTTCCTGCCGAATTTACCGTTGCTACAACAGAATCCTCAACGCTCTTTCCGGCATGCAGTTCTTCGCGGAAGCGATTAACCATCAGAAGTGCATAATCGATACCGAGCCCTAAACCAAGGCCAGTAATTAAGTTAAGTGCAAATATGCTGACGTTGGTGAAGAGAGTGAAGATATAGATAATGAGAAATGCGCCAAGTATCGCGCTTACGCCAACGACCAGCGGCATCGCCGAAGCAACGAGTGCGCCAAAGACAAATGCGAGTAATAGAAAGGTTAAAGGAATAGCGATTGATTCAGCCAGCAGTAAATCTTTCTCGATCTTATGGTTGATGGCATAAGTAATAACACCAGAACCAGATGCGTAAACGGTTAGATCTCCGTTTTCTCCATCAAACTCTTCTTGAATCTTCTTGCCAATTTTCCCAAGTTGATCAAAATCATTTGAACTTAAACTTGCATAGGCAAAGAGGAAGGCGGCCTTTCCATCGGTTGATTTCATAGTTGGAGCGCCGCCAGTTGACCAGAAAGAAAGTGTTTTAGAAACGCCCGGCACTTGTGAAAGCTTCTTCTCTAATGCGATTGCGGCCTGTGAAATTTCTGTATCTTCGACTGCTTTATCACCGGTGTCGACCACAAGAACAGCAACCGGTTCAACTACGCCAAATTTTTCTGTTAGATAAGTTGCGGCTTTTGCTGACTCGCTAGAAAGGTCTGAATATCCGCCTGAATCGAGTTTGCCGAAGGCAAGGGAGCCAATTCCGCCTGCAGCTAAAATCGTGATCGTAAAGACAATCAATACAACTTTACTGCGACGAACTAGTAGATGGCCCAGGCGTTCAAACACAGATTAACTATGTAGGATCATCCTTAGTTAGGCAAATCGCTGTTTAAGATTGAGGGGTAAAGTCGATCGTGAGTGAACTTTTCCCAGCAACAACTGATGACGAACGCGATCCACGTGAAGATCAAAGCGATGCGCGCCGACGAGAAGATGAAATTAAAGGCGATAAACCGCCACATCACGACGATTAATTAATCAGATTTTGCAGGAGTAACTGGTGTTGCAGGTTTTGCCACTGAATCTGTTTTATAAAAACCAGATCCCTTAAACACAACTCCGACCGCTGAATAAACTTTACGAACTTCGCCCTTACATTCTGGGCAGACAGTCAGGGGATCCTCGGAAAAGCTTTGAAAGGCTTCGAAGGCGTGTTCACAGGCAGAACATTGGTATTGATATGTAGGCACTGTGCTCACTCCTTTCTTAAATCACATCCCTAGGGGCTAGTGGATAAGTCTAAGGAAGTGAGACTATAGAGGCGAATTGAGACCACTCTCGCAGCGAAGGCAGGTTTAAAGTGAAGCGTATTGCGGCACTTATTGGCGCAATTGGTATATCTGTATTTATGACAGGTCCGGCCTTGGCTAATTCACTTGTTGCAACATCTCCAATTGCGGGGGCAACGCTAAAGGTTGCGCCAAGTGCAGTCACAATTACAGTTGAAATTACGCCAATGGACATGGGAAATGAAATAACGGTGACTGACCCAGCCGGACGACGTGTTGATGATGGAACTCTCACTGTTGCCGGCAATGACATCATTATTGGAATGAAGCCAATCACCGAATCCGGTGCATATAAAGTTAGTTACAACATACTTTCTGAAATGGATGTTCCGCTAGTTGGTTCATTTAATTTTAATTTTTCTACACCTTCGATTTCTACGCCAGAGGAAGTTGTGCCCTCAACGCCAGCGAAGGCACAAGGTAGCGATTTCGGAACCAATCTCTTCGTAATCGGATTACTAGTGGTTTCTTTTGCAGTACTAGTTACCTTGGCGCTATACGCTCGAAAGATATTTAAAGAGCGATGACCTTTCTGGCAGCAGATCTAAATTCTGCTGGTCCACTGATTTCTTCGTTGACCACAGTTGGTAAGTTCATCTCGCTTACCGCCAGTTTCGCAACGGTTGGCCTTTTATTGGCGATGGCATTCTTTCTCCTTGATGACGCTGGCAAGTTATCTAAATCTGCAAAGGCTCTGCGAAATTTTGCGGCGATAACTTCACTTGTTTGGGTGCTGGGACAGAGCTTAAATATATTGACAACGCTGGCAAATATTTTAGACACATCTCTAACAGGTGCCCTTGATCCAAACTCGCTACGTTCTTTTGTTTCGCAGATCGACCTCGGAAAATATATGTTCATTCAGCTTTGTTTGGCGCTGATTGTCTGCGTTCTAGTCACACGTATACGTACCGTCGCAGCCACTAACGCCCTGCTGCTCTTATCTTTGATTGCTGTGATTGCGCCGATATTTGCTAGCCACTCCGCCTCTAGCGGCTCACACGCACTAGCGATCGGTTCCTTAATTGTGCACGTTGTCGGACTGACTTTTTGGGTTGGTGGGCTAATTGCAATAACTGTTCTGTCTGCAGCGGATCGCGCTATCGCGTTGCCGCGCTTTAGCGCACTGGCTCTTTGGTCAGTTATTGCAGTTGTTTTAAGCGGTAGTGCAAATGCTTGGGCCAGACTTAACTTTCAGAGCGCTTGGGACTCAAACTATGCCCGCTTGGTCATTCTCAAAGTAGTTATCACTGCTGTGTTGGTTTATCTTGGATATCTAAACCGTAAACATTTAAGTGGCAATTGGCAGATCACCTTAAAAAATCTCAGCCGACTGTTGATTGTTGAAGTGGGCATCATGTTGGTTGCTGTGTTAATTGGATCGCGTCTTTCTAATATGCAGCCACCATTGCGCGCAGAGAGTAATGTTTTAGATCCTGGTTTGGCGATCGCAGGAATTGCTACTCCACCACCACCAAATCTATGGCGCTTAATTTCACTTTATGACCCCGATGCTTTAATGATCGGCGTCTTGATAACAGCAGTCGCGTTGTATATAAAAGGTGTAGTTATCTTGTCGCGCCGTGGTGATAAATGGCCAGTAGGTCGCACTGTCGCATTCGCACTTGGAATTAGTTTTATTGATTATGCAACAAGTGGTGGTTTAGGCGTTTATGCCAAATTCTCATTTGAATATCACATGATTGCTCATATGGCTTTAGGCATGATTGCACCAATCGGAATTGTTTTAGGAGCACCAATTACTTTGGCGTTACGCACACTGCCACAAGGGAGAAATAAAGAAGAACGTGGTGTGCGTGGAACGTTGATCGCACTTTTACATTCCAAGCCTGCTGGAATTTTTACAAATCCAGTTGTTATCTTGGCGCTATTTGATGGTTCACTATTTGCACTTTACATGACACCGTTATTTGGAAATATGATGCAATCACACCTTGGTCACTTGGTAATGAGCGTCCACTTTCTATTGGCAGGCATTCTCTTCTTCCACGTAATTATTGGCATAGATCCCAACCCAAGAAAAGTGCCGCACATTGTTCGCATTGTTATTCTCTTTGCAGCGATGAGTATCCATGCCTTCTTCGCGGTGGCGTTGATATCAACCTCAACTGTGATTGATCAAGGATATTTTGCATCTCTTCAAACACCGTGGAATCTAGATGTACTCGCAGATCAGCAGGCAGGCGGCTCAATTGCGTGGGCAATGGGGGAAATTCCAATTTTGTTGGCGCTGATTGCAACCTTTATTCAGTGGATGCGTGAAGATAAGCGGGAAACCAAACGTATAGATCGCAATGAAGCACGCTTGGCTGCGATGGGTGAACCTGATGAACTTGCTCAATATAATGCCTACCTAACTTCTTTAGCGGCGAAGGATACGGAGCGAGATAAATGACAACCAACGATCTGTATGCGCTGCCGTCTGAATACAACGACTTACGCGCAAGTGTTCGCGCGCTAGCCGAAAAAGAAATCGCACCGCATGCAGCGGCAGTTGATGAAGACCATCGCTATCCGCAAGAAGCTGCCGATGCTTTACTAAAAGCAGGGTTAAGCGCGGCACATGTTCCAACAGAATTTAGTGGAGAAGGCGCAGACGCACTAGCTGTCGTAATCATTATTGAAGAAGTAGCGCGCATCTGTGCATCATCGTCGTTAATCCCCGCAGTAAATAAACTGGGATCACTGCCGCTAATTTTAGGTGGAAGCAAGGAACAGAAAGAACGCTGGCTGCCACAATTAGCAAAGGGAAGTGGATTTTCATATTGCCTCTCAGAATCAGAAGCAGGCTCAGATGCTTCTGCGCTAAAAACGAAGGCAGAGCGCAGTGGCGATAACTGGGTGATCAATGGAAGTAAGAAGTGGATTTCAAATGCCGGAATCTCAGAGTTCTACACCGTAATTGCACAAACAGATCCAAGTAAAAAATCTAAAGGTATTACAGCATTTATAGTTGAAAAATCTGATGCAGGAGTCTCATTTGGAGCAGCGGAGAAGAAGATGGGATTTCGGGGATCTCCAACTCGTGAAGTTTATTTCGATAATGTAACTATTGGTGATGATCGCCGAATAAGTGAAGTGGGTGAAGGTTTTGCGCTCGCTATGGATACTCTCGATCACACCCGAATCACAATTGCCGCACAGGCGTTAGGAATTGCACAAGGCGCACTCGATGTCGCCGCTAAATATTCGCACGAGCGCAAGCAATTCGGCAAAGAAATATTTGAATTCCAAGGCGTGCAATTTATGTTGGCCGATATGGCTATGAATATTGAAGCAGCACGTCAATTAACTTATGCCGCCGCCGCCCGCAGTGAACGTGGCGATAAAGACCTCAAATTCTTCTCGGCAGCAAGTAAAACCTTTGCTAGTGATGTGGCGATGAAAGTAACCCAAGATGCGGTACAAGTTTTAGGTGGCTATGGATATGTTTCTGATTATCCAGTAGAACGTATGATGCGCGATGCCAAACTTACGCAGATTTATGAAGGAACTAATCAAATTCAAAGAATTGTGATGGCCCGAAATCTTCCCGGAAATTAATTTTTAAAGCGCAGCAATAAATCAGGTGTAGCGGCAGCCTTAAGTGGAATATCAAAACTTTCACGCGGTAAGTCTTCGCTAGAAATTTCATCAGGATGAATCAACCCAATGCTCCAAGCGCTTAACTTTGTCAGAGCGCGATCATAAAAACCGCCACCTTGTCCCAATCGATAACCAGATCTATCTATTCGAAGCGCTGGAACGATCACCAATTCAATTTTTGATAGTTCGGGAATAGCCGGTCCAATAGGTTCTAAAATATTTTTAGATAATTTGCTGGGAATTAGCTGGCTCGCATCACCATTCCACTGCACCCATTCAAGTTCGTTAACAACAATCCTCGGCAGATATAGCGATTGACCATTCTTTAGAATTACAGCGTTTAAATCTGTGGTGCTGGGTTCATCCCCGAAAGAGATATAACTCGCAATATTCGATGCCTTTGTAAATTCAAGTGAGGTCGCAAGATATGCAAATGAGTGATCTAGATATCTTTCGCGCCGTTCAAAACGATAGCGATTGCGAAGATCGGCTTTCTCACTCGATGCGCTCACGTAAATCCCCAATATTTGGTTACCCAAGAAGTATTGTTGCTGATTATGTCAGACCGTATGCGCGTAGATGAGTTCCTCTCCTCTCTTATAGCA
>CAMBGS010000004.1 GCA_945866305.1 Bifidobacterium breve
TTTATTACGGTTACTGGAAACCGCGATGTATTGCGTGATGAGCACTTTGCCGTAATGAAGGATGGCGCAATAATGGCAAACTCTGGCCACTTCGATATTGAAATTGATGTCGCTTGGCTAGAACAGAATTCAAAGAAAAAGAACGCCAAAATGCGTCATCAAACCGATGAATATGTACTTGCTGATGGACGCCGCTTGCTACTTCTTGCTGAGGGTAGATTGGTAAACCTAGGTGCTGCTGAAGGCCATCCAGCATCTGTAATGGACATGTCATTCTCAGATCAAGCTCTGACTGCAGAATATCTAGTTAAGGAAGCGAAGAATCTTGCAGCAGGAGTTCACAACGTTCCAACATATATCGATAAAGAAGTTGCCAGCCTGAAATTAATTTCAATGGGTGGACGTATTGATACTTTAACTCCGGCACAAGATATGTACTTGAACTCTTGGGAGCACGGTAGCTAATGACCTTAGTCATGGTCGTCGATGACGACCAGGATCTTGCGGAGATGCTCGGCATCGTTTTAACCGGTGCCGGCATCGACGTGGATCTAGTAAGTCGTGGCGATGAGGTCTTGGAGGTATTTAGAAATAATCCTCCAGATCTTGTTCTTCTAGATGTAATGCTTCCCGGTTTAGATGGAATTGAAGTTTGCAAATTAATCCGCGCAGAATCAATGGTTCCAATCGTGATGCTCAGCGCAAAAGGTGACACCCACGACATTGTCAAAGGCCTTGAAGCTGGGGCAGATGATTACATGGTTAAACCATTTCGTCACCCATCAGAACTCATCGCAAGAATTAGAACCCGATTACGTCGTACAAACGCAGATGTCTTGGGTTTATTAACTATTGGCGATCTCTCAATTGATGTGACCGCCCATGAAGTAAGTCGTGGCGGAAAGAAGATTGCTCTCACTCGATTGGAATTCGATTTATTGGTCGCCCTAGCCAAAGAGCCAGGACGCGTCTTTACGCGCGATGCTTTACTCGGTGAAGTTTGGGGATACCGACATTCAACTGATACTCGTTTGGTAAATGTCCACGTTCAGCGTTTACGTTCAAAGGTAGAACATGACCCTGAGCATCCTGAAATCGTTATGACGGTTCGTGGAGTTGGCTACAAAGCGGGAGTGATGGGCGGTTCCTAGAATGAACCGTATTTCAACAAAGCTGAGCAATTCGCTAGCGTCAAAGGTAATTGTCTCCACAGTCCTACTTTCTCTTGGAGTCGTATGGCTAACTGGATCTGCGCTTTATTCACAACTCTCGGACGGAGTTAAAGAAGTAAATCTTGAATCCTCACTTGCAGAGGCGAGATCCTCGTTTTTCAATGCGCAGTACCAATTCCTAATTAGAGAAAACGCCGAGAGTTCTGTCATTACAAAGGCAGTTCAAGAAATCATCATCTCCTCCACAGAGGTGAGTCTTGGTCAGGATAGAAAATCGCTCTTTTTAAGTAGATTCGGTACACCATTCAAATTTTCTTTGAAAGTAGATCCACCTGATTACACGACATCCACTGATGATTTAGATATATCTTCTTTTCCCGATGAACTACGCGAAAGAGTTCGCGCCAGTGATTTAGTTGAATACCAATATATAAAAATGCGATACCAGGATCGCGAAGATACGAACGTCTTGGTTGCGGGTCGCAAAATAGCGATTCCAAAATCTGGAAATTATGAGATGTATTTGGTCTATTCTCTAAATAATCAGAATAGAACGCTTACGATAATTCAGAACGCACTGTTTCTTACCGGATTTGCTCTCATATTCTTGATTGGTTTAATTACCTGGTTAGTGGTGCGCCAAGTCGTAAGACCAGTTCGCGAAGCAGCAGCTATTGCACAGAAATTCACTCAAGGAGATTTCTCACAACGAATGAAGGTGGAGAGCTCCGATGAAATTGCGACACTTGGTACGGCATTTAACGATATGGCCCTTTCCCTCGAATCACAGATTTCACGTTTAGAGAATTTATCTCGTGTGCAGCAAAGATTTGTTTCTGATGTCTCTCACGAACTCAGAACCCCATTAACTACTCTTCGAATGGCATCTGAAGTGATCTATAGCCAGAAAGATAGTTTCGATCCGACAATTACACGAAGCTCAGAACTTCTCGTTGCTCAATTAGATCGATTTGAGAGGCTCTTGGAAGATCTGCTAGAAGTAAGCCGATTTGATGCCGAAGTTGCAGTATTAGAACCAGTGGATTTTGATCTGATCAGTTTGATAGAAAGATGTATCCAAGATGTTCGAGCCAGTGCGCATGATGACGTTATTTCTATAACGATTGATCACTTGACTGCTCAGTTAATGATTAAGGCCGATATTAGGCGTGTGGAGCGCATTATGCGCAACTTACTTTCTAACGCCCTCGACCATGCGGAGGAAAAACCAATCAATGTAACGGTAATTGCAACTCGTACTGAAGTTGCTGTTGGGGTTCGAGATTTTGGAACGGGTATTGAAGCTTCAGCGCTATCTCGTATTTTCGATCGCTTTTGGAGAGCAGATCCTTCGCGAGCAAGAGTGCGTGGAGGAACCGGTCTAGGACTCTCGATCGCGCTAGAAGATGCACGCCTACACAATGGCGAACTAGATGCTTGGGGAGCGCCCGGAGAAGGGGCACACTTCGTTCTTACCCTTCCGAGAATTGCTGGCGAACAAATTGGTGGCCGACCAATACGTCCACAACCTGAAGATTATCCCCATGATATTTAATTAGCCTTTTAAGAAAAATTGGGCGATAGAGAATCGCACCATGAAGAGCCTTGCAGAATTAATCTTTCCATCAAGATGTATTAGTTGTTCACAACTTGGTATATCTATCTGTTCGATTTGTAGAAAGAATTGGCATCCACATATTTACAAACGTAGTTTAAAAGTTTTAGGTTACGACTATCCAGTGATTTCATCAATTGAGTATTCTCCCATCGCTTCACGAGTCTTGATGAGATCAAAAGAGTCAAACCATATCGCCGCCGATCAATTACTTATAAAAGCTATAACTCATTCTCTGCAATATTTCTTGAAAAACTATGGATCTGGAGATTTGGTAGCAATTCCGTCGCGCAACTCTGCCACAAGAAAAAGAGGGCGAAACTTTATGCAAGAAATAACCAGATCTGTTGCAAATATTGAATCTTTGGAATATCAAGAGATATTGCAGCATAAGCGGGCGGTACGAGACCAATCTCAGTTAAATTCACAGCAACGATTGAGCAATGTTGCAGGGGCTTTTTCTGCTAAAACAAATTTGGCCGCGGCGGCAGGTCGGGGGAATACAGAGCCGCTGATTATTGTTGATGATCTAGTAACCACTGGGGCAACCCTTGCGGAGGCTATACGGGCCTTACGTACAGCAGGTTTTACGGTAATTGGCGCGGTAACAGGCGCCGTCGCTAACCCTTACGATTAGGGGGTAGTTTTTCGAAAGGGTATATAAATGGCAAAGATTTTTGATCGCATCATGCGGGCGGGCGAAGGAAAAATCCTTCGTGATCTCAGCAAAGTTGTGGATCAAGTCAACTCATTTGAGTCTGCCATCTCCCCGCTGGGCGACGCTGAATTGCGTGGCAAAACTGATGAGTTTAAATCTCGATTCACCGCTGGAGAATCTCTAGATGACCTGCTTCCAGAAGCATTTGCTGTAGTTCGCGAAGCGGCAAAGCGCACGCTCGGTCAGCGTCACTATGACGTACAAATCATGGGCGGTGCAGCTATGCATCGCGGCAATATTGCGGAAATGCGCACCGGTGAAGGCAAGACCTTAGTTGCAACACTTCCTTCTTATCTAAATGCGCTAGCTGGACGTGGAGTTCACGTAGTAACGGTCAACGATTATCTGGCAGAACGCGATAGCGAATGGATGGGTCGAATCCATCGCTTCCTCGGATTATCAGTCGGTGTGATCGTAAATAGCATGACTCCCACAGAACGTCGTGCTGCATATAACTCGGATATTACATATGGAACCAATAATGAATTCGGATTTGATTATCTTCGCGACAACATGGCTTGGTCGCTACAAGATTGTGTTCAACGTGATCACTTCTTCGCAGTAGTAGATGAAGTTGACTCAATTCTTATCGATGAAGCACGTACGCCTTTAATCATTAGCGGACCGGCAGACAAGGCAACAAAGTGGTACGTCGAATTTGCTAACATCTCAGAGAAATTACAGCGCGATACTCATTACGAAGTTGATGAGAAAAAGAAGACAATCGGAATTCTAGAAGATGGCGTTACCAAGGTAGAACAGCTTCTAAAGATTGAAAACCTATATGAAGCCGCTAATACGACTCTAATTGGCTACCTAAATAACTCGGTACGCGCAAAGGAGTTGTTTAAGCGCGATAAAGACTATGTTGTAATGAATGGTGAATTGTTAATCGTCGACGAGCATACAGGTCGCATGCTCGCTGGACGCCGCTATAGCGATGGTCTACATCAGGCCCTGGAAGCTAAAGAACGCATTGACATTAAAGATGAAAACCAAACTCTTGCAACAATAACGCTGCAGAACTATTTCCGACTCTACGAAACGATTTCGGGTATGACTGGTACAGCAATGACTGAAGCATCTGAATTTCATCAGATCTACAGACTCGGCGTTGTTCCGATTCCAACAAATCGTCCAATGCAACGAATTGACCAAGCAGATTTAGTTTACAAAAGTGAATTGGGTAAATTTATGGCAGTCACAAAAGACATTGTGGAACGCCATCGTAAAGGTCAACCAGTTCTAGTCGGTACCGTCTCTGTTGAAAAATCGGAAGAACTTTCTGCCCTCTTGAAAAAATCAGGTATTCCTCACGAAGTTCTTAATGCGAAGCACCACGAGCGCGAAGCATCGATCATTGCACGTGCTGGCGTAAGCGGCGCAGTAACTGTCGCTACAAATATGGCAGGACGCGGTACTGACATCATGCTCGGTGGTAATCCAGAATTTATGGCCGACTTTGAACTTCAACGTCGAGGGCTATCACCAGTTGATAACGCCGCTGAATATGAAGCAGCTTGGCCAGAAGAAATTGCTAAGCAGAAAGCAGCGGTTGCTAAAGGCCACGAAGAAGTTGTTTCTCTTGGTGGTTTATATGTGCTCGGCACCGAGCGTCACGAATCACGCCGTATCGATAATCAGTTACGTGGACGTTCTGGCCGCCAAGGTGATCCTGGCGAATCACGCTTCTATCTCTCCCTGCAAGATGAGTTAATGCGTCGCTTCAACTCTGGTCTAGTAGAACGCTTCCTATCTGCAGCAGGTCTTCCAGATGATGAGCCAATTGAGTCAAAGATGGTCAGTAATGCAATTCGTTCGGCGCAGACCCAAGTGGAAGCACAGAACTTCGAAATTCGTAAGAATGTTTTGAAATATGACGATGTTATGAACCGGCAGCGTGAAGTAATTTATGGAGAACGACGTCTAGTACTTGAAGGCGAAGACATCTCGCAGCAGGTTCAGACATTTGTTGCAGATACTTTGGTGGCATATGTCAACGCTGAAACTACACAGGGCTTTGGCGAAGATTGGGATCTAGACCGTTTGTGGCAAGCGCTCAAATTGGTTTATCCAATTTCATTTACCCCAGATGAGTTGATCGCAAAGGTTGGATCTAGTTCGGCAATTGATGCAGATTATTTATCACAACAGATTTTAGAAGATGCAACTGCCGCATTTGAAAAACGTCAAGCCGATCTTGGTCCAGAAGTAATGCGCGAGCTTGAACGAAAAGTTTTGCTTTCAGTATTAGATCGCAAATGGCGTGAACATCTTTACGAAATGGATTATCTGCAAGAAGGAATAGGCCTGCGTGCAATGGCGCAACGTGACCCATTGGTCGAATACCAACGTGAAGGCTACGAACTCTTCGCCGCAATGATGGATGGAATCAAGGAAGAGCTTGCGAGCCTGGTATTTAATGTAGAAGTTACGGTCGAAGGTGACGGTTCACAGGTAAAGGCTGCCGGTATCACTGAAAAGCCATCAGATGCGACGGGCTTGCAATACACAGCGAGTGACGAATCTGGTATTTCCACTAAGGGTGAAGTCTCACGCAACAGCCAATGTCCTTGCGGTTCTGGCAAAAAATATAAGCGTTGCCATGGTGGCGCTTAAATTAATTGTAGTTCAGTGCATAACCATCTCTGATCTACACCTTCAAAACGAATAACCATTACTCGTAGTCGGTCACCAAAACGCACGGTAACCGTTGATTCGCAAATACCATCTAACGGCTCGCATTGATGGATACTTCGAATTCGGCCGATCTCCTTCTGGCTTCCAACTTGCATTAACAATTGCATATAAATCTGTCGGTGGCATTTAGAAATTAACTGCGCTGGTTGGCGACGTCCAGCCCAAATTTCAACAACGCTAATTGCAAATTTCATCGTCCAAGTGTGAATTTCGGGCAGTTCAGTTGCCGAAGTAGGTACAGGCTCAAAACCGGGTTCAAACTCTTCGCCAAAAGTACTTGGTACCAGATAGAGCTTGGCGCGCTGTTCCGGAAGTTTTTCACTTTTTCGATTCGCTGCTAGCTCTGATAGTGAATAGAGATCTAATTGTGGATGGCTCCACATTGCTGGATCTTCGTTGCTAGAAACCAACTCTAAGGTGCGAATTTGGGTGTGTGCTTTAAATTTTATATCCATAGCCGCACCTTCAACCCAAATAGGGAAATTCTCGTCCTTCACTTGGAGGATAAATTCTCATCCGAAAGGTTGACTGTGGAAAGGCCCTAAGAAAATAGTTGTCTATGGAATTTAGTACTCCACTATGAATAAAACTGATAAAGCCGCTCAGACACGATTAGTCGTTGCAGTATCTCTTTTCGCCGCTGCAGTTATCTCTGCAATGGCCCTGACTGCTCTGGGAAATCAAAGTGATACTTATTGGAGTGCCAGAAATTCACTAATCCCTGGGGTACAAATTTCAGAAAGCGATCTAGAAGAAGTTGATGTTTCTCTGGGAGAGGTGAACGGTCGCTACTTATCGATTGATGTAATGGCTGCAGGCGCGTACGTTCTGCGCGCAATACAGAAAGGTGAGTTGATTGCTATCAGTTCAGTAAGTGACACTCCAAGCTCTATAAAATCGGGGCAAGTTCCAATTTCTATTCGCAGCAGTGATCTGCCAGATGACATCGAGTTAGGCGAATCAATCAATATCTATTGGGTGAAAGAGGCGATAGGAATTGAGAAACCTTTAACTCCCGAGCTGGTGATCTCGGGAGCTTTCCTGAACTCAATCAATAGAAAAGCTAGTAATTTTGGCAGCGATATTTCGCTAACAGTCTCAGTAGAAAATAGTGAAATCTTTGAATTGCTACGCGCCACCGCGTCGGGACGACTAGTAATTGTTCGATCTAATGGATGATCCGGTACAACCAAAGGTCATAACTGCGATTGCTGATGCTGATTTCGAGGGAATGGTTTCAAGCGCGCTCTTTGAAAGCGGTTGGAGCGTAATTGCAAGACCGCTAGATTTTGGGAATCTGGAGATATGCCTCAAAGAGGAATCAGCCACAAATGTTCTAGTTATCTATTCCGTTGATATGCCAGGGTTTAGCGATGCGCAGCTAAAGAAACTCGTCCGAGGCAATATCTCATTCCTTGGATTCGCAGATGCATTGGGTTCATCTCGTGGGTGCAGTGATATCTGCTCGCGCCCAAGCGATGCTGAAGAACTGTTGGCATATATCCGGGGGAATATTCGTTCACCACTTTTGCGCGCCCCACTACTGCAAAAAAAGTTGAACTTAAAGGCGAAGATAATCGCGATCGGCTCGGCTGGAAACTACACAGGTGCAACCACCTTGGCGCTAAATTTGGCGCAAGAGTTGGCCTTGTTAAACAAGAAAAGTTTGCTGATTGACGCCAACTTCTCATCCCCAGCAATAGCAACGCTTTTAGATCTGCGAAACATTTCAGAGGAAGACCATTGGCGCGATCTTTCTGATAATTTATCAGTTGCCGAAATCACCCAAAAAAACATTGCGAATTTTTCAGCGCGAGCGATAGAAGCGGCTGCGCACTTTGATTGCATAATTATTGATCTGGGTTCTCTACAAAACATTGTGAGCGACCTTTCTGATCGCAGATGGACATCGCAGGTTAAGATCTGGGCAAGTCATTTTGCTAACGAATTATTTATTTCATCGGGTGCAGACATACTTCAGAGCGCCCGCTTGAGTAAACTTTGCGTCGAACTCTTTGAGGTTAAGCTATCAGCTCATATTTCTATTTTTGTTAAACCTTCAGAATCTTCCACAAAAAAGGAAAATGCTCGCCTCTTGAGTTTCCAACCCTTATCCCCAAAACAAGTGCTCTATCTTCCATTCGATTCGCGGCTTTGTTCAGCCGCGCGTAAAGAACGGACAACACTCTCTGAGATAAACGAAAAAGCGCCTCTTCGCAAGGCGATCGCGCGGGTCGCTTTACAAATTACGGGCTAAGCCACATTTCTTATACTCTTGGCGTCATGCGCGGGTATTTACCAGTTACAGCAGAGGAGATTTCTACTTTCCTCAGCAGTGGAACAATGGAATGCGGACCACTTTATGCGCCCACTATAAAATTCTTGACCGCCAATAACGATTTGGATGATGAGCAAGGCGAGTACATGCTTTCAATGCTTGCCGCGGATGAAGCTATAGAAATGCGTGAAGAATCTACTGGTCCGGGATTTATTTTGGCCTTAGAAATTACTGACCCACAGATCGCTGAACACGGTGAAAACTTTGTTAACTTGAAAGAGAATGGCCGCTGGGAAGATGTGCAGTGCGCTTTTCTTGTTTCTCCAGATGGTGAAGAGCTAACTTGGTTTGCAACTCAAGAGATTTCTGCTGCGATTTCACAATGGATTAAGGGCTAGCCGATGCCCCAGCTAGATTCTTTCCTGCGTGATCGGAGCCCCTTAGATGCAAATCAAATTCGTAGAATCCGTGAGTTAACTGCCGACTGGCAGCTCCTAGCTGATCTCTCTTTTGCCGATTTGGTCTTATGGGTTCCCTTACGTAAGGACTTTAAGAGTTGGCCTACCGGATATGTAGCGGTCGCTCATATTCGACCAACAACTGCGGCTACAGTTTTTCCGCAAGATGTAATCGGGGATGAGATCGACTGGGGAGCAAGACCCCGAATCGATCAAGCGCTTTCAGGAGCAGAAATAATTCGGGACGCTCAACCTGAAAAGTTTGGTGAACTTTTAATCAAAGAGGAGACAATCCCGGTTATTTTTGAGGATCAAGTTATTGCGGTGATTTCACGCCACCGTAACGCAGAACTCATGCGCCAACCAAGTAGGTTAGAACTAAATTATCGGGAAGTCGCTCATAAGGTGTATCGCATGGTTGCTGAAGGTACTTTCCCATATACAGAGCACAGCGAACTATTTGACTCTGCAGTACGTGTTGGAGATGGCCTGATCAGATTAGATATTAACGGAGTGATTACCTATGCAAGCCCAAACGCTAAATCTGCCTTTAATCGAATGCGCTGGGCTGGTGAACTTGAGGGAAATGTTCTCGGAGATGTGGCGCGTAGCGTCTCACTTATCAAACCCGATGCACATGAAGAGGCTGTAGAAGTAAGTCTCAGTGGAAAATCTCTGCGTCGTGTTGAAATTGAAAACACTGGAGGAACAGTTGATTTGCTCGCTCTTCCTCTTTTAGCTGGGGGAGACCGCACCGGAGCAATAGTTTTGTTGCAGAATGTAACTGAATTACGTCGCCGAGAACGAGAATTGGTAACTAAAGATGCAACGATCCGTGAAATCCACCACCGAGTTAAAAACAATTTACAAACAGTTTCTGCGCTACTTCGGCTGCAGTCGCGTCGTATAGAAGATCCGGCAGCAAGTGCTGCGTTGAATGAAGCGGTTCGCCGAATTGCATCAATTGCCCTTGTGCACGAAACTCTTTCGAGCAGCACTGAAGCTTCGGTTGCTTTCGATGATGTCTTGGATCGGCTAGTCAATCACGCATTAGAGCTGAGCCCCAGAATGGGTGAATTGAAAATCTCGCGTAATGGTGAGATTGGATCTCTCGATCCGCGGATTGCGACCCCACTTTCCCTTATCGTTACTGAGTTAATTCACAACGCGCTAGAACACGGATTAGCAGAATCTGGTGCTAATTTGAGTGTAGAAGTATCGCGATCAGAAGGATTTGTGCAGATAGTTATATTCGATGATGGAGTTGGGTTGCCAGATGGATTTACGATCTTGGAATCTGCAAATCTTGGACTTCAGATTGTCCGCACTTTAACCGAGAACGAATTAAAAGGGACGATTAACTTAGTTCGTACAAATCGTGGGACTGAAGCGCAATTAAACTTTCCTGTATAAGATTAAAATTTATTTCTAAAATCTAAATTGAATTATTTTGTTCCATCATTCGTGCACGATTACGTGCAGCACGACGCTTTAGTGCGCGGCGTTCATCTTCAGAGAGACCGCCCCAAACACCAGCATCTTGTCCGCTCTCCAGCGCCCAGGCCAGACAGGCATCCTTTACGATGCAACGATTACAAACTTTCTTAGCTTCTTCGATTTGAGTAAGAGCCGGCCCAGTGTTTCCGACCGGGAAGAAGAGTTCAGGATCTTCATCGCGGCAGGCTGATTGATGTCGCCAATCCATGAGTGAACTCCTTAAAAGAGGAAACGAGCGAAAAGTTAAACGAACGCAACTATGTGCGTAAGTAGACAATTCTCCCTGCTAACAAGGATTTAAACAAGGATGTAACGGTAAAGATTCCAAAGATTATGGGTGATTTGCGTCGCGTGCCCCCGACAGGATTCGAACCTGTGCACCCGCCTCCGGAGGGCGGTGCTCTATCCCCTGAGCTACGGGGGCGCAGGTATAGGAGAAGGCTATCTAATCTTTCATTCTTGACCGTGCGCAAAGCTTGAACTCCTGAAAGAATGCGCGCTATGAGTACTTCTACTGCTTATTTTGCTACAGGTTGCTTCTGGGGTGCCGAGCGACGCTTCTGGAATTTAGCAGGAGTGGTTAATACGAGTGTTGGATATATGGGCGGTACCACTCAAAGCCCGAGTTACGAAGAAGTTTGCACAGGTCGCACCGGGCACGCAGAAATGGTGCAAGTTGATTTTGATTTAAATTTAATTTCATATCAGCGACTTTTGGAAGAGTTTTGGACGATGCACGATCCGACTTCTTTAAATGCCCAAGGCGGGGATATCGGTACGCAATATCGCAGCTCGATTTATACGACTAATACCGACCAGTTAGAGCAAGCGCTCGCCTCTCGCGAGATCTATCAGCATACCCTCTCTGAATCTGGAATTGGTGAAATTGTTACAGAAATTTTGGATGCTACAGGAGTTACTTATTATTTGGCTGAGGAATATCATCAAAAGTATTTAGCAAAGAACCCAAATGGATACGACTGCCATTCCAGCACCGGAGTGGCCTTTCCCCGAACCAGCTCAAAGTCGGTCGTGAAGTGAATAAAAAAATTGAAATCAGTGAAGAAGAGTTAAAGGCGAAGCTAGATCCGCTTTCTTATGAAGTTCTGCGTAATGGTGCAACTGAACGTCCATTTACCGGTGAATACACTGATTCTGAAACAGTCGGAATATATAGATGTAAAGCCTGCAACTCCGAACTCTTCCGGTCAGAGACCAAGTTTCACTCTGGATGCGGTTGGCCATCTTTTTATGCACCGACCGCAGCTGACGCGGTTACTTTAATTGAAGATCGATCACTGGCTCCGCGGGTACGTACAGAAGTTCGTTGTGCCAGTTGCGATTCGCACCTTGGGCATGTCTTTGAGGGCGAAGGCTATGACGTCCCAACCGATCAACGTTGGTGCATTAATTCAGTCTCGATGATCCTAGAAGCAAAGTAAATTCTTTTTCAACTTACTTAGTTTTCTAACCGCGCAAACCCTACATTCAAGCGCGCATAGGGAATCCACCTTGCAAGTTACAGGTCCAGTAGCGTACTTTTACAGTCTCTTGCAGGTTTTTTGCAGTCGCTTGCAGGTTCCATAGATCAGAGAAAGCGCGAACCCAATGGCCGGAATAAAGGAAGTTGCGGAAGAAGCAGGGGTTTCTACTGCAACTGTTTCGCGCGCCTTGCGCGGCTTCCAACATGTCAATGATGAAACACGCGCCAAGATTATGGCTGCGGCAGAAAAGCTTAATTATCCAATCGCACCAGTGCAGAGCAAAGGTGCTTTAGGGCGAACAAATAGCATTGGAGTTGTTGCTCCATATATTTCACGTTGGTACTTTGCCCAAGTTATCAGCGGTGCCGAACAAGCTTTACGTGAAGCTGGTTTTGATTTACTTCTTTATAACTTTAGCCAGATGAAGGGGCGCGAACGTCTCTTTCAACACCAACACTTAAAGGGTCGCGTTGATGCGCTTATTGTGATCAGTTTGCCACCGACTGAGGAAGAGTTTGATTCCATGCTCAACCTTGGTGTGCCAGTATCGCTGGTTGGTATGCACCACAGCAATTGTTCGAGTGTTGCAATTGACGATGTTGCAGCGTCCCGTACTGCCACTCAGCATCTAGTGAATCAAGGACATAAAAAGATTGGCTTAATGTCAGGGCGCCCCGATGATCCATTTAATTTCAGCGTGCCTCACGATCGCCGTAAAGGATTTATGCAGGTGCTTGCCGAAAATGGTTTGGAATGGGATCCATCCCGCGAGGTGCATGGTGACTTCACAATCAATACAGCATCGCGCGCAATGGATGATTTACTTGCTCGCCCAAATCGTCCTACTGCAATCTTCTGCGAGTCCGATGAAATGGCATTTGGAGCAATGCAGGCTGCGCGACGCCACGGATTAAAAGTTCCAGATGACATTTCAATTATTGGATTTGATGGGCATGAAATGGCGGAGTATTCAGATCTCACAACTGTTGAGCAACCAGCACAATTAATGGGAGAGATGGCTGCATGGTCAATTATGGAGAGGCTGCGGAAACCGAGCGTTGCCCCCAAATCAATGATTCTGCCTACGACGCTTGTCGTACGTAACTCAACGCGTCGCCTTTCACCAAACGAGGCATAAATGGCATACTCGCGCATATGAGCGAAGGTCAGATAAAGATTCCATCGCTTGCTCTTCTGCAGACGCATCGAAGTGAAAAATGGCGGGCATTTCCACACGAAATTCTGCCACTGCCAGTTGCAGAGATGGATTTTCCAGTTGCTGAACCTATTCGCCAAATACTCAGCGAGATGGTTACAACATCAGATCTTGGATACCTCGGCTCGATTCCAGAATTGGGCCCTTCATTTGCTGGCTTTGCCAAGCGCAGATGGAGCTGGACCGTAAACCCTGATTATGTTCGAGTTGCAACCGACGTTGGAGTCGCTGTCGTAGAACTGCTTCGCGTCTTCACGAAGCCGGGGCAGAAAGTTTTATTCAGTTCTCCGGTTTATCAAAACTTCTATACCTGGATGCGTGAAACCCAAGTTGAGATGGTTGATGTGCCATTTAAAGTTGATCCGTCATCTCCTGATGGAACTGGCTGGAGCCACGATTGGGAAGCAATTGAATCTGCTTACAAAAATGGAATCAAAGTACATATGCTTTGCAGCCCACATAATCCATTAGGCAAGGTGTACACCCGCGAAGAATTACTTCGCATAACCGCGTTGGCAAATGAACATAATGTGGTTGTAATTTCAGATGAGATTCATGCTCCGCTTACCTTTAAGGAATCAATATTTATTCCCTTCCTATCTCTAGGCGAAGCTTCTGCCAAAGTTGGTGTGACAGTCACCGCCTCTAGCAAAGGCTGGAATACCGCTGGATTAAAGTGTGCAATTATTATTTCGCAGAGTGAAAAAATGCACGAAAAATTGAGTGCTCTTCCACCAGCTCTTCACTATCGGGCATCGCTGTTAGGCGCTTTTGCCACTGTTACCGCTTTTGAAAAATGTGATGACTGGCTAGATGAGGCCATTAAAATTTTAGATGAAAATAGAAATTTACTTGCAAATTTGATTTCATCACGAATTCCTGCGATTGGCTATGCACCTCCACATGCGTCCTATCTTGCATGGCTTGATATGAGTAAATTGGATTTAGGAGATGACCCAGGTAAAGCACTTACCGAGCGCGCAAAAGTTGCATTTAATTCTGGCCATATTTATGGCGCGCTGGGCAAAGATCATGTGCGATTGAACTTTGCTACTAGTCCTGCAATTATCACTGAAGCCATCGAACGCATCGCAAGAGCGCTTTAAGCATCAGGATTCGGCTATGGCTCTGGATAAGAAGTATGACGCGATAGTTGTTGGTGGTGGTCACAACGGTTTGGTTGCCGCTTCCTATTTGGCTCGTGCTGGAAAGAAGGTCGTACTTTTAGAGGCTGAAAGCGAGCTCGGGGGAGCAACCACAAGTGTTCGCCCCTTTCCAGAATTTGATGCGCGTTTATCTCGTTATTCATATTTAGTTTCGCTCTTGCCTGATCAAATAGTTAGTGATCTTGGAATCAATTTCAAAACACTAGAGCGTTCGATCGCTTCATATACACCATATTCAAATAAAACCGCCGGATCAGAAGGCGGACTACTCATTTCGCAGAACTGGGATGAACGTACTTCGCAAAACTTTAAGGACTTAACTGGGTCGGATGCAGAAGGCGCTGCTTGGCAAGAGTTCTATGCTGAAATTGCAGAACTTGCGAGAAGGATTGCACCTTCTATGTTGCAGCCATTGAAGAACGCTAAAACTTTAAATGAAGAAATAGGCTTGCCGCAGACTTGGAAATATTTGATGGAGCGGCCACTCGGAGAGGTCATTCGAGAGCGCTTCAACAATGACTTGGTGCGCGGTGTTGCGCTAACAGATGGACTGATTGGAACATTTGTATCAGCCGATGATTTACAAGCGAACCGCTGTTTTCTCTATCACCTTATTGGAAATGGCACCGGGCAATGGCGCGTACCACAAGGTGGAATGGGTGCTCTAGTAACAGAGTTAAAGCGAGTTGCGGTAGCAGCCGGAGTTGAGATTTTGCTTAACTCTCGAGTAACCGAAATAGATAGTGATGCTGGTGGAGTTTCGGTAAAAACAATTCAAGGAGATAAATTCGCAGCTTGCGATTTGCTGTTTGCCGGCGCGCCTCAAACATTGGCGAAGATTCGTGGAGATTCAAAACCGCAATCTCTAGAAGGATCACAGATGAAGATCAACATGTTGTTATCTCGCTTACCAAGACTTAAATCTGGGATGGATCCACACCTAGCATTTGCTGGAACTTTTCACGTAAATGAGAGTTACTCCCAATTAGAATCGGCATATCAAAGCGCTAGATCAGGAATTATTCCCGATGATTTGCCGCTTGAGCTGTACTGCCATACTTTGACCGATCCAACAATTCTCTCGCCAGAGTTAGTCGAGAGCGGATATCAAACGCTCACTCTCTTTGGACTACATACCCCTGCTGCGCTATTTGATAAATCACCAGATCAGATAAAGGCAGAAGTAAAGAGCGCCGCAATTGAGAGTTTAAATCAGTACCTACTGGATCCAATCGAGTCCGTTTTAGCAGTTTGCCAAGATGGCTCGCTTGCAATTGAAGCAAAATCTCCGCTAGATCTGGAAAGTGATATCGGTCTACCGCGGGGCAATATTTTCCACCGTGACCTAGATTTCCCGTTTATCGATAATTCAGGTGCAAGTTTAATTTGGGGATCAGAGACGAGCGATCAACATATCCATTTGGCTGGTGCGGGGGCGCGGCGCGGCGGTGGGGTTAGCGGAATAGCTGGCCATAATGCGGCGATGGCAGTACTCGCTAACGATTAGGCTTAGTCCATGAATTCCAAGGAGCCACAGCATCGTCCCGAAACAATAGCGATTACTGCTGGCCGCCCAGATGTCGGTGCAGATAGCGCACTGAATCAACCAATCTCACTCAACTCAACTTTTGTGGCTGGCGGTGCAATTGGATATGGTCGATACGGAAATGAAACGTGGAGCGCACTTGAAGTTGCAATTGCCGCACTTGAAGGAGGAAAGACGCTTTCTTATTCTTCTGGAATGGCAGCCATTAGCGCCGTGTTTTCTACTCTTCCGGTTGGAGCAAAAGTTGTTGCTTCGGATCAAGGCTATTCAGGAGTAATGACTCTGCTTGGAACTTTATCTGCGGCGAAGAAAGTCAGCGCGAAATTTGTTGCAATTGCGGACACCGCCGAAGTTATCGCTGCGCTAGATGGAGCTGATTTGCTCTGGATTGAATCACCTACAAACCCATCACTCGATGTGGCAGATTTACCAACGCTAATTAGGGAAGCAAAGTCGCGAAAAATTACCGTTGCGGTAGATAACACATTTGCTACAGCGCTAGTCCAGCAACCATTGGCCATGGGCGCAGATATTGTTATGAATTCTGTGACCAAGTATTTGGCCGGACACAGTGATGTTGTCCTCGGTTCGCTATCTACAAACGATCCGGTTCACTTCAAGGCGCTAGAAGATGCTCGTAAATTCAATGGTTCGATCCCTGGTCCTTTTGAAGCTTGGCTGGCACTTCGCGGAATCAGAACTTTTCCGCTGCGTTTTCAGCGCGCCAGCGAAAATGCCCATGAAATTGCTAAGCGACTTAGCCAGCATCCACTTGTTACTCGCGTTCGTTACCCAGGCTTAGCAACTGATCCGCAACATGCCAAAGCGAAGGCATTCATGAAGGGTTTCGGCGCAATTGTCTCTTTTGAATACGCCGGCAGCGCAGCATCGACAGATAAAGTCTGCGAATCCTCCAAAATAGTTACTTACGCAACCAGTCTGGGTGGCGTTGAATCTCTTTGGGAACGCCGCCGTCGTTGGCCGATTGAAAGTGCCAGCGTTCCGGAAACGTTAATTCGACTTTCAGTTGGGTGCGAAAATGTCGATGATCTTTGGGCAGATATAGATGCGGCGTTGCTCGCTGCTAAAAAGTGAAAAGTTTTCTAAGAAGCGGTATTTTTATCCTATGAAATTGCTTCGTCGCCTCCTTGCAGCGTTTGCCCTGCTTGCCGTGGCATTCCAGGCGGTAGGCAGTTTCCTTTCTTGGGCGCAGCGCCAAGATGATGCTCCAGCAGATGCTTGGATTGATGAAGATGAAGATGAATTTGAGGATGCCTAAATGTCGCAAGAGGGTTATATACCTGGCACTTGCAATTTAGGTGTCGGTGAAATAAACCGCCGTCGTATGGTTGCGGCAATTGGATTTGTGCTTTCACTTTCAGCGCTTACAGCGCTTGTAACTACCGAAGCTTCGCGTCAAACACGTTTCGGAATATTTCTTCCGTTAATGGTCATGTCCATTGGTTGGGTGCAGTCACGAAAGAAATTTTGTTTGGCCTATGGATTAGCTGGAACTTTTAACTTTGGCAAGATGGGTCAGATTTCACGAGTTGCAGACCCAGCTGATCGCGCGGCTGATCGCCGTACTGCACTGATTATTTTTGCGCAAAGCGCACTCTACGCTTTAGCGCTAACTTTGCTTGTCGTAGCTTTACCTCTCTAACGAATAGCCACCCAAGCAGCACTGGCCGCCGGCAAAGATAAAGTTCCATTTGCCAATTTAACTTCGCGATCAGATCCCAGCGCTAACGTGCCAACGGTTGGAATCTCTATCGCGGAAGTGCCGGTATTTAAGTAAACAGCGAACTCTCCACGCGCGAACGAGAGAAGCCCGGTTTCACCACGGTCAACCCACTCAATTTCACCCGCACCTACGAATCTATTTTTACGAATTTTAAGCGCGCTGCGATATAGATTTAAAGTACTTGAAGGATCGGTGTTCTGAGAGGAGACGGAAAACTCTCTCCATTCATTCGGTATAGGTAGCCAAGGTGAACCAGAAGAGAAGCCAAATGGAGTTTTGTCGCCGCTCCAAGGCATTGGCACGCGTGCGCCGTCACGGCCTTTTTGCAAACCTTTAGTCCTAAAGAAAGCTGGATCTTGGCGATCGCTATCTGCTAATTGTGCATCGGGCAATCCAAGTTCTTGTCCGTTATAGATATAGCAAGAACCAGGCAGCGCCAAAACAAATAAGGCAAGTGCACGAGATGCTTTAGATCCATGGCGCGAAGCCACACGCGGCGTATCGTGATTGCTTAGCGCCCAAGTCGCAGGGGCATCCACTTGGCGCAACATTTCTAGAGTGCTACTTATACATTGGAAGAGAAAAGCAGCATCAAATGGAGCAACTAAGAGATCAAAATTAAAGACCTGTTGCAATTCATCGCCACGCACATAACGCGTTGCGCGAGCCGGAGGATGGACCCAAGCCTCAGCAACAGCCATTACTTCGCGATCGTATGAATCAAAAATTCTTCGCCAATTGCGATAGATGGCATGGACGCCTTCGCGATCAAAAAATGGAGCACTCGCCAGCAGTTCACCACGCTCTTCAGATGACATCTCGAAATCTAAGCGCAGAGCGTTGCTCAATCCCTCAGGATCATGATGATCTATCAAGATATTTTCTTTAGCTAATCCATGCGCTACATCTATACGGAAACCATCAACTCCTAAATCAAGCCAGAATCGTAGCGTTTTCTCAAAATCACTAGCTACATCTTCGTTCTCCCAATTCAAATCTGGCTGGGATGAATCAAAGAGATGAAGATAATACTGAGCGGTTCCATCCGAAGTTTTAATCTGCGTCCAAGCAGGGCCACCGAAGAGAGAAATCCAATTATTTGGCGGAGTTCCATCTGACTTTGCATCATAAAAGTGGAATCGCTTACGTTCAGCCGATCCCGCTTTCGATGAGATCGCTTCTGTAAACCATGCATGCTGATCAGAAAAATGATTTGGTACTACATCTACTAAAACGCGTAATTCCAATTGATGCGCACGTTTAATCAACGCACGCGCATCTTCTAAGTTTCCGAATCTTGGATCAACACCTCGTGGATCAGCTACGTCATAACCACCATCTTTATTGGGAGAGGTGTAAAACGGACTAAGCCAGATTGCATCAGCACCGAGTGATTGCACATGTTCTAAATGGGATGTGATCCCGGGTAGGTCACCTTCGCCGTCACCATTACTGTCAAAAAAGGAGCGCGGATAGATCTGATAGATGACAGATTCTGCCCACCATGGCGATTCTGAAATCATGCCTTGACGATAGAGGAGGCAATAGAGCGCTCCAAATGAAAGTAGATGTAAATGGGCGCGCAGTTGTATCGCTTTTATAACGATTGACTATTTCTTAGGCGCAGGTGATTTTTCTGTTTGTGGACCCTTGTTTTTTGCAACAGTAGGAATTTTTGCAGGTGGTGTAGGAGCAACTGGTGGTTCCCCAAGAGCATCAATTGCTGAATCTCGCGCCACTGTTGCAGCGATAACTGCGCTCTGTCTTGCATTCATACTTTGCCGTTTTTGAATTTGAGTTTGATTAATTGATTTTGTTGATCGAGCATCAGAGAGAGCTTTATCAATTGCTTCCTTGAAAGCACGATTTATCTCTCGTCGATTATCCTCATAAATTTTAAGGTCTTTGCGGAATTGATCTACCGCAAGTTTATGGGCTGCTTTTAAATCAGCGTTGCTTTGGTTATTCGGAATGGGAGTCTTATTGTCAGCGTTCGCTGCAGCACCAGAAATTAAGGGTGCAAAAAGTAGAACTGTTGCAACAATGGCAACTCGACTAATTCGCATTCCAAACCTCTCTTCCTTGGATTAAGTATCTGCCAACACTTTGTGAAAGTTCGGTGAAAACACCTTTTGCCTTCAAATTCTTACCTTGCTCCTTGGCTATTTAAGCATAGGCATGCGAGGCTAGTGCCATGGCCGAACTGATTCTTGTCGTCGATGACGAAGCTGGAGTTCGCGAACTATTGGGCGATGCTCTGCGTATCGCCGGTTTTGAAACGGCAACTGCCCAAGACGGAATGTCTGCGTTGACAGCAATTCGCAATAAGAAACCAGATTTATTGATTATTGATATAAATATGCCGCTGATGGATGGATTTGAGTTGGTGGAAAGACTTCGCTCTATGGGCGATAACACCCCAGCGCTAATGTTGAGCGCTCGTGCAGATCGCATCGATGTTACTAGAGGCTTGACTCTTGGAGCAGACGACTACGTAACAAAACCATTTGGTCTGGAAGAGCTTTTACTACGTGTTAAAGCCATTTTGCGACGTTCGCAAATTTCAGAAAACATCTCTGCTGAATTGCGCTGCGGACCAATTCTTGTGATCGAATCTAGCCACACCGTTAAATTCAATGAAGAGATAATTGATCTATCGCCCACGGAATTTAGACTTCTGCAAGTCTTAGTCGAGAACAAGAATCGAGTTCTAAGTAAGAGCCTGCTTCTGGATGAAGTTTGGGGCATTACTTTTGAATCTGAAAGTACAGTTGCCGACACTTATATTTCATACCTTCGAAAGAAATTGCATAAGGACGGCTTTGAAGGGATTAAGACGGTTCGCGGCGTTGGCTTCGTAATTCAGGAGCCTAAGTAATTATGAAGAAATCAAGCAGCAGGTATGCAGCGATCTCAATCTTTGTCACGACAATCCTTTCGAGTGTAATTGGCGGATTTGCAACCATTGATGCTAGAAATTCTGATTTACAGCAAATTGATCAATCTATAAATTTGGTAGCTGAACGTGTTAATGCTTATCCAGCAGAAGCGATCAGCGCTGCAATTTTTACTATCGATGAAGAGAGTCTGGATTTAACGTTAGCTCTGATAACGAAGGAGGGAGATGAAACAGTTATCAATGAATCCCATTTACTTTATCCCGGTATCAAGTCAATGACAGTTGTTAAGAAAGCTCTCACAGTACCTATTTCCGTTGAGGCCAAAAATCCCTTCCGACTCAGAGCGATAGAAATAGCAGGCGGTGACTATCTAATAGTCGCAGCGGATTTACGCAAATTAGATATTAATTTGAAATCTAATTTGAAGAATTTAGTTGGCTTCACCATCACGGCCAATGCCTTGGCAATCTTTATCTCAATTCTCTTGCTACGACGCCACAATCGTGGTTTAGATGCTAAAGCGTTGGAAAGAATGCAGCGATTCTTAGGTGATGCTTCACACGAACTCCGTACCCCGCTCACTGTAATAAAGGGCTATAGCGAGATGCTTAGTAAAGGTCAGATGAATGATGTGGTTGATAGGGCGCGGGCGTTTTCACGAGTAAATACCGAGATAGAACGCATGGAGAATCTGATCCATGACCTTCTCCTACTCGCCGAACTCGGAGAGAGCCGGCCAACCACTTTTGAGGAGATAGATCTATCTGAATTAACACAAGCTCATGTCAATGACTTCGAACTCTTCAATAAAGGGCGCAAAATTGATATCTTGCTAGAAGAAGAGTGTCGCCTTAAGGGTTCACCTGAACACTTGAATCGTCTTATTCAAAACTGTCTATCCAACATTGTGCGCCATACGCCATCGGATGCACCTGTTTCAATCACGCTAAAGAGCAAAGGCAGGAAAGTTAATTTCATTATTGAAGACGGTGGCCCCGGCCTTCCAGAGAGTGCTTATCGAACTGAGATAGAGGCGATGAATAGGTTTGATCCATCGCGCTCACGCGACAGTGGTGGATCGGGTCTTGGCATGAGCATTATCGCTGCAATTGTTCAAGAACATAACGGCAAACTTGAACTACGCAAGAGTGAACTAGGTGGCCTTGCAGTCGTACTTGAGTTACCTAGATAACTACTTTCGCTTCGCTGTAACTACCAAGCTAGCAATTGTTGAAATAGCGAGCACACCTACAATCACTGAAAGACTCTGAGTGATAGTGATATCAGGAATCTTGATTCCACCTAGTTCATGGATATCTACAGCGTGGAAGGCATGGAATAGAAGTTTCACTCCAATAAAGCCCAGGATTACAGACAAGCCTTTACCGATATAAATCAACCGCTGCATAAGTCCGCCGATTAAGAAGTAAAGCTGGCGCAGCCCCATCAGTGCAAAAACATTTGCCGTGACTACTACATACACATTCTCAGTCAGTCCAAATATTGCTGGAATTGAATCAAGGGCAAAAAGGATATCCGTTGCGCCCAAAGCGAGCAGAGCGATTGTGAACGGCTTAAGTCCCTTAGATCTCAAATAAGTAATTAGCTTGCTTTCCTTCTCTTCTACATCTTTTTCGTGTGAACTTTCCAAGAACAGATGTACCGCGGTGTAAATCAAGAAGGCACCGAAGATAAAGAAGATCCACTCAAACTGCTTAATCGCCGCAGCACCTAAGGTGATTGCGATAATGCGGAAAACTAGAGCGATCAAAATTCCGAAGAGAAGAGCCAATTGCTTGCTCTTCTCCGCAATCTGCAATCTGCTCAAAATAATTACGAAAACAAATAAGTTATCGAAGGAGAGCGAATATTCGGTGAGCCAACCAGCAAAGAACTCTTGCTGAGTTTGTGCATCGGTCCAAGTTCCTAGGTAAATGCCGAAGGCAATCGCCAAAGACACATATAAGAGACTCCAGAGAGTGGCTTCCTTCAAAGAAGTATTTTGATTGCGTCTAATAACCGCCCAAGTGAAGTCAAATGCGACGACTATTGCCAAAAGCGATGCGGTCAGGATCCACGCGTTAGTTGTAATCACGAGCAGAGCGTAATGCATTGGAAACTAAGGTATTTTAAATACATGGATACGACACTCGCTGCAGCGCTTGCAGAAGTCGTTGCCGGCTTAGAAAAGTCGGAGAGTTTTGTAAGGTTGGTCTTATCGGGCCGCCGCCGCAATATGCAGACCCCAACCGAGCGAGTCGATGTAAAACCGGTGCTGATTAAAGGTGAAATTAAGTACCAACTCACCCAGAGTGACGGTCGTGCGATGACCACCAAAAATTATGGTCCCGCCGAATTCATTGCCTTAAATCTGCTGGAATCTGGCTTTGCAAATATTTTGCTCGAGCTGAAGAACGGCTCAATATCTATTCGTATAACAAAGAAAGGTGAGGCGTTAGTTCACAAAACTAATGACACCTTTGAAGTCGATCTTTCACATGACCGCGCCAAAGCCAGGCTTCTTGATCCCAGTGATCCATTTTTAATTGAGGTTGGAATTTCTGATAAGTCTGGCAAGGTTAAAGTTGGCAAGAACGATAAATATCTGCAAGTCGAAGAATTTTTAAGGTTGTTAATTCCTTCTTTAGAATCGGCTATTTCTGCTGGGCATATCGCTAAACCAACTGCCGCTTCACCTTTATCGATCGTTGATTTAGGCTGTGGACACGCCTATTTAACATTCGCCGCACATCAATATTTAATAGAGCAAGGAATTCCGGTGAAGGTAGTCGGGATCGATGTGCGCGAGAGCGCTCGTCTGCGAAATAATCAGATTGCTGAGAAGCTGGGAATCGCAAAGAGCATTACCTTCTTTGCTGAAGAAATTTCACAAACAACTTTAAAGTCTGCCGATGTAGTGATTGCACTGCACGCTTGTGATACCGCTACTGATGATGCAATAGCTTGGGCGATAAACGCTAATGCTAAATTAGCTCTAATAGCACCGTGCTGCCACCACGACATTCAAGCCCAAATGAATGAGATTCCGGAACCTTGGCAGATCATCTCGCGAAACGGAATTATGAAAGAACGCCTCGGTGATTTAATTACCGATGCCCTGCGCATGCAAATCATGAAGTTACTGGGCTATCGCGTTGAAGCCATTGAATTTATCGGGGGAGAGCACACGCCGCGCAATTTGATGATTCGTGCAGTAAAGACCGGTGCTGCTGCCGATAGTGCCGAGAAATCACGTTATGACGCGATGATTGCGCTTTGGAAAGTAAAGCCTGCGCTAGCAACCCTGCTTAACCGTTAGACTTACTCGTATGTCTAAAGTACTTGCATCCTTGCCGGTCGGAGAAAAAGTAGGTATCGCTTTCTCTGGTGGCCTCGACACTTCTGTGGCTGTTGCGTGGATGCGTGAAAAAGGCGCGATCCCTTGTACCTATACCGCAGACCTTGGTCAATACGATGAGTCAGATATCGATTCAGTGCCGGTACGCGCCAAAGAATATGGCGCAGAAATTTCTCGTTTAATAGATTGCAAGGCTTCACTAGTAGAAGAAGGTTTAGCTGCTATTGCCTGCGGTGCATTCCACATCCGTTCCGGTGGTAAGCAATATTTCAATACAACCCCGCTCGGCCGTGCAGTTACTGGCACATTGTTGGTGCGCGCAATGTTGCAAGATAAAGTCGAAATTTGGGGAGATGGTTCAACTTACAAAGGCAATGACATTGAGCGCTTCTATCGTTACGGATTACTTGCTAATCCAAATCTGCGTATTTATAAGCCATGGCTAGATGCCGATTTTGTTCGCGAACTAGGCGGCCGCAAAGAAATGTCCGAATGGTTGGTTTCGCACAAGTTCCCCTACCGCGATAGCGTCGAGAAGGCTTATTCGACAGATGCCAATATTTTAGGTGCAACGCACGAGGCGAAAAATCTCGAAAACCTTGATGCCTCAATTGAAATCGTTAACCCAATTATGGGCGTGAAGTTCTGGGATTCATCGGTATCAATTCCGAGTGAAGATGTGAAGATCCAATTTGTACAAGGTCGCCCGGTTGCCATTAACGGTAAAGATTTCAGCGATGTAGTCGCTCTTATGCAAGCAGCCAACGAAATTGGTGGTCGTCACGGACTTGGCATGGCTGATCAAATTGAGAATCGAATCATTGAAGCGAAGAGCCGTGGAATTTATGAAGCACCTGGAATGGCCTTGTTATTTATTGCTTACGAGCGCCTGCTAAGTGCGATCCACAACGAAGACACCATTGCTAATTACCACGCAGAAGGTCGCCGCTTAGGACGTTTGCTTTATGAAGGCCGCTGGTTAGACCCACAATCTTTAATGTTGCGCGAATCGCTGCAACGTTGGGTGGCCTCTGCTGTGACAGGTGAAGTGACAATTCGTTTACGTCGCGGAGATGATTTCTCAATAATCAATACAACAGGACCAGCCCTGAGCTACCACCCAGAAAAACTTTCTATGGAACGTACCGAGAACGCTGCTTTTGGACCGGTTGATCGCATCGGGCAGTTAACAATGCGCAACCTAGATATCGCAGATACCCGTGCCAAGTTAGAGTTGTACCGCGATCAAGGTCAATTAGGTAGCGGTGAATTTAAATTAATCCGTGAAATCGGTGAAGGAGAAAAGAAATAATGAAGCGCAGCCTTGCAGGAATCTTAGCTTTTTCACTGGTACTACTAACTGGATGTGGAGATAAAGAAGTGAGCGCAACCGCAGATAATTTGCCAACAGTCACCGCTAATATGGGTGAAGCTCCAACAATTGGCGCACCCAGTGGGACTCCACCGACAACTCTTGAATCAAAAGATATTATTGTTGGAACCGGCGCAGAAGTAGCCGCAACATCCACAATTACATTTCATTACACACTTATGACTTGGTCAAATGGCGCGCTAATTGAATCTTCTTGGAACAGCGGCGCACCTGCCACGTATCCATTGTCGCAATTAATTGTCGGATGGCAGCAAGGCATCCCGGGGATGAAGGTCGGTGGTCGTCGTTTGTTGGTGGTCCCACCTGATCTTGGTTACGGGGCACAAGGCAGCGGGCCAGTTGGTCCAAATGAGACCTTGGTCTTCGTAATGGACATAGTTAGCGTTTCGTAGAGTCTAGCAATTTGAGCGGTAACCCCCGAAGGCGGGTTAGCCAATATCTCTTTTTGATAACGCTGTAAAAATCTGGCGTTTTACGCTCGTCTTGATTGACTCGCCCCCCCCGTTAGGCATAAGTTCACGCTTAGAACTGGGGTCAATCTCCACTTCCATAATCTGAATTCGGGGGAAATCAGTGATTAAATCAAAACGGATGAAATCAGCGGTAGTCGCTGTAATGGCAACTTTCGCTATCGGCTCATCGGTGCCAACTGCACCCGCAGCTTCAACAACAATCGAACTATTGATTGCTGCTGATACAAATATCCAAACTCTTTGGGAGACAGTTTTCATCCCAGCGTTTGTTAAAGAGTATCCACAGTACAAGGTAAATGTGACCTTCGACCGTAACGGACTTCGCGAAGCACAGAACACCGCCAAAATTATTGCTGCGAAGGAAACTCGTCGCGATCCAGGCGTTGACTTAATCGATGGTGGAATGGCCGCTCGTCTTGCTGTGGCTGGTCTACTTTATCGACCAAGTGCAAACTTGATGCCAAATCTTAGAGATGTAAGCAAAGTCTTGGTCAAGCAAGGAAATGGCCAGATTCCTTACCGTGCATCAACCGTTCTTCTTGCATACAACTCAAAGAATGTAACCAAAGCTCCTACGACACTTAATGAACTTCTAACTTGGATTAAAGCCAACCCAGGCAAGTTCAGCTACAACGTTCCATCAGGTGGCGGATCAGGTTACTCATTCGTGCAGACTGTGGTTGATATGAACCTAACTGCCGCTGAGCGACTAGCAATGTCAGTTGGTCCAGATAAGACAATTCAAACTAAGTGGGCCAAGGGTCTTGAAACTCTTAAAGATCTCAACAAGTTCACTTACGGAAAGAATGGAACATATCCAGCAAATAACACTGCGACCTTGAACCTACTTTCAACAGGTGAAATTGATATGGGAACAGTTTGGTCTGATCAATTTGCATCAGCCAGAGCTGCCGGCACAATGCCTGCAAATATCAAGGTAACTGCAATCAAGAGCCCATCACTAACTGGTGGACCAGCTTGGTTGGGTATCCCAATCAACGGTGGAAACCGTACGGGCGCTCGCTTGCTTGCAAACTTCGTGCTTTCACCAGCAATGCAGAATGCAATTATGGGCGGCGCGCTTAAGGGCATCCCAGTTGTGAAGCTCTCTAAATTAGATCCAGTACTTGCTGAAGGATTTAAGGATGTGGATGTCACTGACATGCGCGCTCCTTACTTCGGAGCTAACTCTGATGATCTAAAGAGCGCTTGGTCGCTTGCGGTTCCAGGTAAGTAATTACTTGAATCCAAGTTCCAAATCAGTAATATCGAGAGGAAATTGTGACGACAACTAATACTGTCGCCACGAAGGAGGGCTTTGCGGAGATAAAAACCGCAAAGCTCTCCACTCTCGGTTTTTTTATGGCGCTACCACCAGTCTTGGTAATCATTGTCTTCGTTGGTCTACCAATCTTTGTCGCTTTCATATTTAGCATTGGATATACCGGCGGCCCAAATCGCGTCATTTCGATTATTGGGCAAGATATTTTTCAGAAAAACAAATGGTGGGGAACTCCTGACGCTTATTTAACTGTCTTCAGAGATGCACGTTTCTTGCCAGATTTGGCACTCACACTTGTGGTTACTTTCCTCTCAACCTTCGTCGTTTTAGTCATGTCCTTGGGTATGGCGTTGTATCAGAGAATTAAAGGCGGAAAGATCGCCTCCATCCTGAGCATGCTCTCTCTCGTTCCTCTCTTTGTTCCAGTTGTTATCGCCGCATATGCCATTGCGCAGTTTTACAACGGTGTGGGTTTTATGCGCACCTTTATGGCCCAGTTCGGAATTGAATTTCCAATTATCACTGCAACGCGAAATGCAATCGTCATTGGCACAATCTGGACCTCACTTCCTTTTGCGATATTAATGATCACCTCCGGCCTGCAATCAGTACCTAATGCGCTGATTGAGACAGCTCAAGATGCGGGCGCTAGTTTTATGCGCATCGTGCGCACGATTCTTATACCTTTAGCATTTGTCCCAATTGTTATCGCTGGAACATTTACTGCAATCGGAATTATGGGTTCATTTACAGTTCCTTTATTCCTAGGTCCAAATCAGCCAACAATGTTGGGCGTTGAAATCTCTAACTTCTTTACCGCCTACAACAGACCTCAACAATCGATCGTTATGGCATTTATTATCTTTGCCGCAGCATCTGGAATTGCGGTTCTGTATATTTGGGCAAATATTCGCAGCGCTAAACAGAGTGGAAGAATCTGATGGCCAAGCGCGATAATAATATAAATCTGCAAACGAGCAGTCTGCTAATACGAGTTTTAATTGGAGCCTTCGTCTCCTTTATGGCGGTCTTTATTTTGGGGCCACTTGTTTGGCTAGCACTTCAAGCATTTAGCACAACTTGGACCTTTCCAAATCTAAAACCAGATGGTTGGACTCTTATTTGGTGGAAGCGCGTCTTTGAAACTCCATCAATGGTGCAAGCGATTAAGAACTCATTTATCACCGCCCCAATTGTTGTTCTAGTCTCTGCGATAATTTGTCTACCTGCCGCCTATGCCGCAGCTCGCTATAACTACATTGGTCGTCGCGTCTTTCTTATCGGAATGTTTGCGGCTAACTCATTCCCAAAGCTTGGACTCTTCGCATCGATTGCAACTTTGTTCTACACGTTAAATCTGATGGGAACTATGGTCGGTGTGATTATCATCCAGCTGATTGGCACAATTATTTATATGACCTGGATTCCTGCAGCCGCCTTTGCCGCCGTTCCTAGGAATCTAGAGGAAGCAGCACGCGATGCTGGAGCATCGAAATTCCGAGTCTTCCGTGGAATCACACTTCGTATTGCAGCGCCCGGAATTCTGGTTGCCATGGTTATGTCATTTATCTCAGCCTTTGATGAGGCGCAAGGTACTTACCTCGTTGGTTCTCCTCAAATCTTTACTATGCCAACTGAGATGTATTCACTAGTACTAACTTACCCAGTTCAGATCGCTGCGGTCTTCTCGATTTTGCTCGCCGTTCCATCAGTAGTTCTGATTGGTTTGGCTCGCAAACACATTATTGGTGGGCAGTTAGCTGAAGGTTTCCAAATAAAATGATTACTACGAAAGGCAAAAAATGAGCAACGCAACACTGGGTCTTGAGCTAGTTGGCCTTACCAAAGTCCTTGGCGGTCGCGTAATCATTGACAATCTAAATCTCACCGTTGAAAAAGGAGAGATGGTCTCCTTGCTTGGTCCTTCCGGTTGCGGAAAGACCACAACGCTTCGCATGATCGCTGGTTTCTTAATCCCCGAAAAGGGAACGGTAAATGTGGCCGGAAAAGATGTTACAAATCTCGGCCCAGAAAAGCGCCCAAGTGCAATGGTTTTCCAGAATTACGCGCTTTGGCCGCATATGACTGTATTTAAGAACGTGGCCTATCCATTAAAGATTCGCAAAATGAGTAAATCAGAGATTGAAAAACGAGTTCACGAAGTTTTAACTGTTGTAAACCTTATGCACCACAAAGATTCTCGACCAGGACAGATTTCAGGCGGCGAGCAACAGCGCGTAGCACTGGCTCGCGCCTTGGTACAAGAACCAGATATCTTGTTACTTGACGAGCCACTTTCAAACTTAGATGCAAAATTGCGCGTTAAAGTTCGTGAAGATATTAGAGATTTACAACGCAGACTCGGCATTACTACCGTGATCGTTACGCACGATCAAGATGAAGCACTTTCTATTTCAGATCGCATTGCGGTTATGAACGAAGGGCGAATTGAACAATTCAGCACCCCACAAGAGCTTTATGATCGGCCAGCTACAGAATACGTAGCCAACTTCATCGGCAGTCTAAATCGCCTTGAAGGTGGTTACTCAGATGGACAAGTAACTTCTGGCAATGAAGTCGTTGGAATTCGCCCAGAAGATGTCACATTCTCTAAGACCCAAGTTCCGGGAAGCCATGCTGCAACTGTCGAACTTGTAGTTCCACGTGGGCACTTCTACGAGGTCTACCTCAAGCGAGCCGATGCCTCACTTCGTGCATTTATCTCAATTGATGTTCCAAAGGTGGGTGATACCGGTTTTGCCAAAGTCAACAAGGCTTTGGTTTACAAGGATGGCAAGCTAGTAAGAACTGCTTAAGCGATGTCAGATAACAAAGTAAAAACTTTCGCGTGTGCTCATCGCGGTGACTCAAGTCGTTTCCGCGAGAACACCATCATCGCTATTCAGAGCGCAATTGATGCAGGTGCTGAAGTTGTTGAGATCGATGTGCGAATTAGTCGTGATGGCAAGGTAATCGTTTTACACGATTCAGATCTGGAACGCCTCTGGGGAATTTCTAAAGAGAGCACCGAGATGGACTGGTCTGATATTTCTCAGCTCGGCAGCGGCCAAGACAGAATTCCACTCTTATTTGATGTTCTAAAGCTCTTTGTGGGCAGCAAGTCGATCTTGATGATTGATATGGAACAGAAAGATCCAGCCAAACAAGCCTATGAAGTTGTAGCAACTGGACCTTTAGCGCAAGAGCAAATCTTCTGGTGCGGAAACTTTGAAGGAATGAAGACAATTCGCTCACTCTCCTCCAAAGCTCGAATCTGGATGCCTTGGGATCAATTAGCGTTACCAACCAAGGCTGAAACCAATATCTTGAACCCAGAATTTATTAATCTGCATTACTCATTTGTCACAGAAAAATCAGTAAAAGCGATGCACGATATGGGATTTAAAGTATCCGTTTGGACTGTCGATGACGAAGCAACAATACGCTGGGCGGCAGCGATTGGTGTTGATTCAATAACCAGCAATCAGCTATCGATGTTAAAAACGGTCATTGCCGAAAATCCAAAGATGGATACCACTGGCCCAAAGCAGATGAAGCTAGAAGAGATAGATCTTGATCGCGCTATGACTATTGCACGCGATCTCGGAAAATGGGCAATTCTCGTTGCCAGCAGTATGGATCCTGGCAAAATCGAATTAAAGAAAAATGCGGCAGATATAGTTACAGAAATCGATGTAATGATTGAAGCCCACGTTCGCGAAGTGATTGCTGCAAATTTACCGGGTCATAATTTTGTGGGTGAAGAAATGGGTGGGGCATATCTGGCAGATACTCCTTCTTGGTATCTAGATCCGATAGATGGAACAACTAACTTTGCCAATCGCTTACCTTGGACTTCTTTCTGTTTCGGGCTAGCTCACAACCGCGATGTCTTGGTTGGTGTTGTAATTGATCCTTGGCGTGATGAACTATTTGAAGCCCAACGCGGTAAAGGTGCAAAGCGAAACGGCCAGCCGCTAAAAATTGAAGATCAATCGGGAATTGAAAACCCACTGGCATCACGTGTTGTATCTACCGAATTAGCGGCATACCAACCATGGCCTGGAATGCTTGGATTACTGGATGGACTCGCTGAGCAATATTGCACGATGCGCATAATGGGTTCTGGAACGCTAACAATCATTGGCCCAGCACTTGCACGTGGAGTTGGCGCAATCGTTGGAGAATTCAGTCCGATTGATCATCTTGCATCACTTCTAATCGTTGCTGAAGCAGGCGGCGCAGTCTGGGATGAAGAGGGAAAACAGAACTTATTTCCTGAAAAAGGCGGCGTAATGACTGCGACTCAGGCTGCAGCGAAACCGCTATATGAGATTTGGATGAAAGCCCTCAAGTAGGGGCGCTAGAATAAAGGTGTTGTTTTTCGGGGTCGATGTAATTTCGAACCGGCAGTTAAAGTCTGCGACCCGGTCAAGGCCATTGACCGGTGGATTGGGTGAAATTCCCGAACCGACGGTTAAAGTCCGGATGAGAGAAAACCAACATGTAGTCGACGCATCCTAGGCAATTTATTTGCTTATGGGTATTGGTGCGTCGGCTCGTACCGCTTTTCCACCCCGAGATGCAACATCCGTTCTCGAATAAGGGTGTTGATAATGAAGCAAGTACTCAGTGCAGAAGCTGCGATGGCCCACGCCATCGAATGTGCTCGCCTTGGTCTTGGCAAAACATTCCCAAATCCAATTGTCGGCGCTGTGATCACCACTGCAACTGGAGAATTAATCAGTGAGGGTTTTCATCAAGGTGGAGATCACGCCGAAGTTATTGCGCTAAATGCAGCGAAGGAAATCCCAGCGGGATCAATTCTTTATGTAACCCTTGAACCCTGCAACCATCACGGTAAAACCCCACCGTGTGTCGATGCGATCATTAAATCTGGAATAAAAAAAGTTCTTTATGCAGTTGCCGACCCTAACCCTGCAGCCGCCGGGGGAGCAGAGCGCTTGCGCGCTGCAGGCATAGAAGTGCAATCAGGCATAGGAGAAGAAGGAGCGAGCTTGGTTAATCGTGCCTGGCTCACCAAGATGGAATTGGGGCGCCCTCACATTACCTGGAAGATTGCATCGACCATGGATGGCAAGGTAGCGGCGAGTGATGGCAGCTCTAAGTGGATCACCGGGGAACTTGCCCGCACTGATGTGGCGCAGATGCGCTCGCAAGTTGATGCCATTGTCACTTCTACATCTACGGTAATCGCTGATGACCCACTTATGACCAGCAAAGGTTTTGGCAAAGATCCAGTTCGAATTGTTATGGGTACATCCGAAATCAAAGCAGGGGCGCAGATTTTCAATGACTCTGCCGAAACAGTCTTGGTTAAATCTCGAAACTTAAAAGAGTTAATCACCTTGGCCAACGAGCGAGGTTTTAATCAATTACTAATTGAGTCTGGACCAACTTTTGGGACCGCACTTTTGCGTGAAGATTTAGTCGATGAGATTGTGCTCTTTCAGGCACCAACTCTCTTCGGATCCGGGAAACCAGCGGTTGGTGATTTAGGAATTACAAATATCTCTGGACGGATAGATTTCGAAATATCTGATGTAGAGATGTTCGGTTCAGATTTAAAAATAACGCTTATCAAGAGCGCTAACGGCACAGAAGGTGGGCGATAATGTTTACCGGACTTATTCAGGCAATTGGGCAAGTTTCTGCGATTGAGCGCCAAGAAAGCAGCGCGCGAGTTGTAATTTCCAATTCAGAGATCGCTTCACAAATTGCCCAAGGCGATTCAGTAAGCGTTAACGGTGCCTGCCTAACTGTTGTCTCCTTCGATAAAACCAACTTTGCAGTGGATGTTATGGTGCAAACTCTAAATTTAACTACTACCGGATCCCTTGAAGTTGGTTCTGCGGTTAACTTAGAGCTCGCCACACGCACCGCAGATCGCCTCGGCGGCCATATCGTTCAAGGCCATGTAGATGGCATCGCCAAAGTTGCAGCGATATCGGCTGATTCGCAGTGGACGCGAATGGATCTTGCGATTCCAAAGGATTTAATGAAGTACGTAGTCGCCCAAGGATCTATCTGCCTGGAAGGTGTTTCACTCACTGTCGGAGAGTTAAACGATGCTGCAAATCAAGTGAGCGTCTGGTTAATTCCAGAAACCCTGGCAAAGACAAACCTTTCAACAAAATCAGTGGGAGATAACTTAAATATTGAAGTAGATATTCTGGCCAAGTACGTTGAAAGACTTATTGCACGAGGACAGGAAAAGTAATGAACAATTTAGAACAAGTTCTCAGCGATTTTAGAGCAGGTAAATTCATCGTGGTGACAGATGACGAAAGTCGCGAAAACGAGGCAGACCTGATTCTCTTAGCCGAGAAATCAACCGCTGAAAATATTGGTTTTATGGTGCGCTATACCTCTGGTGTTATCTGTGGGGTAATCACAGCTGAAACCGCAAAGCGCTTGAAATTACCGCTAATGGTTAAGCGCAACGAAGATAATCACAGCACCGCATTCACCGTTACCGTTGATGCAATCGCAGGACGCTCAACAGGTATCCCCGCCGAAGAACGTGCAAATACGCTTCGTGCACTTGCTGATATCAATTCTCAGCCTACAGATTTTGCGCGCCCCGGCCATGTCTTTCCATTAATCTCTGTTGCTGGCGGACTTCACGAGCGCCGCGGGCATACTGAAGCAAGTATTGCTTTATGCGAGCTTTCGGGTTCAAACTCTGCCGCCGTTTTATCTGAATTGGTAAATGATGATGGCTCAATGATGCGTGGTGCTCAGATAACTGAATTCGCCAACAAACACGGCTTGCAAGTTATCTCGATCGAAGAACTGGCACGCGTAGCGCCAAAGCAATCAATCAGCGAAGACATTGGATTGGATTGGGCTGAGCTGCCGCTACAGGGCGCTGATTGGAAAATTTCAACATATATCTCCCCAACCGGTGCAGAACATGCAATTCTAAAATTTGGCGAAAACCTCAATCAGCAACCGCTGGTTCGAATTCATTCAGAGTGCCTAACTGGCGATGTCTTTGGCTCTAAGCGCTGTGATTGTGGATCACAATTAGAAGAAGCAATGCGCCTGATTGAAGAGAGCGGCAATGGATACATCATTTACTTACGTGATCATGAAGGACGTGGAATCGGCCTAGCAGAAAAGATTCGCGCCTATGTACTGCAAGATTCTGGACAAGATACTGTTCAGGCGAATTTATCAATTGGGCAACCTATAGATGATCGGACATACGAAGATGCAGTGAGTGTTCTGCACCGTCTAAAGATAACTTCGTTGACTCTCTTAACAAATAATCCTGAGAAGATTGCCGCGATTAAGGGTTCTGGAATTTCAGTGACACCTGCTGCACTTGAAGTAATTGCCAACAAACATAATCAAAAGTATCTCGAAACTAAACGAGATAAGTTAAATCACGTGTTAGGAGCGCTCTAATGGCCGGACAAGCACCTCAAATTTCGATACCGCAGCTTCCACATTTAAAGGCTGTGGTCATAACAGCTGCTTGGCACCCAGAAATTTGTGATGCACTTGTTGCGGGTGCCGTTCGCGGATTTCAAGCCGCCGGAATCAGCAACCCAACTACTCGCATGGTTGCGGGATCTTTTGAACTTCCACTTGCTGCGCAATTGGCCTTCGATGAAGGATTTGATGTTGCGGTAATTGTCGGCCTAGTTCTTCGCGGTGAAACACCGCACTTTGATTATGTCTGCCAGGGAGTAACGCAGGGCGTTATGGATGTTTGCCTTAGCCGTTCCAAACCAATCGGTTTTGGTGTTCTGATGTGCGACAACCTTGAACAAGCGACCGCGCGTGCTGGATTGCCAGGAAGCAAAGAAGATAAAGGCTATGACAGCGCACTTGCCGCACTTAGCGTGATAAATAAGGCATAAGCGATGCCCGAATTACCAGAGGTCGAAACCGTACGGCGCGGCCTTGAAAAGTTAATTAAGGGATACACAATTACGCAGGCGCACGATCTGCATCCAAGAGCGCTCAAACCAGAATCCATTGCACCTCTTAAATCTATAAATGGCGCAAAGTTCGTCGATATAAAGCGCCGCGGTAAATTTCTCTGGTTTGTTCTAGATCGCCCACAAGTATTGGTCGCACATCTTGGAATGAGTGGACAATTTTTAATTCATCAAAAAGATCGTCCCGAAGCCAAGCATGTTCGAGCCAAATTTGAGCTTTCCAAGAATTTTCGTAAACGGGAACTCGTATTTAACGATCAACGCACCTTTGGCTGGGTTTCGGTGGAAGAGGTAAGCAACGGGATACCTACCTCTGCCCAACACATCGCAACCGATCCCTTTGATCCGCTATTTGATAGATCTGAAACGATAAACAAATTTGCTAAGCGCAAGATTCGTATTAAGACAGCGCTACTAAATCAAGAGATCATGAGTGGAGTCGGAAACATCTACGCAGATGAAACGCTCTGGCGCGCCAAAGTTCACCCCGAAATTTCAACAGCAGATCTGAGCAAGAAGAGGATTGCAGCGATCATTGACTATGCAACCGAAGTAATGCAAGAAGCGATCGAAAAAGGCGGCACCTCTTTCGATGACCTTTATATAGATGTCAACGGAGAAAGTGGGTTCTTCGAGCAATCACTTGCTGCCTACGGTCGTACCGATGAGCCATGCCCTAGATGCGGTATCCCTATTAGGCGCATCACCTTTGGCGCACGTTCATCGCACTTCTGCCCAAGGTGTCAACGCAAAATTAATTAAACACTTATTGAAATCCTGTAATCTGCGCATATGAGAATCCGTACTCGCAAATATAAAGCACTATTTTTGGCACTCGCTACTTTATCCGTTGGCTTTCCAACTATCGCAAGCGGGGCTAATCCTGAGACAGTCAAACTCACTGTCCACTATCAGCGCGTTGCAGCAGATTACGCATCTTGGAATCTTTGGCTCTGGAAGAACAAGTTAACGGGAACTGATGAACCTGTAAGTACAACCGGCGTGCAATTTACCGGCGATGATGCATACGGAAAGGTTGCGACAGTTGAGTTAACCGGAATGGATAAATTCGATGATTTAGGAATCATTGTTCGTAAAGGAGAATGGCTCTCTAAAGACGTTCCAGATGATCGATTCATAAGTAAATTTGGCGCAAATGGAGTTACCGAAATCTGGTTGCGACAAAACGACCCGACTATTTATTACGAGCTTCCTACAACTGCAGCTCCAGCCGCCCCTGATAACAAATTAGCCAAGCTATACGACTCAGCTGAGTTTTCAGCAAAATACACATATACAGGTAATGATCTCGGAAACACCTATTCGCCAACTGCAACCAAGTTCCGAGTATGGGCGCCAACGGCAATCGCGGTGACGCTTGTTACTTATGCAAAAGCAGATTCACCGCTGTCTTCTGCCGTTGAAACCAGAATGACATCAGATGTAAATGGCACTTGGGTAGCATCTCTTTCGGGTGATCAAGAAGGCTTGATCTACAACTATCGCGTTACTTTAGAGGGACCAACAAATGAAGCCGTTGATCCTTATGTCCGCGCTACCACGATTAACGGCACACGCGGAGTCGTCGTCAATTTAGCTAAAACAAACCCCGCGGGATGGAAGAAGTCCAAGCCAAAATTTAGTGGCAAAGCAACAGATGCAGTCATCTACGAACTTCACGTCCGAGATCTTTCAATGGATTCATCAAGTGGTATATCTGCAAAGAATAAAGGCAAGTACCTTGCTTTCACAGAATTGAATACAAAAAGCGGCGGAGTCTCTACCGGAATTTCTGCAATCAAAGACCTCGGAGTCACTCACGTTGAGTTATTGCCTATATATGATTTCGCATCTGTAGACGAAGCGGCACCAACTTTTAACTGGGGTTATGATCCAGCAAATTACAATGTGCCGGAAGGCTCATATAGTTCAGACCCAGCAAATCCAACTGCTCGCATTACTGAACTCAAGCAGGCTATCCAATCTATGCATTCCATTGGATTACGCGTCAATATGGATGTTGTTTACAACCACGTTTATGAAACAAGCAAATTTAGTCAGAACCTAATCACGCCAGGGTATTTCTTCCGCACCGATGAGAATGGAGCGCTGACGAACGGTACTGGTGTCGGAAACGATGTTGCCTCCGAACGCCCAATGGTCCGCAAATTTATAGTTGACTCGGTTAAGTACTGGGCTACTGAATACAACCTCGATGGTTTCCGTTTTGACCTGATGGGCATTATGGATGTTAAGACAATAAATGAAGTTACCGCCGCCCTTAAGGTCATTGACCCAACAATAATAATTATTGGTGAGGGCTGGGAGATGGGAACTTTAGATAAGGATCTTCGAGCTAGCCAGACCAATATTTCGAAGTTAAATAACGTTGCACACTTTAACGATCAAATTCGTGACGGCATTAAAGGATCGGTCTTTAAGGCATCCGATACAGGTTGGGCAACTGGAAAGATCAGCGCTGTCGGAGACATCTATCCTGGAATCGTGGGCAATACTGATTACAACCCAATGTTCCTTAATAAATGGAGAACAGCAGCGCCTGGCCAATCAGTAAATTATGTTGAATCACATGACAACTTGACCTTGGCAGATAAGTTAACCGCCAGCGTTAAAGGAATTTCTCCGGCAGGGGTAGCCCAGTTGAGCCAGTTTGCTACATCCATTGCATTCCTATCTCAAGGAGTGCCATTTATGCAGGCGGGCCAAGAATTTCTGCGCTCTAAAAATGGGGATGACAACAGTTACAAATCAAATGACGCCACAAACTCGCTTAAGTGGAGTACGAAACTTAAGTACGCATCAACTGTCAATTACTACAAGGGCTTGATTGTACTCCGTGCGGCACACCCAGCCTTTCGAATGACAACCACTGCGGCGATGAAGGCAAACATAAAATTCTTCAAAGGCACAGATACGCTGATTGCATTTTCAATCAATGGTAAAGCGGTAGGGGACAAGGCGAAGACAATCGTTGTAATCCATAACGCCGATTCTGCTGGCGCTACATTCACGTTGCCGAACGCAAATAGCTGGAACATCGTTGCTAAGGGATCTCAGATCGGTACAAAGACTCTTCAAGTATTAAAAGCCGGAAAAGTCGTTGTACCCGGCCAATCAACTATGGTCTTGATTCAGTAGCTTTCCCACGCTGCAAATCATTGCTTTTCTACTCTCCTGCTGTACGCTCATAGAAAGAGGGAGAAGGCTATGAAAGAAGTCGCTGTAGTCACTGGTGCTGCATCCGGGATCGGACGCGGCATTGCTCATCGTCTCGCCGAGGATTACACAGTAATACTTATTGATCTTAATCCAGCGAACTTGCCGTTGGTTGAAAAGGAGATCAAAGATGCCGGAAATCAGGCATATTCAGTTCTTGGAGATGTCGGTAAACGTTCCACACATCAAAGTGCAAGAGCGTTAGCGGAATCCAAAGGAAATTTGATCTCTTGGGTTAATTGCGCTGGATGGACCAGGGGAGCGCCGATGCATGATTTCCCAAATGATCCGGCGGTGCTAGAAGAGTTAATCAACGCAAACCAAGTTGGTTCTTTCTGGGGCTGTACAGAGGCAGTGGCGTCTTTTACGATGAGAAAAGTTCCCGGAGCGATTGTAAATATTTCATCTGTTCATGGTCGCAGAGCATGGCCTGATCACGCGGTTTATGAGATGACTAAGGCAGCAGTTGATGCGCTAACACGCAATGTGGCCGTTGCTTATGGGCCATTTGGAATTCGGGCAAATGCGGTTGCACCGGGTGCCATCATGACTCCCGCACTTGAGAAGAGTTTTGTAGATGCGCCAGATCCCGTCGCTCGACGTCAATCACTTGAGTTATTGACACCATTGAAACGTATCGGGGAGCCACGCGAGATTGCGGAAGTCGTTGCCTTCTTACTATCCACTCGCGCTTCTTATTTATCAGGTCAAAGTATTGCCGTCGAAGGTGGTTGGACATCCGCACTTGGTGTTGCAGAGGTTGATATTGAGTTAGCTAAACATTATGGCTTAGATTCTAAAACTGGCTTACCCAAGAGTTAATCACAGATTGCGAGTATTGATATGACAATCAAAGGACCGAGAGATCCTTTCACCCGCCGAGTTTCTGGTCATTATGGCCGACTTTCTGTCTGGGAAGGTCATGAAATTATTGAGATGACATCACCGCAGATTCATCTCAAAGTTAGCCTGACTCGAGGCGCAGAAATTTTGGAGCTACGATCTAAAAAATTAGATTTAGATTTACTCTGGCATGGGCAAGAAGATATCGTCAGATATCGAGAGGGAGTGCAATCTACTCAAGCGGCTATCGGCAATTTTCTCGATCACTTCAGCGGGGGATGGCAAGAGGTATTGCCGGCTGCAAATTTTCCAGTTGATTACAAGGGTGCCTCCTTTGGAGCCCACGGTGAAGTAGCGCTTCTATCTTGGGATTATCGAATTTTAGAAGATAGAGAAGAAACAATTTCTGTTGAGTTCTCAGTCAATCTGCGACGCATGCCGTTGCGGTTAATTCGGATAATGACTTTGACCAATGGAGAACTTCGCTTTGATGAATCTGTTGAAAATCTAAGTGGAGAAGAAATGGAATTTCAGTGGGGTCAACACCTTGTGATCGGTGGACCTTTTATAGATCCAGGTATGGAAATCATCGTAAATCCAGGTGAGCCAATTGAAGTTCCAAGTTATCTGGGGTCTTCTTATGATCTTGATTCAACGTATCGCTTTAAACCAGATAGCAATTCGAAGTGGCCAAATGCGCTCGATGGCTCTGGCCAGGTTGTTGATGTAAGCACCTTCGGGGCTAATGATGGAACAGATGGCCACGTCATCCTTGGTCCTATGAGCAAGAGCTCAGTAACTTTTAGAAATAAGACGCTACAAACAGATATAACTCTAGAATGGGATAAGAAAGTCTTTCCTTACTGCTGGATTTGGATGGTGTTCGGTGGCGTCAAAACTTGGCCACTTTGGGGTAAGGAAAGACTGATAACCCTTGAACCCTTTTCATCTCCAGTCATACCTTTAACCGAAGCAATTAAACAAGATAAAGCTCTCATCTTGGGAGCAAAAGAAAGCATGAAGACTTGGGTATCTTTTAAACTAGAGGATATTTAAAGTTTACGAATCGAGCTGATCTTCTAGAAATTCAAGAATCTCACGTAGCTCTATACCTAAGAATCCATTCTGCGGAATCGCGGCTAGCAAACTGGAATTCAATCGTGGAGTAGGTCTAATCATCTCGCCCCACTTGTTTTCTAATTCCGCAGGAGCCTGGTTGAACAAATTATCTTCGACATAATTAACGGAACAGAGCGAAACGAAAATGATCGCATTGAAGATGCGGTCACGATCTTGCGCCAAATCTGTCTAGATGAAGATCATTTCCCTACCTTCCTAACCCTTTCGGCTTACTCTCAATTCCTAGTCAGTGCACCTGGCGGGCCTATAAGATAAGGGCTCTATCGCATCGAGGTCATTGCATCGTGAAATCACTTGCCGCACTTCTTCGCCAAAGTGGTGAACCGCTTCCTTATGCAACCACGCGACCACTTGAAATTGTCGAAGTAGATCTTGCACCACCCGGTGCTGGGGAAGTGCTCATAAAAATTGAATCGGCAGGAATTTGCCATTCCGATCTCTCAGTTGTTAATGGCACACGTCCGCGTCCGCTACCACTTGTTGCCGGACATGAATCGGCGGGTGTTGTCGTTGAAATAGGCGCCGGTGTTAAAGGTCTAAAAGTTGGCGATCACGTAACCAGTGTTTTTCTTCCTAGCTGTGGCAAATGCGCTGAATGCACAACAGGTACGCCAGCTTTTTGTTCAGTAGGTGCATCATCAAATGCACGCGGTGAAATGATCAGTGGGGGATCGCGAATTAGTTTTAATGGCACACCAGTGAGCCACTACAACGGTGTTTCTTGCTACAGCCAATATGCGGTTCTTGATGAACGCTCACTAATAAAACTTCCTGAAGACATTCCATTTGATATCGCCGCGCTCTTTGGTTGCGCACTTCTTACAGGTATCGGTGCAGTTCGAAACTCTGCACATGCAAAAGCAGGACAGTCACTTGGTGTATGGGGCCTTGGCGGCGTTGGTCTCTCGGCGCTAATTGGTGCAGTAATTTCCCAAGCATCACCAATTTTTGCAATTGATCCGGTTGCATCAAAGCGCGAACTTGCACTTGAACTCGGCGCAGATTTTGCCTTGGATCCAAATGAGAACCTACGCGATCACCTCCCTGCTGGAGTATTGGTCGCAATTGAATGTGCTGGAAGAGCCGACACATTAAAAGCTGCCTATGAAGCAACTAGTCGTGGAGGAACAACGGTGACAGTTGGCCTGCCTCCTGCAACAGAGATGCTTTCTATATCAGCGCTATCTTTAGTGTCAGATGTGAAAACCATTCGTGGTTCTTACCTTGGCTCTGCAAACCCACGTGTTGATATTCCAGAATTTGTTGATTTCTGGCGAGCAGGCAAACTGCCAGTTGAAAAGCTGCTGACATCGGTGAGCCCAATGGCTCAGGTAAATGAAGCGATGGACGCACTACAAAGCGCCCAAGTAGTCAGGCAAGTAATTCATCCGCATTCGGGAGTTTGGGCTCTTGAAAACTCTTGACAGAGAAAGATTTGCTGTTAAATTGAGTTATGCGCAAAGTTGCTCTAGCCCTTTTGATGATGAGTGCGCTGATTTTCTCTTCGACGCCAGTTTCTCAGGCTGGATTAAATGCACCAGTTAATCTCGATAACCCTCGAGCGGTTCCAATCTTTGGGCAGGAAGGCCCCTCACAAGTTAACTTGATGGCCGGATGGAGTGGATTCCTATATTCACCACGTATTGTCTTTAGCGCTGCACATTCCTATTACCGTTTTGAGGCCAATGGTGATCGCGTTTTGATTGCGCCTAAGTATGTAACTGTAGGTAAACCTAACTCCTCAGTTAAGAGTACTGAAGGTAGAGCAAAGGTCATTCAGACTTATGTAGGTGATTATAGAAAATCATCAATGGGCGGACAAAACGACTTTATTGTTCTTGTATTAGATAGAGATTTAGCCAGCATATCTGCAGCAAAGTTGATGACTGCAGAAGCTGAGGCTGAATTAGTTAAGGCACGAGCAGAGGTAGTTTTCCATGGCTACGGTGAGTATCGAGATCGTTGTGATCCCGGCCAAAAGAATCCGTGTGCTGAGGATCGGAATAATCCCAATAAAAGCCCAAGCGAACTTCCGCGAATTATGAGATCTAACTTGGCTCCCAAGTCTGATTTTCCATGGTTGCAAGGCCAGCAACTTACTGATGTGGCAAAAGAAACACTGTTAACAAATCTTTCATCCTGCCCTGGTGACTCTGGTAGTGGGATGACAACCACCTATAAAGGGAAGGTAATTTATGTGGGGCAAGCCTTTTCATCTGGAATGAATTTCTATGCCTGTGGAGCATCTAACACCCCTGCTAATGAAAAACACCCCCGAGAGCTTGCTGTTTTTTCTCCAATTTATAAGCATTTAGATTTAATCAAGCAAGCTGAAGAATTTGTGGCCCAACAAGTTGTAGTCGGAAAGTCTACGATCCAATGTATTAAGGGAAAAGTAGTCACGAAGATAACTGCAATAAAACCTGTTTGCCCAAAGGGTTATAAGAAAAAATAAGTGGGTTGTGAGGGACTCGAACTCCGACTGGGTGATTAAGAGATAGACCATAACGATTGAATCTGGGGTGTGCTGGAATTTCGCACTGTAAACCTATTTTTCTATTGCAATAGGAGGTGCGAAAGCCAACCGAAGTGCTACTTGATTTGGTTTTAAAGCGCTAGAAGTGGTTAGGTCAAAGTTTGCGCCTTCAAAGGCAGAAACTTCAGCTTTCTTAAGTGCAATGCTAAATTCAAGGGCTCGCATTGTTCCCAGTTCTGAACCTTCGGTTTTATCATCGAAGCCACCAACGATTTGAGCATAAATTACACCCGAATCTCTGGATAAATTCTCACGGAGAAAATATGCTTTTAAATCACTCTCTATTTGAGATTTGTTGAATGTTGAATAATAAAAATTAAATCCTTGCTCAATTGGTGACTTTTCCTGGCTCTTAGAATCCTGTATGTTCAAAACTTGACCAGTGGAATTAATCGGTGTTGCGGCATCTCCAGTTGCACCTGGCACGGCAAAGGAGATACTTGTCAGGAAAATTACGGAAAGGCTCAAGAGTAAATCAGCAAAAACCCATCCCGCGATATTTACAGAGTCATCTTGTTCGGGCTCAACAAAGAGCTCTCTCCGACTCACTTTTGAAATTTCTCTATTAACTTCTGAATAGAACCTAATTGCTGCCGAATAGCAGAACCTTTAGCAAGTTCGGCGGCGCTCTTCTCAGAAGACTTCATCAATTTTCCAACGGAGGATGTGGATGCGCGAAGATCACGAATTGCCGCTGAAATACTCTGGTTAAGAATAACCGGAGTCAGAGCCTTAAATTTAAAAGTGAATTCATTTATATCAAGTGCGAGATGTAAACGCTCTTGGTCAATTTCAGCTTTCTCAGCATTGCGTCGAACTTTGGATGTCTGTTGCAAATAAGCGATCGCGATAGAAGCAATAATTACTAGCGTTAGCAAAAGAAAGTCAATACGTGCGATGTTACTTAGAGTCCAGAATTTACTTAAGACTCCGTAACCATTTTCCCAGAAATCAAAGAAGTTCACGATCTTGTTAGGATTTGACTCTGAATAACTAGAGAAAGCCGTAGTTGCTTGGCTAATTCCCGCCCAAGTGAAAGCAACTGGTACGAAAACCATAATATTTCTAAAGGTAATCAGTCGTTCTGATAGAGAGTTTTCGCGGAGACCAGATTTAATCTCCGGATATGGCATCATTTCGGTTGCGTCATAGCCAGACCAATAGTCGAGATCAGCACCTTTCTCTACAGACGGGATTAATCGGGATATATAAGCATCTTCGATTAGGTTGTGTTTCTTGGCCCAAATCCCAATTTTTGATGCTAATTGCGGATTCGCTACTGCAGATTTCTTAGATGCCACGAGGTAAAACTAGTGGAACTATCGCCCGAGAGCGAGGGGATATCTAGCAGAAGTTATCTTGGGTAGGATTTGCACATTGCGATTGGTTTTTGCGGGCCAGGATGAAGGGGGCGAGTGTGGATATTCTCAAACTTGACCCTAATGAAGAGGATGAATACCGCGAGGACGCAGAGATAGAAGCAGAAGTTGAAGAAGAAGAGCTGGGTATTGCGGCTCCGAAGAAACCATCCGTAGCTGACCGCAAGTCATTTAAATTCGGCATAGCAGCTGCGTTTGTTTACACATTAGTCCTGATAGGCGACACAATCGGTGCGAGGATCACACTAAATGGTGCAAACCCAATTGAATATGGTCAAGGCTCAATAGTTGCTCAAGCATGCGATGACGATGGGATACGCGTATCTGCCATTTCGTATACCGATACTTCAACGGTGCCTTATTCGTTCTATCTTGCAGGAATCCGCCTTTCTGAGATATCTGATGCCTGTATCAACCAGACATTTAAGCTAACAATTCTGGATTCAGGCGCTAACGCTTTAAATCTTGGATTTAATCAAATGACGGGTGGCACCGGCCCAGATGCGACTTTCGCTAAATTTTTACTGACTAGAAATTCATCTGATTCAGATGGCATTGATTGGCGCGTTTTCCCGACGTCAACTTTTCCAAATCCACCCTCCGAAACAGGCTTGACGATCTGTGGTGGTGATTACGATTTGTCAGACACTATTGATTATGACTTTGGTGCCGATATTCCGAAACCGGGTTGCCCAGAAAATAATTACCTGATCCATTGGCGCGGGTTTGTTAAGATTCCAAAGACAGATGATGGCGTTAAGCACGATGTGGTTTTCTCTTTGTTTAGCCTCGGCAAAGCACAGGTTCAAATTAATAACCAGAACATAATTACAGACCGAAACGGTCACGATTTTGGCAAAGTTACCGGAAGCATTCCAATGCAGTACGGCCGCTCTTATGGAATTGATGTTTGGATGCATAAAACAACGGGCAATGCCAAGATAAGACTGGACTGGAATGTTGATTCCGAGACAACAATTCCTGCCGGCGTATTCCAGTACGACTCCTCAATTTCGGCACAAGTCTCTGCCAGCGAAGGTACAACAGACTATTACGCGACCTACTCACCAAGCTCTGCCAATTCCCGCACTTTCACCGTTTTCTTCCCGCGAAAATTGCCAGCAGATTCCGTTAAGAAATTCACGTTGGAGACATCCTGATGCTTCGTATGTCCCAGGTCCGTAACCTAAACAAGGGGGATAATTCGTATAAAAGGAAGTTGGCGGTCCGCTTTATCGTTCTGAGCCTGAGCGCCTTTTTTCTCTCGCAAGTAATCCCGACGCTAGCCGAAGAGCAGGATCGAGCGACTGAGTTAACTGAGGAGATCGCACCGACTGATTCGTCCCCATCGCCTTCACCGAGCTCGGCAACAGAAACGGCAACTGCTCCGAGTGATGCACCAAGTGGCTCGGCCAGTGCTAGCCCGAGCAGCACCCCGATCGTGTACCCAGCAAGACCATCGCAGTCGCAAGGAATGGTGATTCAAGTTCCAAATGAAATTTCAGTTGACCCACGCGCCCAAATTGTCCGAATTCCAAAGATTACCGTTTCAGGCCCGGAGTACTTATTAGTTTGCATAAATACTGTCAACACAGTCGTTGATGTATTAACAATTGGGGCACCCGATAACGTAAACGCCACTAATCTGTATATAAGTGGTGACTTGAGTTCCACTGTAACGATCTCTGCCCCCACCACTTTGGTGAATACCGTCTTTAACGCTTCAGGCGGCGCCAAGGTCTCTGCGTTGGGGCGCTCGCTGGCAGGTCAACAGATTCAAATCGGATTCCTGGCTACCGATAAGCAAGCCGAGAATTCGTCGCTCTGCCCGAAGATTTTCGCGGAAAATCGCCGCGTACTATCGATAAATGCCGGGGGGGTAGGCATAGGAATGAAAAAGGGAGAAGTGACTCTCAAGCGCTAAATTCCGCGCTTATGGCATATTTTCGGCAATCCGAATAGGCTCTGGGGATTAGCTCGGGCACACTGGCAACGAGCAGTTACAAATTGAGGAGGTGGTACCCATCGCAGGAAACTTGGGATCACCTCTAAGCGGAAAAATGAACAATGGTTTCGCCGGAATCGGTGGAGCAAAATCAAAATTGATGTTGGGTGTTGCAGTTGTTGCACTCGTTCCATTTTTGATGTCAACATTTGCCGCGAATGTAACAGTTGGTTCTGGCGCACTTGAATTCGGCCAAGGCTCTCAGCAAGCAATTGCATGCGACCCGACTGTTTTTGTTTCGATTGGCGAAGAATGGCATTCACAACCTACGCCTACAGATGCATCCGCCGGATTTTTCCGAGTCAAAGCGGTAACAATTTCAAATCTTGATTTGAATTCATGCCGTAGCAAGAAATTACGCATGCGTCTTATTAATACGACTGGTTCTGAAATCCCGATTGGCGCGAGCGCTGATGTGCGCGTATTACAAATTGTTGTCCCTGATGTTGACGCTCAAGTCAGTTCGAGTGATGCAACATATTTACAGCTTGCCTCGCTAAATGGTGACGGCGGCGTAGTTGGCGGCACCCTTGTGTCGGCTGCTTCACTGAATATCGCCGGTACATCTATCTACGATGGCAGCGATCTTTCAACTACATCTGCAGACGTTACCTATTACTTGGACCCAACGAGCTCACTCGTCAATATCGACGGTCAGATTGTTGGACGCACAACGGTGGAAACCGTAAATAACCCAAAGCGCTAAACCGCCTTGGATGAAGAGATTTGTTGGGTCTGCGCAAGCCTGCCCAGCAAAACAGATCGCTGATCGGCGCTTGGCTGCGGGGAAGTAGTCAAAACGAGAGGCGGTTTGGGGTTCTCCCAAGCGGTCATTCTGGCTGAGGGGTGGCCCTTGACCCACCCTTGACTCACCCTCTGGGTGAGTGATTGGATTGAGCCGTTGTCCACCGTGGGCAGCGCCACTACGTACCGCGCAAAGGACATTTCAAGTGGAGATTTTAAAGTTTGCAGAACCACCAAAGCGTAATTCACGCACCAATACAAAAAAGCGTGGCGGAATTATGCCACTACTCGCAGTTGTAGTCTCTGTAGCCGTTGTCGGTGGCATGAGCACAACTCTTGCGGGAACTATTTCTCTTAACACTTCAGGAAGCGTTGAATTCGGTCAGGGAGTTGTAACAACAGCTGCTTGTGATACAACGATCAAAATTCTTCCTGCCTCATCATTTGAAACATCAACGTCAACTTTCAATGTTTCGACAATTGCCTTGCAAAATATCGGAAGCAACGGCGGAACAGAGACATCAACCGCTGGCGCTGGATGCCTTGGAAAGAAGCTGACACTGAAGGCGTATAACGCTAGTGGGGAAGCGCTAACCATGAATGCGGCTAACGGTACGGAAATCTTTGTAACCCTTCCAAGCTCGGTTACAAACGCGAATGACAATGCCAGTTACACAACTAAGACTGCGACTGCAACCATCACTGGCGCCGGTAGTTTTGGCGGCGATACGGGGCAAGATGGTCCAACAAACGCCGGTACATTCACAATCGGTAACTTGAAAATTCCAGGTTCCGTTACAAAGATCACCATTGAAAGCAGCGAAGCTTAATCTTCGTTAATTGCGCGGTTTGATGAGAACCTGGTTTGGGTCTAGCACCCAAACCAGGTTTCTCTATTTAAACTTAACCTGAAGTAGATTGATACAGTCCATTGGAGCTAGGGGGAGAAATGCCGAACTTTCGCCGCATCTTCGATGACCCTAGCGACCCGGATATCTGGATTGCAGATGAGAGTCCAGAATCTGAAAAATATGTTCTAGTCACAGTATCTGGTGACAAAGGAGAACAAACCGTCCTCGTGACGTCAGATAAATCATTTGAAAGTAAAGCACGCCATTTTGTGCA
>CAMBGS010000005.1 GCA_945866305.1 Bifidobacterium breve
CCGAGGAGAGTGAATTCGCTCTTACACATGAGTGATTGTCGGAGCATTTCTTTTCGCAATTCGAGATTTGAAGCCCAGACCATAGTGATACTTGGAATGAAGTGCATACTGCGTCCACCGCTGTGCATGTCGATTACCGAATCACAGGTAGGGAATAAGTCATTTGATAGGAAATATGCGAACTTTTCTGCAATTGTTCCATCTACTTTTCCAGGAAAAACACGATTGAAATTTTGTCCATTTGGCCAAAGACGTGTACCAGCCGCAGATGCCAGACCAGATAACACCGGGATGATTAAAACTTCACCTTTTACATCTGCAACTTCAAGTCGACGAGCAAGATCTAAGGCTGCAATCTGTCCTTCATACTCATCACCATGATTACCTGCAAGGACCAATACTCGCGGCCCGCTGCCGTTTTTTACTGAAGTTATAGGGACGCAATGGTGGGCCCAGCCGCTGTTATTGGTCGAATCACCAATCTGAATGTAGCCGCTGCGCTTTCCCACAAAATCACTTGATGTATTGAGATCAAAGGTGCAATTGGCAGTGAGTGACATGGCTAAAGGTTAGTGAATACCTAATGAAATTAAAATACTTTTTAGAATGTTTCTGTAAATCTCACATACCGCAGGGGAAATTCATTGACCTCAAATTGCGCAACTGTTAGGCTGAGATATCAGTCAATTTCGCCATATTTGAGCCTTATAGGCTCAAATTTCTGAATGGGAGTTTGTTAATGGGAGAAGTCAGGCGCGTCGATGGAAATCGCCCTTGGGCACCAATTGTTGGTTATTCCAGAGCGGTAAGGATTGGAAATCTCATCGAAGTTGCTGGAACAAGTTCCACCACACGAGATGGCAAAGTTATGTTTCCAAATGATGCTTACGGTCAAACGAAATATATTTTCGAAGAGATTGAAAGAGCAGTGCACGAGTTAGGTGCAACTTATAATGATGTAATTCGCACTCGTGTATACATGACCAACATTGATGATTGGCAAGGAGTTGCAAAAGCACACGGCGAATTCTTTGCCAAAATTCTTCCAACTTCCTCTTTTGTTGAAATCAGTCGACTAATGCTCCCTGAGCTTTGCATTGAAGTAGAAATGACTTTGTACTTACAAGATTAATTCCTTAGTCCCATCAATTCCTATAACCTAGAATTTCAAATCGGAGAGAAATGAATCGTAGAGATATTGAACATGACACAGTCGTAGTTACTGGTGGCACTAGTGGCCTCGGCTTCTCTTGCGCACAACGCGCGATGCGAGATTGGCCCGATCTACATGCGGCGCTCCTTGATATGAAAGAGGGACGCATTGAAGAGTTAGAGAAAGAATTCGGAAAAGATCGCGTTAAGTTCTTCAAGACCGATGTCACCGATTACCAATCTGTTCAAGATTCATTTAAAGGTGCCCTTGATTGGCGCGGTGGTTTCTCGGCTTTAATTGCAGCCGCGGGATATGCCACAAATAAATCAAGTATTGAAACCACTCCCGAAGAATGGCGAGCGATGATCTCTTGCCACCTAGATGGCACCTTCTTCGCAAATCAAGCCGCTGGACGTTTCTGGATAAAGAGCGGACGCCCTGGTGCAATCGTTAACTTCTCCTCCGTTTCGCACATCTTTGGCTGGCCACGCCGCGTTTCTTACGCTGCAGCAAAGGCTGGAATCGATTCGATAACTCGCACTCTCGCTGTCGAGTGGGCCGAGTTTGGAATTCGCGTAAATGCCGTTGTTCCTGGCTACATCAATACTCCACTCCTTGAAGAGGGGTTGAGATCGGGACGAGTAGATCCATCAATTAGAGAAATGCACGCAATGGAACGCTTTGGTGAGGCTGAAGAAATTGCCGCCGGAGTGAAGTTCTTGCTATCTAACGATGCCAGCTACATAACTGGCGAGATGCTGACGATTGACGGTGGATTTACACCTCGCAGAATTCCGTGGAACCGTGATTGATTCACTCGCCCAAGGAAAAGGTGCAATCCCAAAGATAAAGAACCTTTCGGCTCGCCGAATTACTTTAAATCTTCCGGAACCAGTGGTGCTCGGCCAATATGTAATACGTTCGCGTGGATTTGCGATTGTTACTGTGGAACTAGCAGATGGAAGTAAAGGGCAAGCTTTCTCACTTGATCGCGGGACTCCCGTTGCTGACACGGTTAATACGCTAATTGCAGAGCCATATAAAGAGATTTTTGATGGCGATCCAATAAACACCTTCGATGCAATTCTGCGAAGAATGAGCGCTCCACTTTCTTCTGGCGCATCACTGCGCGGACTTTCACTCGTTGATATCGCAACTCACGACGCGGTTGCCCGCCATAAAGGCACAACTGTTGTAGAAAGTTTCGGAAAGAAAGAGAAAGAACATCCAAAGTGGGCAGTTGTTGGATACCCACCATCACGCGGACCTGAAGATATTGCCTGGGAAGTTGAAGCTGCAGTTGCAGCAGGCGCAGTTGGCGTGAAGTTACCAGTCGGTGCAAGTCCAAAATTGACACGCGAGCGCATTGAAGCCGCACTAGCTACAGGTCTCTGCGCAGTCTCAACCGATCTAGCCTGGTCTTGTCGCACCGCAAAAGAGGCATACGAGATCGTAAAAGGTTTAGACCTTGCTTGGGTGGAAGATCCATTTATCCCAGGAAGCATCGCCGAATTAGTTGAACTGCGTCGCCTGCTTGATGTTCCACTTTCCAGCGGTGATGATGAAACACATCTCTATCATCCACAGGCATTTATTGAAACTGGCGCACTTGATATGTTGCGAATCGATGCAACCTGCCAAGGCGGCTTATCTCGAATGGTCTTATTAAATGATTACATGGCCAACAGCAAGTTAGCTATTTCCTGGCATGTTTATGATGCAATCCATCACCAGATTGCATCAATCATTGACTCGCCAACATTCTCAATCGAGTACTCAGCACCAGGTGCCAGCGTTGATCCATTGGCTGAAATGATTCTAGATCGCCGTCAATCTGGTCGTACCCACGATGGCAAAGGATTTAGATTGGCTGTCCCTGATCTTCCTGACTTATCAGATGCACTAACTGGGCCACCACGATGGGTGAGTTTGAAATAATTTAGCGACAATCAGTAAGGAGCTCTAATGGCTAGCCAAGCACCCGTCGTACTCATTACCGGAAGCGCCCACGGTATTGGCTTTGCAACCGCCCAGAAGTTCTTTGCAAATGGTTACAACGTTGCAATCTCTGATCTCAATGAGGGCGATATCGAAACAGCCCTTAAAGAGTTAGATCCATCAGGTGATCGAAGTATCGGCGTTAAAGTTGATGTGACCTCACGGCCAGATATAGAAGCAGGCGTTGCAAAGATCATCTCTAGATTTGCTCGCCTAGATGTCCTGATAAATAACGCAGGAAATTTTCGCCAAGGTGCAACCGAGACTTACAGTGATAGCGATTGGGATCAGATCACTTCGGTTCATTTAGATGGTGCATTTAAAGCATCTCAGATCGCCTATCCGCACCTTAAGAAATCCCCCGCTGGAGCAATCGTCTCAATTTCATCTATCGCCGCGCGAGTTGGCCTGCCAAAGCGCGCTTCCTACAATGTTTCAAAGGCGGGGATAGAAGCGCTCACTAGAACTCTTGCAGTTGAATGGGCAAGCGATGGAATTCGCGTAAATGCGGTTGCACCTGGTTTTACCGAAAGCAGAAATATGAAGGACCTTGAGGATAAAGGCCTTACAACTCCAGCGAAATTACTTGCAGCGATTCCACTGGGACGCTTTGCCAAGATGAGTGAGCAGGCAGCGGCAATTTATTTTCTCGCGTCAATTGAAGCATCATTTATTACCGGGCAAACTCTGGTAGTCGATGGTGGCACAACCATCGATATCAGAATTTAAAGTTACTTCTTTAACTTTGCCCTTGCCGCTTTTCCTAGTTCACCTGGAATTGATGCAAGAAGCATTTTGGTGTAATCCTCTTGCGGATCGTTAAAGACTGTATCGGTATCTCCGGATTCAACAAAAACGCCATCTTTCATCACATATACCCGCTTTGTTAAGTAACGGATAACGCCGAGGTCGTGAGAGACCAAGACAATCGACAGGCCATCATTTAAAAGACCTAAGAAGAGTTTCAAGAGTTGTGCTTGCGCGCTCTGATCAATTGCTGATGTTGGTTCATCCGCGAGTAATACTGTTGGGTTGGCAGATAAAGCACGTGCCACGCTCACACGTTGTCGCTGACCACCAGATAATTGACGCGGACGCTTCAGAGCATCAAGCTTTCCGATTCCCATTCGTTCTAGAAGTTCCAAAGCTTTTTGCTCTGACTCGTCTTTACCAACTTTGGTATGAATTCGAACCGCCTCCGCTACCGCCGAAAGCCCATTTAATTGTGGATTTAGGCTGCCATACGGATCTTGAAAGACCATTTGTACTTGGTTGCGATTTCCGCTTTGGAAAGATTTATTTCCCTTAAAAACATTATCGCCACGGAAACGGATTGCACCAGCTGATGGTGGTTGCAAGCCAGCCATAACTCGGGCCAGTGTAGATTTTCCAGAACCAGATTCACCTACGATGCCGATTGGCTCACCTTCGTTCAAAGTCAGAGAGCAATTCTTCACCGCTTCAACAGCGGTTGCACCGGAGCCGAAAGTGACGCTGACATTTTCTACTTCCATCAAGATATCGCGCTTACTCATCAGATTTTCCCAATCTTATCGGCGTGAAGACATGCGCTTTGGTGTTCACCTTTATTACCTGACAGTGCTGGATGTTCTCCAACTAGACAGTCTTGTTGAACATAATCACAACGTTCGGCAAAGCGACATCCCGGATTCCATTGACCAACTGATGGTGGATTGCCTTTGATAGTCAAAAGTTCACCGCCCGGCTTTGCAACATCGATACGTGATGAGTTAAGAGCAACTGTGTATGGGTGGCGCGGCGTTGCCATGCTAGAGGTAGGTCCAACTTCAACTGTCGCACCAGCATGCATCACCACAATCTTGTCGCAAACTTCATCTACGAGAGCAAGATCGTGAGAGATCAGAATAATTGCAGTTCCAAGATCGCGACGAATTTCACGCAGAAGCTCCATTATCTGAGACTGCACCGTCACATCAAGACCAGTTGTTGGCTCATCTGCAATGAGTAACTTTGGTTTGCTAGCAAGTGCGCAAGCGATCATCACGCGCTGTCTCATACCGCCAGAGAGTTGATATGGATACTGCTTCATAACAGTGTCCACGCGGCGAATTTTTACAAGATCGAGAAGTTCCTTTGATCGATTCTTCATTGAACCAGTGCCTTCGACTTGCGATAACGCTTCGGCCAGTTGCTTTTCGATAGTTAAGACCGGGTTAGGTCCAGCGAGTGCGCTCTGCGGAACATAGCCAATAACTTTTCCGCGAAGGGTCTTCCATTTCGCTTCATTTATCGTTCTTAGGTCAAGCCCTTCGAAGAGAACTTCTCCGCCAATGACCGATGCCCCACGACGTTCTAGAGTTCCGATAATTGCCCGACAGATCATTGTCTTTCCAGAACCAGATTCACCAACGATGCCGACCATCTCGCCGTAATTCACATCAAAGTTTGCTTCACGAACAATAACGAGAGTTTCACGCTTGCGACGTTTGATACCGATTGCAACGTTATTTATATCAAGAAGTTTTACATTGGGAGTCATTGCTGATTGCCCTCACCAATTCTCTTTGTGAGACCCTCAGAGAAGACCGCTACCGAAATTCCTGCCCAGCAGATTGCTAGACCAGGGAAGACCGCTGCCCACCAAGCAAGGGTGATGATATTTGCGCCATCTTTAATCATTGCACCCCATTCGGCTTGTGGTGGATTAACACCAAGGCCAAGGAATGAGAGAGCTGCAACAGCGATGATTACGATAATGAAATCGCTAAGCGCGTAAGCGCGTGTTTCAGATGAAACATTTGGAATGATGTGGCGGAAGAGAATTCGAGAAGGTTTATACCCAAGTGTTCTTGCCGCTTCTACATAGCCTTGTTGGTTAACCACAACCGCTCTTGTACGTGCGATGCGTGCATATCGTGCCCAGTTAACGAGTGAGAGTGCAAGGATGATGCTTCCTAAACCTGCGCCAAGGAAGGCAACGAGTGCGATAACGAAGATCAAAAATGGGAATGCGTTGATACCGTCAATAAGTGAACCTATAAATGAATTAACTTTTCGGTTTCGCGAGATACCAAGCAATGTGCCAATAATAGTTCCGACGGCTAGCGGGATCAATACCCCGGCAAATGCGGTTCCAATATCAATAAATACCGCATCGAAGACTCGAGCAAAGATATCGCGTCCAAGCATGTCCGTTCCAAAGTAGTTGTCGCTACTAGGTGGCATTAATTGATTTTCGCTAATTTCATTAGCATCGTACTTTCCAAACCAAGGAATTAGCAGACCGGCAAGCAAAAGTGCGCCCATCATTCCAGCACCGATAATGACGCCCAGAGTTCCCTCTACTCTAATTTTTTTAGCTTTTTTACTCATGAAAGCGTCACCCGTCGATCAAGTAAGTAACCGAGCAGATCTCCAATAAAACTGGTGAAGACAACAATTAATCCGAAGATCATTACGATCCCCTGCACAATGGCATAGTCACGAGTACTCACCGCCTCAATCAATTCTCTGCCAATTCCAGGGAGCGAGAAGATCATCTCCATAACGACGGTGCCGCCGATCATTATGCCAACCATATAACTAACAAGGACAACTGTCGGTGCAAGTGATGGGCGAAGCATGTAGGACCAGTAAAACTTTAGCTTTCCAACGCCGCGAATAACTCCGGTTTCCACAAACTCTTCACCGAGGGTATCCATCAAAGAGCTATGGAGTACGCGAGAGAGAATTGGAACGAGTGAGAAGCAATTAACTAGGGCAGGAAGCCAGAGATATTTGAGGTTACTTGGGAAATTACCCTCATAGCCTGCCGCCGGTACCCAAGTTACTACTGTGCCGAATAGTAAAAGTCCGAGTAGGGCAAGAAAGAAGCCCGGAATCGCTAGCGAAATTGATGTTGAAGTGCGAAAAAAATAAGTAATTACTGGGCGACGGCTTAGCGCAACAGATAGTGCGATTGGAATTGAAATTATTACTGCCGCTCCCATTGAAAGGAGGATGATCATCAAAGTAACTGGAAGATGCATTGCAACGACTTCGGTCACTTCACGTTGCGAGAAGAATGAAGTGCCAAGATCGCCACTGAAGACTCCTGTGAAGTAATCGTAGAACTGGACAAAAAATGATTGATCCAGACCGTATTTCTGCTTCATCTCTGCCACTGCTTCTTCGGTGGCATCTGTTCCAAGCGCCAAGCGAATTGGATCTCCTGGGCTGAAGCGAAGCAATGAGAAGGCGATAAACATTACCCAAAATGCAACTACTAAAGAGCGAATAAATCTGCCAAAAAGTGTGCGCCGCAGCGCAATCCGATTTTTGTCGGGAACTTTCTGTTCGGCTGAAATTTCCTCAGCCGGTGCACCTGGATTGATCGCTGATGAGGCCATTGTTAACGTTTCCAGTCCTTGTCACAGTTGGCCAATCGTAAGATTGGGCGGATAGTTAAATGATATGTAAAACCCTGTCTTGCGTCTATGAATTACCGCGGAAAAATTTTAAATCTATTATATTTTTAAAAATTTTGCTAAATAAATCTGAGGGAAGGACCTTTCGGTCCCTCCCTCAGATTTATAACTAGCTTTTACCTACTGCTACTGCTTTTTCTCAGCGCTTACTTCTTCTTTGCGCCAAGAGCAGGTGTCTGCAGTACGGTGTATTGATCGTTAGCAGTCTGGTTTTGGAAGATTCCTGCAGGAAGACGTGATGCTCCCCAACCTGAACGCTGTCCGACCATAACGTGTGCTGACTCATCCCAGATCAATTGCTCGATCTTCTTGAGTACGGCTTGCTGTGCGGCCTTACCTTGCGCAGCATCGTAATCAACAATGAGTGAGTCATCAGACTTTGACTTTGACCAACCAGTCCATGCACCCTTAGAGCCCATGTAAGTTGCAAGACCACCGCTCAACCATGTTGAACCGTAACCTGACAACTGAACTTCGAAGGTACCGTTATTTTGACCAGCAGCTCCGACAGCGTCTGGCTCAGCAGCAACAGTGGCAACAATGCCGATCTTTGCCCATTGTGACGCAACAACTGCCGCAGCATCAGCCCAACCTGGACGGTTGAATACGCTGAGACGGATATTAAATCCAGTAGTACCAGCCTCGGCCATAAGTGCCTTTGCCTTTACGAGATCCTGCTTAGTACCACCTGGCTTAACGCATAGGTAGTTTGGGTGTGATGGGAAAGTTAGTGCGCAAGAAACCTTTACGTCACCATTAAATGCTAAGTCGCTAAATTGCTGGCGATCTAGAGCATATGACATCGCTTGACGCACCTTTGGATTAGCCCAAGGTGTACCAACTGACTTAACCAAGTTAAAGTCGATGCTGAAGTTACCGGCTAGCTGGAATGGCTGAGCACGGAATACCTTCGTATCCTTCAGCTGATTTCGACCAATTGATGCTGGAAGGTCGAATGCATAATCAATTGTGCCTTGCTTAAGTGCAAGAACGCGAGTTACAGGATCTGGTACTGCAAGGAAGCGAATTTCCTTCACCGCAGGCTTTGCCCAGTAGCTCTTATTGATATCTACTAGGAATTCATCAGAACCATCTACCCACTTCTTGATTTTGAATGGGCCGGCGCTGAGTGGATTCTTCCAGTAATCAGGCTTTCCTTCAGCCTTGCTACGTGAGTTTACAACTCCGTAAATACCAGCAAGGGCGCGTGGGAAGTCAGAGAATGGTTCCTTTAATGTGTAAACAACAGTCTTTGCATCGCTTGCAACAACACTTGTTACAGAGTTAAATCCTGGAACGTTCTTCTGGCTGTACTCCCAACTAAATACCGCATCATCTGCAGTAACTGGTGTTACTCCATCTGAATACTTCATATTTCTAAGAGTCATTGTGTAAATAAGACCATCACTTGACACTGTGTACTTGTCAACTAGATCTGGCTGTGCAACACCCTTGATGTCATAACGGAACATTTGTCCCTGAACTAAAAGTCTTGTTACGTAATTCGGATTACTTGTTCTACTTGGATTATTTGGGTCCAAAGTAACAACTTTACCGATCAAAGCTACAGTGATTAAATCACATTGTGCTTTTGTAATTGGAGTATTTACCTGACAATTCGCACCTTTCGCTGCGTGTGCAGGAGCAATTCCCACTAACAATCCCGCAGCCAGTGAGGTTGCGGTGAGAACTCCGATGAGTCCTCTCTTCATTGATACCTTCATAGTGTCCTTTCCGGAGCACAAACATTGTCGAGTTGGCGGTGGCAACGTTTCCAATGGCGAATACACGCCTTCGGAAACGTTCCCACGGTTGACGAACAGTACCCCGCAAAAAGGGGGCAAACAATGGTTTTGGGTGCAACGTTTTGATTAAGATTTTATAAAGATTTTGACGTAGGCAATGGGATTTGCTGGAAACAGATCTCTGTTCCAGGGTCTTTCGCCCCTCGTAGGCAAAAAACGGCACTAACTCACCAGTAACTTCTCGGAAAATTTATGTAGGTAAAGTGAGGCTATGGCAAGGCAGCTCTCGTGAACCAAAACATGAATCAAAACGGGAATCAAAACATTAAGAGAACTCTTCCGAGCCCTAGCGCGCTAAGTGAACTACTTAAATTTAGAAAATTTGAATTCAATGGCAGAAAAAGAAGGCTTGCCGCAGCGCACACGATTTGGGATCTACGCGAAATCGCAAAAGCACGAACTCCTAAAGGGCCATTTGATTACACCGACGGTGGCGCAGAATTAGAAATTTCGCTTAATCGATCTCGAAAAGTATTTAGCAACATTGAATTTGCGCCGAAGATTTTGCAAGATGTTTCAAGTATTTCAACGCAAGCAAAAGTACTTGGCAATACATTCGCTCTACCGTTTGGAATCGCTCCAACCGGTTTTACTCGGATGATGCATGCCGAAGGTGAGTTAGCAGTAGCAAAGGCGGCTGCTAAATATGGAATTCCATATTCTCTTTCAACTGTAGGAACAACTTCGATTGAAGACATTGTCTCGGCTGCGCCAAATGGCGTTAATTGGTTTCAGTTGTATATGTGGAAAGATCGCGGTGCATCGATGCAATTGGTTGAGCGAGCCAAACAAGCAGGTGTAACCAACCTGATTCTTACCGTTGATGTTCCAGTAGCTGGTGCGCGTTTGCGAGATGTTCGAAATGGCTTAACCGTTCCCCCAACATTGTCTTTGAGCACGATCATCGATGCCGTCCCTCGCCGAGAATGGTGGTGGAATTTTCTAACTACAAAACCCTTGGAATTTGCTTCCATGTCTAACTGGAACGGAACGGTGGCAGAGCTACTCGACTATATGTTTGATCCGACAATGACTTTTGATGATTTGAAATGGTTGCGTAAAAATTGGGATGGCACTTTAACCGTCAAGGGAATTCAAACCCTTGACGATGCCAAGAAAGCAGCTAGATATGGAGCCGATGCGGTGATTCTTTCTAATCACGGTGGGCGTCAACTAGACCGTGCTCCAGTTCCGCTGATGCTGGTAGAACAAGTGTCAAAGGAACTTAAGAAAGATGTGGAAGTTCATCTTGATTCAGGAATTATGAGTGGCGCTGACATAGTTGCGGCCATCGCACTTGGCGCTGACTTCACCTACATCGGTAAGGCCTATCTTTATGGCTTGATGGCCGGCGGGCAAGAAGGCGTCGAGCGGTGCTTAACGATCATTGAATCTCAAATAATTAGAACGATGAAATTACTGGGCGCAAAAGACCTTAGAGAGCTAACTCCCAAGCAGGTAAAGATCTTGGACCGCCTGCAATAAATCTTGTCTCAAGGCATTCTGTTCGATTATCTAGGCGTTTAAATGTTTGGGGCTAAAGTAATAGGATGGGCCTATGACTACCACCGTGAATCACTGGATTGATAATAAAGAATTTGTAAGCACCTCAGGTCGCACCGCACCTGTTTATGACCCAGCGCTCGGTGTCGAGACAAAGCGCGTGGCACTGGCAAATGACGCCGAGATTAACGCAGCTATTGCCGCAGCGAAGAAAGCATTTCCGGGTTGGTCAAAGACTTCACTTGCAGCACGTCAGCAAGTCATCTTCAAATTCCGTGAATTGTTAAATGCTAAAAAGGGCGAACTCGCAGAGATCATCACTAGCGAGCACGGCAAAGTTTTATCAGACGCCCTTGGTGAAATTACACGTGGTCAAGAAGTAGTCGAATTTGCAGTTGGAATGCCGCAATTAATTAAGGGTTACTACTCTGAAAATGTTTCAACTGGTGTCGATGTTTACTCAACTCGCCAAGCACTTGGCGTTGTCGGAATCATCTCTCCTTTCAACTTTCCCGCAATGGTGCCGATGTGGTTCTTCCCAATTGCAATCGCTGCCGGAAATACCGTTGTCTTAAAGCCATCTGAAAAAGATCCATCGGCATCAATATGGATAGCCAAGCTTTGGAAAGAAGCAGGTCTGCCAGATGGTGTCTTTAACGTACTAAATGGCGATAAAGAATCTGTAGATGGATTACTCCACTCCCCTGATGTTGAGGCGATTTCATTCGTTGGCTCAACTCCTATTGCACGCTATATCTATGAAGAGTGCGCAAAGGCTGGCAAGCGCGTGCAATCACTAGGCGGGGCGAAGAACCACATGTTGGTATTGCCTGATGCTGATCTGGAACTTGTTGCGGATTCTGCAATCAACGCTGGCTTCGGCTCTGCAGGCGAACGCTGTATGGCGATCTCAGTTGTGGTTGCAGTTGAACCAGTGGCAGATGCGCTGATCGAAAAGATTGTTACTCGAATGGATAAATTACGCACTGGTGATGGTCGCCGCGGCTGCGATATGGGACCACTTGTTACTAAAGAGCACCGCGACAAAGTCGCTGGATACATAGAGGTTGCAACCAAAGATGGCGCAAAGGTTGTTGTTGATGGCCGTAATGTAAAAGCAGATGGTGAATCTGCTGGATTCTGGCTTGGACCAACCTTGATCGATAACGTCCCAACTACATCTAGCGTTTATAAGGATGAAATCTTCGGACCCGTCCTATCTATTGTGCGCGTTAAGTCATATGAAGAAGGCGTTGCGCTAATTAATAGCGGCGCTTTCGGTAACGGAACAGCGATCTTCACAAACGATGGTGGCGCTGCACGCCGCTTCCAGAATGAAATTCAAGTGGGAATGATTGGAATCAACGTGCCAATTCCTGTGCCGGTTGCTTACTACTCATTTGGTGGTTGGAAGCAATCACTCTTTGGCGATACCAAAGCGCACGGAGAAGAAGGAGTTCACTTCTTTACTCGTGGCAAAGCGATTACAAGTCGTTGGCTTGATCCAAGCCACGGTGGCATCAATCTCGGATTCCCACAAAATTAATTAAGAATTAGCGTAGAAAGGCAGGGTTTATTATGGCCACTCGCAAGATGAGCGTTGGACAGGCGATTATTGAATTCCTGTCACATCAATACACCGTCGACGGTGACCACCGCGAACGCACTATTGCCGGAGTCTTTGGAATTTTTGGCCACGGCAACGTGGCAGGAATTGGGCAAGCGCTAAAGCAACTCTCCACAACGAACCCTGGTCTAATGCCGTATCACCAAGCGCGAAATGAACAAGCAATGGTTCATGAATCATCTGCCTATGCGCGCATGACACGTCGCCGCTCAACATTTGCTTGTGCATCATCTGTCGGTCCTGGTGCAACAAATATGTTGACTGGTGCTGCGGTTGCTACAACCAATCGCCTGCCAGTTCTATTGTTTCCAGCCGATACCTTTGCAAATCGAGCAGCCGATCCGGTGCTGCAGCAATTAGAACAACCATATGACCTTTCTATTTCAGTAAACGATGCCTTCAAACCTCTCTCTAAATTCTTTGATCGCATAAATCGTCCAGAACAAATCTTTAGTTCACTGCTTGGTGCGATGCGCGTGCTCACAGATCCTGCTGAAACTGGCGCAGTCACTATCTGCCTGCCCGAAGATGTGCAGGCAGAGACAATTGAGGTTCCGGAAGAATTCTTAGCTGATCGTGAATGGCATATCCGTCGACCTCGTCCAGACATTGGCCTTTCTGCCGTTGCCGCCCGAGCGATTGCTAATTCAAAGAAACCATTTATCGTCGCCGGCGGCGGAATCATTTACTCAGATGCCCACGCTGCCTTAGCCAAATTTGCAGAAGCAACCGGAATTCCAGTTGGAGTATCACAGGCCGGAATGGGTTCACTTGCCTGGGATCATCCACAAATGTGTGGTTCGGTTGGTGCAACAGGCACGACCGCTGCAAACCGGTTGGCTAAAGATGCTGATGTAGTAATCGGAATTGGAACTCGTTACAGCGATTTCACGACTGCTTCACGCAGTATCTTCCAGAACCCAGATGTGAAGTTTATAAATATAAATGTGACTGCCTTCGATGCTTTTAAGCACGGTAGCGCAATTCCAGTAGTTGCAGATGCGCGAACTGCGTTAGAAGAGCTAACTCAAGAGTTATTCAAATTTAAAGTCTCTGCAGATTATTCAAAGCAGATTGCCGATGAGAACAAGGTTTGGGATGCCATCGTCGATGCCGCATTTGTCGATCAGAAAATAGCTAAACCCAGCCAGAGCGAAATAATCGGTGCAGTTCAAGCAGCGACCGACCCACGCGATGTTTTAGTCGGCGCAGCCGGTTCTCTTCCAGGAGATCTCCACAAATTATGGCGTGTGCGCGATCCACTTGGTTATCACATGGAATATGCCTTTTCTTGTATGGGCTATGAAATCGCCGCCGGACTTGGTGTTGCTCGCGCAGATTCAACACGCACACCGGTGGTAATGATGGGCGATGGGTCATATTTAATGATGCATACCGAGCTGGTTACTGCAGTGGCCGAAGGTTTGAAATTCATCGTGGTGCTAGTGCAGAACCACGGTTACGCCTCGATTGGTCATTTATCTGAAGATATCGGCTCGCAAAGATACGGAACTAAATATCGCTTCCGTGATGCCAAATCAAATAACCACGAATCAGGTGAAGTTCTACCTATAGACCTAGCAACTAATGCTGAAAGTCTTGGAATGAATGTAATTCGTATTGCCGAAAGCCCAAATGCGATCGCGGACTTGAGTGCTGCGATGAAGGTTGCGAAAGCGCATCCAACTGCAACTTTGATCCATATAAATAGTGATCCACTGCTTTATGCCCCAGGAGGCGAAGCTTGGTGGGAAGTTCCAATTCCAGAAGTATCCACTCTAGAATCAACTCAAAAGGCTTATGCTAATTATAAAGAAGCGCGCAAGGCGCAGAAAAAGTATTTAGGTAAAGGTTCGATAGAGCGCAATTAAACGTAGCTTACTTCGCGGAAAGTACGTTTTATTGACAAGGTGAACTTGTCATCTTTGGGATCGGCAACACGAAAGAAGCAAACTATCTTTTTGCCGTACTTCTTCTCCTCGGCACCTGGATCTGGAAAGAAATATCCATAAGTAAGCGAGCTTGGCAAATCTTTCTGGCCAAGTAAGGAATTCAGCGCTGCTTTATCGCAAGCCGAACCAGCTTCTTTCTTCGCAGCGTCAGAATTTAAATCTTTCGCCTTTAATTTTCCAGTGTAGAAAACTTCGTAATGGTGAGCGGAGGTGCAACTAGTTGAATACAGCGTCTTGTAATTTGTATCGCTCCATTTGCTCGCCTTATCAGGTGACTTGTTGGCCGAGTAACAACCTAGTTTCAGCTCCAGATAGAAAGTTCCTTTGCCTAACGCTTGCGCGGGAAACGCGCTTAACAAACTTAGAGCAAAACCAAAAGTGAGACAGAGAATAAGAAACTTCTTAATCTCCACGCTCTGCCACCTCTTTGATCGTGATGGCGGGCGGGCTGGCATGAGCGTAATCATAGGACCTAACCCTCAACCTCACCTTTGCATTTCTGTTGCACGACACGAGTGACTTATTTAATCTATTCGAGCAGTTGTGTTACTTCTTCACTGGACTACTCTTTGTCTCACCCAGAAAGTATGGATTGGTTATTCGACTAATCCCTCGAGAGGAGCACAATTGTTTAAGAAATTTAAGAAGATTGCTGCAGCAACTGCCGCAGCAGGTCTACTAGGGCTAGCGCTAAGTGCATGCTCAACAGCAGAAAAGGCAGCAACCGAAGCAGATTGCGGTACTGAAAAAGCATTTTGTATTGGTGTTGTAACAGATCTTGGAAAAGTTGACGATAAGTCATTTAACCAAGCTGCTTGGGAAGGCGCACTAGCCGGAGCAGAATCAACCGGTGGATTCGCTAAGTATGTAGAAACAACAGATTCAAAGGATTATGCAAAGAACATTGCTCTCTTTGGAGACAAGGGTTACAACGTAATCGTTACTGTTGGATTCTTGATGGCTGAAGCAACTGTTGCTGCAGCAGCAAAATATCCTGATGTTAAGTTTGTTGGCGTAGATCAATTCAACGGAACAGATGCGGCTAACGTAACTGGTCTAATCTTTGATGAAGATCGCGCTGGCTTCCTTGCAGGTTACTTGGCCGGAAACCTCACCAAGAGCGACAAAATTGGTGGCGTACTTGGTATGAAGGAAGTACCACCAGTTCGCAAGTTCGGTGAAGGTTATGAAGCTGGAATTGCTTACGCAGCCAAGGAACTAGGCAAGACAATCAAGTCATCTGTTATCTACCACGCAGCTGGAGATACAGCATTCAACGATCCAGCATGGGGTGCATCAACTGCTTCTCAATTGCTAGGTCAGGGATTTGACGTGATCTTCGGTGCAGGTGGAAACACAGGTAACGGAGCGATCACAAAGGTTGCTCAGACAGCCGGTGCATTCTGTATCGGTGTGGACATCGACCAGTGGAACACAGTCCCAGAAGCTCAGCCTTGCTTGGTTACATCAGCCGAGAAGAAGCTAGTTAAGGGTGTAACCGATCTAGTTATCGCCGCTAAAGATGGAACCATCGCAGCCGGTAACTTCGTTGGTCAAGTTGGTCTATCTGACTACCACGATCTAGCAAGTTCAGTTTCACAAGAAATCCAGGACAAGGTCTCTGCAATTACTGAGAAGATCATTTCTGGTGAATTGGCAACTGGCGTAAAGCCATAACCAATATAAATACATAGAAATATGTAAATATAGGTGAGTAGTTCGAATGGGTGCGCAGCGATGCGCACCCATTCGACGCTCTATAGAAATTTGAGATTAGCGGCTAGAGTTGAGATATATAAAAATTTACTTTTCGAGTATTTCCCGCACTAGAAATTGGATGTCATGTCTAAGTTGATCGATGAAGTAAAAGATTCAAGGCGCAAATATGATGTTGGATCTTGGATAGTTCCAATCATCGCGGTCGTTACCGCCATGCTCGTTGCATCAGTTTTAATGATGGCTCAAGGCCTTGACCCAATGCTCGCCTACAAATCACTATTTACTACCGCCTTTGGTTCAAGTGAGGGAATCGCTGCCACTTTAGGAAAAGCGACACCGCTTGTTTTATCTGGTCTTGCCGTCACACTCGGTTTGCGAGCCGGGCTTTTTAACATTGGCGTTCAGGGTCAATTACTCACAGGCGCACTCGCCTCAGCGTGGGCAGGATATGCGCTCACCAACCTGCCGCCTCTAGTTCATATCGCACTTGCCCTCGCTTTTGGTTTCTTCTTTGGCGCAATCGTTGGTGCTATAGCTGGTTATCTAAAAGCATTTCGCGGAGTTCACGAAGTTATCACCACAATCATGCTCAACTCTATTGTTATGGGAATCGTTGACTATTTAGCATCAAATCCATTTAAAGAGCCTGACCAAGCGCTCACCAGAACACCACAAATTTTAGATTCTGTTCGTCTGCCAATGTTTGGCAACTTCCCAAGTGGTTTCTTCTTAGCCGCTGCTCTCGCATTTTTAATGTGGTGGATTTTAGGATTCACAACGACAGGTTTTCGATTTAACACCGTAGGACGTAACCGATTTGCTGCGTGGTATGCCGGTATTTCATATAAGAAGACAATTTTCTTTGCAATGCTTTTCTCGGGAGGAATTGCTGGACTCGGCGGTGCTGTTGAAACGCTAGGAATTACCTACAGATTTGAACCTGCCTTCAACTTAGGACTAGGTTTCGATGGAATCACCATCGCGCTCCTTGGGCGAGTGCACCCGGTAGGAATCATTCCGGGGGCGATTTTGATTGGTGGCATGCGCGCTGGTGCCGCCAATATGCAATTTGATGCTGGTGTTGCCCCTGAGCTTGTAGACCTGCTCCTTGCGATGATTCTATTCTTTGTAACCGCACCTCTTATTTCAAGATTTTTTAAGAACTCTTCCAACCGCTCGCTTACTGGAGGTTGGGGAAATTGATAACTCTAATTAAACGTAGAGGTTCTTACTACTTTCTTGCCGTAACGCTTGCGACTCTGTACTTGTATTCGCAATCTGCAAATATCACAACTTCTGTATTTTCAATTGCAGTCACATTTGCTATGCCTCTGGCCTTGGCAGCAATGGTAGGAATCATGTGCGAACGAACCGGTATCGTAAATATCGGTATCGAAGGCACCTTGCTCTTATCTTCGTTCGTTGCTTTTTACGTTGCAATTGCAGCCAAGAGCATTGTCATCGGATTCCTAGTAGCGATGGCAACCGGCGTTGCGATGAGCTTACTTCTAGCCTTGATGAGCGTGACTTGGAAGATGGATCAGATAATTGCCGGAACTATTCTAAATATTTTGGCTACCGGTCTAACTTCATTCTTCTACATCCAAGGCAACATGCTCCCAAATATGTTTAGACAAAAACCAATTCCGGGGCTTTCAAACCTTCCATTCTTTGGTGATGTTCTCTTTAAGCATGGTTTGTTGATGTATATCGGATTCGTTGTAATCATTACTCTTTACTACGGTCTATTTCATACACCTTGGGGGTTGCGCACTCGTGCAGTTGGAGAGCACCCATCATCTGCTGATACAGCAGGTGTTTCAGTCTCACGTATGCGATATGTAAATGTGGCTATCGCGGGTGCAATCGGCGGACTCTGTGGCTCTTACTTAGTCCTTGAACTGGTCGGTTCTTGGAACCGTGGCTTTACCGCAGGTAAAGGTTTTACCGCACTTGCGCTGATGATCTTTGGGCGCTGGAATCCAATGGGCGCGCTGGCTGCTGCCATGTTCTTCGGCTTGGCCCAAGCTGGCGCAAATCAATTAATGATCAATGGCACAGTAAATATCCCACCACAATTTGTCGGAATTTTGCCGTATGTAATGACAATTATTGTTTTGGCGATTTCGGCTGGAAAAGTCAGACCACCTGCTGCTGAAGGACAACCTTACGAGAAGGGACAATCTTGATGAGTGCGCTCCTAGAAATTACTGGCGTTTCCAAGCAATATCCCGGTGTATTGGCTAATGACAATATTTCTTTAACTGTAAGCGCTGGAGAAGTTGTGGCACTGCTGGGAGAAAATGGAGCTGGAAAGTCAACGCTGCTAAAGGCGGTCTTTGGTTTAGTAAAGCCAGATTCGGGCGAGATAAAAATCGGTGGAGAACCAATCGTTTTTGGAGATACTGCTGGAATAATTTCGCGCGGCGTAGGAATGGTTCACCAACACTTCCAGTTGGTACCAGTAATGACAGTCGCCGAAAACATAATTCTCGGTGATGAACCAAAACGTGGACTCTTTATTAATATGAAGGCTGCGCGCGCTGAAATAATCGCACTTTCCAAGCGTTACGGCCTGGAAGTAGATCCCGATGCAGTGATTGAAGACCTGCCAGTCGGTATGCAGCAGCGCGTGGAAATTCTTAAGGCGCTACGTAAAGATGTTAAGTTGTTAATTCTCGATGAACCAACCGCGGTACTCACACCCCAAGAAATCGATGAACTCCTTTCGGTCGTTCGTAATTTGGCGAAATCTGGCGTGGGTATTGTTCTGATTACACACAAACTGCACGAAGTTATGGCTGTTGCCGATCGCGTTGTTGTTCTACGTGGTGGCAAGTTGATCGGTACCACCTCGCCAAAAGAAACAAATGAAGCAGGCTTGGCACAAATGATGGTTGGCCGCTCAGTTGTTCTTCAAGTAAATCGCACTGAAGCAAAACGAGGTGGCGTTGTCCTGGAAGTTAAAGGCCTACAAGTTCGCGATGATCGCAAGATCCTTTCAGTAAAAGGCGTGGATTTCTCGCTTCATAAAGGAGAAATTTTAGGAATTGCCGGCGTCGAAGGAAACGGACAACGCGAATTTGTTGAAGCGATCTGCGGAATGCGCCATCGTGAAGCTGGCGAAGTAATTATCAATGGCGTTGCTACTAAAGATTTGGATCCACATGGCGCTCACGAAGCAGGTATTTCCCATGTCCCTGAAGATCGCGAAAAGCATGGATTGGTTTCAAGTTACAGCATCGCCGATAATTTGATACTAAATCAATTTGATCAAGAACCATTTGCCAAAGGTTGGATTCGCAATCTAGGTGAGATTTCTAAGAATGCACTTGGAATGGTAGAAAAATTTGATATCCGAACTCCATCTGCTTCCAACACTGCAAGTTCACTTTCTGGTGGAAATAAGCAGAAAGTGGTTGTTGCTCGCGAGCTAAGTGAAGAGCTCCCAGTATTAATCGCCGCGCAACCAACTCGCGGTGTTGATGTCGGCTCCATTGAATTTATCCATAACCAATTGCTCTCAGCACGAGATAAGGGTGCAGCGGTTCTATTGGTATCTGCTGAACTAGATGAAATTCTCTCGCTCTCAGATCGAATTGCAGTTATGTCGGGTGGAAAAATCGTGGCAATTGTTGATTCCAAGGGCGCTGATCGAAATTACATTGGTCGCCTCATGGCCGGTCTCGACAAGTAAGCACTAGATGAAAATTGGAATCATTGCAGGTACCGGATTTTATAATTTGCCAGCGCTGGCAGGATCAAAACCTCAAGCAGTAGATACCGTTTATGGAAAAGCGCTAATCACATCAGGTACTTGGCACGGGGTCGAGATTGCATTTCTTACTCGCCACGGCGTTGATCACAGCGTTCCACCGAGCGCGGTTAATTATCGTGCAAATATCACAGCGCTTAAGAACGCAGGTGTGGATTTCGTCGTCGCCGTAAACGTGGTTGGCGGAATAGATCCAAAGTTGCCAGCGGGATCGCTGCAATTGCTTGATGATTTCGTAGATTTCACACACGGGCGTGCGGATACTTTCTTCGATGGAGTACAACCTGGTGGCGTTCAACATATAGATATGTCACATCTTTATGATGCGGAAGTTAAAACGGCTATGGCAAAATCGGCGAAAGACGCTGGAATCGCGCTAAATACAGGTGGTATCTACGCAGGCTTTAACGGCCCACGCTTTGAAACACCGGCAGAAATTCGACTTGCTGCACTATCCGGTGCAACTGTGGTTGGTATGACCGGCGTTCCCGAAGTTTCGCTAGCTAAAGAAGCTGGGCTTCGTTATGCCGCAATCGCACTCGTTGTTAATCCAGCAGCTGGAATAAGCGATACACCAATCACAATGGAAGATATCAACGCTGCCCTGAAGGCGGCCAGCGAGAAGGTAATTACTATTATTGATGGCACCATCAAGGCTTTTGCCTAATGCTTGATTTACTTATCAAGAACGCGCGGTATGCCGTTACCTCAAATGCAAAGAATGAGATTCTCGAAGGTGTTTCTATCGGAATTAAAGATGGCAAAATTGCATATATCGGACCCGATTCACCGGATGCAAAAACGACTTTTGATGCAACAGATAAATTAATTTCTCCAGGGCTAATCAATAGCCACACTCACTTAGGAATGTCTTTACTGCGTGGCTGGGCAGAAGGCGTTAACTTGCAAGGTTTTCTGGAGCGAGTTTGGGCTGCAGAGGGCGCAATTATGGACGAAGCAACTTGCGAACTAGGTACCGAGCTTGGCGCACTTGAGGCGTTACTTTCTGGCACAACCACAACTATGGATATGTATTTAAATCCGGTTGCTACACATCGCGGAGCAGTTCGCGTTGGCCTTCGCCATATAGCCGGCCCAATCTTCTTTGATTTCCCTGGTTTAGATGGTCTGCAATGGCATCAGCGAATTGAACGAGCTCATCGATGGCCGGCAGAACTTGCCAAGATCGGTGGGCCATACATTCCAACGTACTTTATGCCGCATTCGACTTATACAGATTCACCTGAGAATTTAACTGAAGTTGCCGCGATTGCCAAAGAGCTTGGTGCGCGAATTCATTTACATGTCTCTGAGACCGAAGCAGAGAATGTCGATGTGCAATCTCGTTACTCCAAATCCCCCACTGAAGTCTGCCGCGATACAGGCATCTTGGATGTGCCAACTATCTTCGGACATGGTGTTCATTTATCTGACTCTGATATGAAGATTGCTGCAAGCAAGGGAGCTTCCGTCGGTCACTGTCCTGGAAGTAATTTAAAACTTGGTTCAGGTTTGGCGCGATTTAACGATATGCGCAAAGCCGGCATCACCGTGGGCCTTGGCACTGATTCTTGTTCTTCATCTAATGACTTGGATATGTTTTCGGTAATGCGCATGGCAGCACACGTCGTTGCCCTTCGCCAATCCCCCGCAGATGTTGATTTAACTTCCATAGTTCGCGCCGCAACTATTGAGGCGGCTAAGGCAGTTGGTCTGGGTGATCGAGTTGGCAGTATCGAAATTGGCAAGGAAGCGGATTTGATTGCGCTAGATCTTCACGCCGCACATTTAACTCCAGTCCATGATGTAAATGCGCTCTTGGTTTTTGCAGCTGGGCGCGGTGATGTCTCCGATGTATGGGTGGCTGGTGATCAAGTTGTTGCCAAACGCCAGAGCACGAAGATTGATTTAACTGATTTAATCAAGCGAGTGAATCTGCGAGTAAAGGCGCTGGAACCACTCAAATGAGCTTTGCCGGTAAGAGCATATTAGTTACAGGTGCATCAGGCTTTATTGGCCAAGCATATGTTTCACGATTTCTCGAACTTGGTGCAACCGTTTGCGCACAGGTAAATACTGGAGAAATCTTGGCGCACGATAACTTGCACGTAATAGCTTCTGACTTATCCGTGGCCAAATCTGGAACTTCGCTGGTGCAGGAAGCGCTATCTCGGGTAGGTAAATTAGATTTCGTAATCAACAACGCTGCAAATCAAGCAATTCTGGATCCGGCACACGCGACACGTGCTGAAATTGAATTGATGATGCGTATCAATGTAGATGCCCCAAAAGAGATTATTGATGAATCTGCCAAATCTGGCGTTAGCGTTGTCTTAAATATTTCATCTGTAGAAGCGCTAAATCCCCGCGCTGGACATGAAATATATGGAGCAAGCAAAGCAGCGTTAGATGTCTTAACTCGTTCTGCTTCGCGCGCACATGCACCGATGCGCGTACTTGGTTTGCGCCTTGGTTTGATTGGCCGTCCCGGAATTGATCAGGCTTGGCCAGAAGGTGTTGCTGCATGGAAGACTGCAACTCCGCTAAAGCGTTATGCAAGTGCAGAAGAAGTTGTTGGTGTTACAGAATTTTTGTTATCCGATGCTAATGCCTGGGCCACCGGAAGTACTTACGACTTCGATGGTGGCCTAGGCAGTAACAGTTGGTAGAAAAGAAAAGAGGCCAGTTACCTGGCCCCTTTCCCCATCCCTCGACAAAAGATTACTTTTAGACGTCAGTCCAGTTCGCAATCTTTAAGATGTACCACTGTCCGCCTTCAACAGCTTTTGCCAATGTGGCATCTGCTGGATCAAGATCAGGACGAGCCTTTGCAGGAGTTGCGTGAATCTGCGCTACAAACATGTAGTAGCTATTGGTATCAGATTTGGACGTACGCAATTCGGCTGTTACATCAACGATTCCTGAGGATTCTTCATCTTGAGTGATAAATGAAGCACCAGTTGATGTGAAGTATTCTGCTTTGAATTGAGCGATAGTTCCAACTTTGCCATCGCTAATGCGATAGGAAACGATACGCGCAAGGTGAGCATTGTTACCTGGATCTTCTTGGATCAAGACATTTCCAAATGAATCTACTGAGATGTTATCTGGCTTAGACATGTAAATGCTTTCAGATCCATCTAGTAGCAGTTCAAGAGTTGCACCGCTCAAAGGCTTTGAAACATCATTAAAGCGAATACGCCATAACGCTCCACCATCGCGACTTACTGTTGGTGTAGCTGGATTTGGGGTAGTAGCTGCAACAGCCTTGTTAAGTGGATCCGAGTCTGATTGTGTAGTTACGAAGTAGTAATCATTTGGCTTCTTTGGATCGAACTGACCATCTTCTACGCGAGCAAATTCAATTCCCTTTGCATTGGCTTCAATGTTCTGATCTTTTCCATTCGCCTTGATATTAACTTCAGCAAATGAGATTGGGAGAGGCTTGTTCTTGCCGTACTTAGTGCGAATCTCGGCATCGTTCGCAACCACTGCGCCTGCCGCTGCTGCTACAACATATGACTTTCCGTTGGTAAAGCCAGCTTTTTCATACCAAGTGCCGGTCTTTGTCTTTGTTCCGACATACATCCATTGTTGGCTATCTGTTGCTGAACCATCTTCATTGGTCATAAGTACAGTTGTCTTGCCCTTGGTTGGTGCTGGGATCACATTCTCCCAAGCAGCGAGGCCGAGAGCCGGAAGTTGTACGAGTTGGCCGTTTGTTAGGTTTGTAGCGAAAGCGCGTGATTCATCTCCGCCTTCTTCTCCGGCAAGAAATACTGCATCGGTAAATCCATAACCAGATGCCTTGTCAAAGAATGATCCTGCTGGAGCAAGTGATCCTGAGCAGAAACGATTTAACAAGTAAGAGTGATTAAGGGTTCCGAAAGAATCCTTAACCAAGGCACCTGCTGGCGCTACTGGAGTTTGACCGTACTTACCAGTTGTGTAGTCATACCAAACTACATCTTTAAATAGGTCAACTGCTTTTGTAACCTTCTGTGTTTTTAGGTCATAAGTCATATCGCTTAGGAATGATCCTGAAACCAGTCCACCAGCTGTTGTACGGCCGGCTGCAACTGCGTTAGTAGCGCTCCATTCGTGATTGGTAATAACGCGTAGGGAGTTGCCATTTTTAACAACACCAAGTCCATCTGGAATTCCTGGAACAAGGTATGTGCCAACCATGTCACCTGCTGAGGCAAATGGGGTAAGAGTCGCAGATGTTGCAACAGCTTCTACATATACTGGCGCTGCTGCATTTGCAGGAGCTGCCGAGATTGCTAGAAACGCAGTAGCAGTTATTACTGCTATTCCACGCTTGACTTGAATCAATTTCACTTAAATCTCCTATTTGGGTTATGGGAAGTTCTGGGTTCGAACGAGGCGATCTAATCTCTTGATTATGAATAGATAGCAATCAACTAAGTAATAGCTCGTGAATTAGCAGTTATGATCAAATAGAATCTAATGAAATAAACATCTTCCAAAATGAACAGAGCGCTTACTGGAGGTAAATGTCTGTAAGCGCTCTGATGCATTGGTAGCCCCGAAGGGATTCGAACCCTCGTAGCTGACTTGAGAAGCCAGAGTCCTAGGCCGCTAGACGACGGGGCCCTAGTACATTTTTAAAACCTTTATTGCTTGTATTGCTGGGTACTGCGCTGGGGTACCAGGACTCGAACCTAGACTTACTGAACCAGAATCAGCAGGGCTGCCAATTACCCCATACCCCATTAGAACAGGGGCAAGAATACCGCAATTTTTAAAGAAGATTTATAGGTCTATCGCCGCAGTAATTCGGGCCAATGAGGCATCTTTACCGAGTAACTCCATTGACTCAAAGAGCGGCGGTGAAATAGTGCTTCCAGTTGTTGCGATACGTACCGCACCAAAAGCAATACGTGGCTTTAAGCCCATCTCTTCAATTAATGATGCGCGAAGTGCGGCTTCAATGGAATCGTGGTTCCAGGTTGTGAGCGGAGTCAACTCGGCCAAGGTGCGCTTTAAAACATCTTTCGATGCGCTGTCTGTGACCTTGGAAAGCGAAGCTTCTTCTACAGCGAAATTCTTTACAAATAAGAAGCGGAGCATCGCTGGTACTTCATCGAGTTTTACAATGCGCTCTTGAATTAGCGGCAACGCTTGCTTAACCAGTGCAATTTCAGAGTCGCTTCCGGAAATTACTCCGGCTTTAGTCAAGAATGGGAGCGACCACTTAAGAAATTCATCTAAGGTCAGGGCGCGGATCTTGTCACCATTGATCGCTTCTAACTTCTTCATATCAAAGCGTGCTGGCGAGGAATGAACTTTATCAACGGTAAATAACTCGCAAAGTTCAGCCATTGTGACATTTTCACGATCATCACCTGGTGACCAACCAAGGAGAGCTAAATAGTTACAGATGGCTTCAGGTAAATATCCTTGTTCGCGATACCAAGCGATTGAAACTTCGCCGTTACGCTTAGAAAGTTTGGCATTATCTTGACCCATAACAAATGGCAGGTGGGCAAATACTGGGTAATCAGCAATTGCTACGCCCATTGCTTGATAGACCCGAATCTGGCGTGGTGTTGATGAAAGGAGATCTTCTCCGCGTAAAACGTGAGTTACCTTCATCAAAACATCATCAACGGCAACAGCCAAGGTGTAAAGCGGTGAACCATCGGCGCGAGCTAATACAAAGTCAGGAACGAATTTGTGATCAAAGGTGACATCGCCACGAATTTCATCGGTAAAAGTTGTGCTGCCATCTGGCATACGCATACGCACAACTGCTGCCCTACCTTGCGCCTTATAGGCTGCAATTTGATCGGCGGTTAAATCGCGGCAGTGGCCGTTATATCCCGGGGCAACATTTGCTGCACGTTGTGCTTCGCGAACCGCTTCGAGCTCATCCGGTGAGCAATAGCAGTGATAAGCATCTTTCTGATCTAAAAACTTTTGTGCCCAATGCGCATAGATATCTAAACGTTGCGATTGTAAGTAAGGGCCATTTTCGCCACCAACTTCTGGACCCTCATCCCAGTTAAGGCCGAGCCATTTCAAAGTATCGATCGCCGCTTGGATGTATTCATCAGTGACGCGAGTTGTATCGGTATCTTCAATGCGAAATAAAAATGTGCCACCTGTGTGACGGGCATATGCCCAATCAAAGAGTGCGGTGCGAATGTTTCCGACGTGTAGGTCACCTGTAGGAGATGGCGCAAAACGTACCTTTACTTTTTTCTCACTCACGGCTTTGCACTCACCTTATTTGTAAGTTGACCAAGTCCATCGACGCCGATGACGACGCTGCCACGCGCAATTAGTGGACCAACTCCCGCTGGCGTACCGGTAATAATTACATCCCCTGGCAATAAAGTCATAACTTGGGATATAAATACAATTATTTGGGGCACGCTAAAGATCATCTGATCAAGGGTTCCATCCTGTCGCAACTCATCATTTACCTTAGCAAAGATGCGCTGTGTGCCTGGTACGAAATCAGTTTCAATCCAAGGACCGATTGGGCAGAAAGTATCGAAACCCTTAGCGCGAGACCATTGACCATCACTCTTTTGAATTTCACGGCAAGTAACATCATTTGCCAAGGTGTAACCAAAGATAACTTCATTAACTCGCTCTATCGGAACATCTTTACAGACTCTTCCGATAACAACTGCTAGCTCAGCTTCGTAATCAATTGTCGGTGCCATCGCCGGCCAAACAATTGTGTCTCCTGGGCCGATCACAGATGTATTTGGCTTTATAAAAATTATCGGTTCTTTTGGAACTTCCGATCCCATCTCTTTTGCATGGTCGGCGTAATTTTTGCCAACAGCAACAATCTTGCTGCGCGGAATTACCGGCGCCAATAAGCGCACCTTTGAAAGCTCTACCTTTGCTGCTGTCTTAGTAACACCGTGGTAAATCGGATCTCCTGAGATAACGGTGATCGAATTATCTTCTTCTAGAACTCCGAAGAGCGGATCGGTACCGAGGCCAGATTCAGGTCCTGGAGTGAATCGAACGATACGCATTGGGCTATCTTACGCCCTCGTAACGCTCCCATTTGCATCGATATGAAAGATTGTTGCCTGCGGAGAATTCTCGGTTATCACTGTAGTCATCGCTGACTTCTCCCCCGCAATGACTACACCTTCGATTCCAGCTATTTGAGATGCAGCAGCAACTGTAAATACTGCTTGGACTGCATCTAGCGTCAGTGTTGGTGCAGAAATATTAATTGCAACATATGTTCTTCCAGTTGTATCGCGCAACGACGCCGCTTGTTTAGCGCCAGTACGCGCCAGTGTTGAGGTAGCAAGAGTGGCTAGCTTTTGATCTTCTGGGTTTGAAAAAGAATTACTCATGATCTTCTAACGTTTCATCCTTTAATCGTTCAATAATTACACTGCTTATTTTACGTCGACGACCGACTGGACGCTCGGATGTAATCGACCAACCTGCAAGAGAAATCGTGCTTCCTGCGATTGGTACGCGACCGAGTTTCTGAGCCATTAAGCCGCCAATGGTATCTACATCTTCAAAGTCAGCTTTATCTATCTCGATCTTTAACTCATCTGCCAAATCTTCGATGTGCAGGGTCGCTTTGGCGCGAGCCTTATCTTCAGTTAACCAAGTAAATGCTTCGATTCCATCGTCGAACTCATCAGCGATTTCGCCAACAATCTCTTCGATAATATCTTCAATCGTGATGATTCCAGCAGTTCCACCGTATTCATCAACGACAATTGCTAGGTGGATCTGATCGCGCTGCATCTCCTTCAAAAGTTCTGCAGCAATTTTTATCTCGGGCACAAAGACGGCTGGGCGCATATGTTGCTCCACTTTCTCAGTGGTCTCTGATTCGTGATGATCAAGTGCGCGCTTTGCCAAATCTTTTACGTAAGCAAGACCAATTATGTTATCTAGACTTTCTCCTGCGACAGGGATTCGGGAATATCCTGAACGCAGCGCTAAAGAGAGTGCCTGACGCAAAGATTTATCGCGTTCAATCCAAACCATATCCGTTCGGTGCACCATCAACTCGCGAACCAAGGTATCTCCTAGTTCGAATACCGAGTGGATCATCTCGTGTTCATCAGATTCAACGAGTCCACGTTCGTGGGCTTGATCTACTAAATCGCGAAGTTCGGCTTCATTTGTAAATGGACCGCTGCGAAATCCCTTACCTGGGGTCAGGGCATTACCGATTGCAATCAACAAGTTGGTAACTGGGCCCAAGATGAAGGCTAAGAAGTAAGCGACTGAGATTCCAGCGCGGGCCCATTTATGGGGTTGCTGACGACCCAGCGTTCTTGGACCAACACCAATTACTACATATGAGAGCACAACCATTATTACAACCGTCATGGCCATTGCTTGCGCAGATGAATATTGGCGCAATAGAGCAACGGCAAGCAGGGCAGCTGCAGTAAATTCGCAGATTTTACGAACCAAGAGAAGTACATTTAAATAGCGAGATGGTTGTTGGGAGTACTTCTTAAGTAAGTGACCACCACGCTTACTTTCTAACTCTTCGATCAAAATACGAGAAATAGAAGTGAGCGCTGATTCAGATGCAGCGAGAAAACCGGCGAAAGCAATTAGAACAATGATTGCGCTGATATTAAAGGTGTTCATGCTATAAATTTCTTTACGAGGTTCTCTTGCAAAGTAAACATCGCCTTCTCTTCAGCCGGGGTTGCATGGTCATAACCCAATATATGGAGCAAACCGTGTGCTGCCAAAATAAAGATCTCGTGATCAATAGAGTGCCCAGCAGTCGCCGCTTGCTGTGCAGCCACAGCTGGTGCAATAACGATATCGCCGAGGGTCACCGCTTCATTTCCTGGTTCAGGCATATCCATTGGAAATGAAAGGACATCTGTTGGACCGCCTTCATCCATCCATTTGATGTGCAGCTCAGTCATCTCCTCGATATCAACAAAGACCAAATTGAGTTCGCAATCTGGGTTTAACTTCAATTCTAAGAGCGCGTTCTGAAGTAAGTCGCGCACTCGTTCGGTGGGCACAAGTTCACCAGATTTGTTGGTTATTTCAATAGTCATTTTATGTATTTACAAGTTACGTATATTGCGAGGAGCAGATTTTGCTTCGTCATAACTGGCATACGCCTTCACAATGTCGCCGATCAAACGATGGCGCACGACATCTTCGGCGGTTAATTCCAAGAAAGCAATATCAGCAATGTCATTTAAAATATTTCTGATTACGCGAAGTCCAGAGTGGGCTCCATTTGGAAGATCGACTTGGGTTACATCCCCCGTGATGACCATCTTTGAACCAAATCCCAGGCGGGTTAAGAACATCTTCATCTGTTCTGGCGTCGTGTTCTGTGCTTCATCCAAGATAATGAATGCATCGTTTAAAGTGCGACCGCGCATAAATGCCAACGGCGCTACCTCGATTACGCCAGTTTGAATCAATCGTGGAATCGAATCCACGTCGATCATGTCGTGCAGAGCGTCAAAGAGAGGGCGTAAGTAAGGGTCGATCTTCTCGCTTAAAGTACCTGGCAAGAAACCTAGGTGCTCGCCAGCTTCTACTGCCGGGCGAGTCAAGATAATGCGAGTAATTTTCTTTGCTTGCAGCGCAGCAACTGCTTTCGCCATTGCTAAATAGGTCTTTCCAGTACCTGCAGGACCGATACCAAAAGTAATGGTGTTATCTTCAATGGCATCAACGTAGCGTTTCTGATTTGCAGTCTTTGGACGAATAGTGCGCCCGCGGTTAGAGACGATATTTAGCGAAAGTACTTCTGCTGGGCTCTCTGCTGGTTCTTGTCCTAGCATTGAGATGCTGCGCATTACCGCATCAACTGTCAGCGTTTGGCCAGAGCGAATCACGACAACCATTTCGGCAAACAATTTTTCTAGCGCGAGGCAATCAATATGCGGTCCGCGCAGAGTTATCTCATTACTGCGTACGGTGATATTTACACTTGGGAAAGCCGCTTCAATTACTCTTAAATTGGCATCGCCGGCGCCGATGAGTGAAACCATCGCAATTGCAGGCGGGATGGTGATCAGAGTTCGCTCCATATAGTCAGAGATACTACTTTTAACCGGGCGGCCAAGCGAGCCCACGGCCCCCTATTAGATGCATATGAGCGTGGAAAACGGTTTGGCCACCTGCTGCGCCGGTATTAAGGACGGTGCGATAGCCAGTCAATTCGCGATCGATGGCGATCTGATCGGCTGCGGTGAAAAGTGCAGCGGTAATCGTTGCTGACATTTTCGCAAGGCCCGCCGCATTTTCGGTATGAATTGTTGGAATGATTAAAACGTGGGTTGGGGCTTGCGGATTTAAATCGTTAAAGGCGACTACGTTCTCATTGCGAAAGACAATATCGGCAGGAATCACACCATCAATAATCTTGCAGAAAATGCAATCTGGATCTAACGCCATAAGTTGACTATACCTTTACCAGATTTTAAGTGCAGCGTTTACGCCAGAAAGTGCCGCCATTCCCGCATGCGCCGAGCGGAAAATAGGGCGTCCCATTAGCGCAACCTGCGCGCCAGCAGCTTTAAAGAGCGCCAATTCTTCATCGGTAATTCCGCCTTCTGGACCAACGATGAGAAGCACTTTCTTTGCTCCTGGCTTTACAACATCAGTTAACTTCTGTGAAGCACTTTCGTGAAAGAGGATTGCTAAATCATAATTTGGAATTTCGTATGCAATCTTCTTGGCATCTAGCACACCCATCACAAAAGGAATGCGATTGCGTCGCGTTTGTTTGCTGGCCTCGCGCGCAGTCGTCGCTAACTTCTGCATCAAATCTGGTGTGGCTTTGCCGATAGATCTAGTGGCTGCCCACAATAAAATTACATCGGCTCCGCCTGCCGTGTTTAACTCAATCGATTCTTTAATGCGATCGCCTTTAGTCAGCGCTTGCGCAACGGTAAATTCAACAGGAAGTGCTTCTTCGAAACCAGATGAGATAACTCGCACAGTCATTGATTTCTTTGCAATAGCGATCACTTCTACTATCGACCAAGCACCTTGTCCGCTGGAAAGCGCTAGGCCATCTCCGATTTGGGTACGCAATACGCGAATAGCGTGCCCAGCATCATCGCCACCAAATTCGTATGTACTACCAACTGACGTCGGAAGGTCTGGAACAAAGAAGAGGGTAAGCATCAGCGTCCGAAGGCATCTCTAAATTTGCTGAAGAAACCTTGTTCGTGGCCCTTTATCTTTACATCCCCGGGTTTTTCACCACGAGATGAAGCAAATTTGCGTAGCAACTCTTCTTGATCACGGCTTAACTTATGTGGGGTCTGCACCTCAACGTGCACAATTAAATCTCCACGAGTTGCCGCACGAAGTCGCGTCATACCTTTACCGCGCACAGAAATCGTTGCACCGCTTTGTGTGCCTGGGCGCACTTCAACTTCGATTGGGCCGTCTAAAGATTCCACCTTTACCTTGGTACCAAGAGATGCCGCAGCGAAAGAAATCTCGATCGCAACGTGCAAGTTGTGGCCATCGCGAATCAAGAATGGGTGTTCGGCTTCCACAATTTCAACGTACAAATCACCTGCTGGCCCGCCGCCTGAACCGACTTCGCCACGTCCGGCAAGTTGAATGCGATTTCCAGTTTCAACACCCGCTGGAATCTTTACCGAAATATTTTGGCGCGCACGTACTCGTCCATCACCTGCACATTCGCGGCAAGGGTTTTGAATTACGCTGCCATATCCCTGACAAGATCCGCAGGGACGGGAAGTCATAACTTGGCCTAAAAATGAACGTTGCACTTGTTGCGTTTCGCCGCGTCCCTTACATACCTGACACATCGCAGGTGCAGAAGCGTCAGCAGATCCTTGCCCGCTGCACTTGGTGCAAGTAACTGCGTTTTCGACAGAGATATCGCGCTCGGTGCCAAAACAAGCTTCATTTAAATCTACTTCAACGCGAATTAGCGCATCTTGTCCTTGGCGCATACGTGGACGCGGTCCGCGATTTTGTCCGCCTCCAAAGAATGCATCCATAATGTCGCTGAATCCACCGCCGCCAAATCCCCCACCAAAACCGCCGAAGCCAGAACCACCCATGTCATATGACTGACGCTTTTGTGGATCGCTCAATACTTCATATGCCGCAGTAACTTCTTTAAATTTATCTTGCACTGCAGGATCAGGATTCACATCGGGATGCAATTCACGGGCAATCTTGCGATATGCCTTCTTTATTTCATCAGCGCTAGCACCGCGATCAACGCCGAGCGTTTGGTAAAGATCAGACATAAATTAATTGCTCTCCGATATATAGCGACCAACGTAACGAGCCACAGCGGTTACCGCGGCCATTGAACCTGCATAATCCATTCGGGTTGGCCCTAAAACACCAAGTGCTCCAATTGGAGAATTATCTGCGCCATATCCAACAGTTACTAGCGAAGTTTGGCGCAAGTTACTTTCACTCTGTTCGCCACCAATTCTCACTTGGACATTCTCGTTGGCATCACCCATCAGGCGCAGCAAAACAACTTGTTCTTCCAGCGCTTCCAGAATCGGCGATAGAGATGTTCCTAAATCTTCTCCCGAACGAGCCAAATTAGCGGTTCCTGAAATCGTCATCTTCCCAGCGCTTGAGCTTTCACCAATCATAGGATGGGTGATTACTGCAACCTGCTTAGTTAAATCTGCTAACAACTTCGCAGATCTCTTCATCAACTGTTCTAGGTTATTTGCCTCATCTAAAAAGGTTTCAATGGCGCGACGTTCAGGGCCAGATAAAGGTTTTACAGTTGCTAACTTATCTACGAATACGCGGTAACCCAGATCAGTTGGAATACGTCCAGCTGAAGTGTGCGGATGGGTAATTAAACCTTCATCTTCCAAAACCGCCATCTCATTACGAATCGTTGCCGGCGATAAACCTAAGGAAGTCTTATCGGCGATTGATTTTGAGCCGACAGGTTCTTGCGTCGCCACGTACTCATCGACGATAGCGCGCAAGATTTCCAGGCGACGTTGAGATTGCATAGTTATTTGGAGTGCTTCCTTTAGATCAAAATAAGTGCGATAGAGATTAGCGTTAATAAAAAGAATGCTGGAAATGCAGTCTTGGCTTTATTTGCCTTGAAGTGAACATAAATCGCTCCGGCCATAAAGAACCAAAGTGTAATTAAAGATGGGTAAGCGAGCACGTTCCACTTAAGACCCAGGACTAAGCCAAAGGCAGATAGAGCTTCGACGACACCAATTACTCTAGCTATTCCATCTTTGACATTTACATCGCGCGTGCCAGAAAGTCCCTTTTCGTTTCCGCTCGCCTTGCTTAAACCAGATACAACAAATACGACAGCGAGAAAAGCTAAAAGGATGGTTGCGTTAGTAGTCATGGGCTAAAGGTACTACAGGGCGCTAGCCCAGCGCCTCTCGGACCAATCGGTCTGCGATCAATCGACCTTGCGCCGTCAATTGAATATGTTCATCCAAAATCACGATGTGTCCGGTTGAAACATAGGCCTGCAAATTATCTTGTCCTTGCTTATTTAGTGAAGTTAGCGCTAAACCAGTGCGCATTCGTATCGCAAGCATTATTGATTCATCGTGCAATTGTTCATCCGTTAATTGCTCTGATTCTGCAACTGGCGACTCTTTAGCAAATAACTTATGCTTGTATGCAGTTGGATGTTTCACATTCCAGAAACGTTTCTTATCCACGTGCGAATGTGCACCTGGACCCAGTCCCCACCAATTCGCGCTCTTCCAATAAGCAATATTGTGTCGGCATTCATGTCCTGGCTTAGACCAGTTAGATAACTCATACCAAGCAAAACCGGCGTCATTACACATCTGATCAACTAATAAATACATATCCGCCATCAGATCATCAATAGGCATCGTCAAATCACCGCGCTTGATCTGCGCCGCTAACTTTGTACCTGTTTCAACAATTAGCGCGTATGCACTGATGTGATCAATATCCAATGAAAGTGCTTCTGTAACTGTTGCACGCCAATCATCCAGTGATTCACCAGGTGTTCCATAAATTAAATCAACGCTAATACTTTTAAAACCAGCCGCACGAGCCATATCAACCGCGCGTTTTACATTCGCTGGATTATGCGTGCGATCCAAAACTGCCAAGACATGCGTCTGTGCCGATTGCATACCAAATGAAATCCGATTGAATCCAGCCGCTAAGTACCCTCGTAACTTCTCTTCCGTTACTGAATCTGGATTAGCTTCAAGGGTTATTTCACAATCCGAAGTTAGACCATTACGTGCTTTGATCGCAGCGATAACCCGCCCCAAATCTTTAGCCGGTAGCAGAGATGGTGTTCCTCCCCCGAAGAATATTGTGGGTACTTCATCCAAAGGCGCAGCATCTAACTCCAACAGAACCGCATCAATGTAATCATTTGAGACTATTTCGAGCGATGCGCCGTCTTGCAGCTCATTCGGAGTGTAAGTATTGAAGTCACAATACCCACATCGCTTTATGCAATATGGGATATGTACGTAGAAAGAGAGCACGATCAGTCTTGCTTACGCGCGGCTTTGATCTTTTCGATATCAGCATCTGTGGCAAGGGCAGCAACGAAAGCTTCTTGCGGAACTTCCACGCGGCCAACCATCTTCATGCGCTTCTTTCCTTCTTTCTGCTTTTCAAGAAGTTTGCGCTTACGCGAAATATCGCCGCCATAACATTTAGCCAAAACATCTTTACGGATCGCGCGGATACTCTCGCGAGCGATGATGCGTGAACCGATTGCTGCCTGGATAGGAACTTCGAATTGCTGGCGCGGAATAAGTTCGCGTAACTTGCCGGTCATCATCACGCCATAGGAATAAGCCTTGTCTCGGTGAACAATCGCGCTAAATGCATCAACAGCTTCACCCTGCAGCAAGATATCGACCTTAACCAAGTTGCCTTCTTCATCACCGAGTTCTTCATAGTCAAGTGAGGCATATCCCTTAGTGCGGCTCTTTAATTGATCGAAGAAATCAAAGACAATTTCGGCAAGAGGCAAGGTGTAGCGAATTTCCACACGATCTTCTGAAATGTAATCCATACCTTGCATAGTTCCGCGACGTTCTTGGCAGAGTTCCATGATGGTGCCGATGTATTCAGATGGAGCCAGAATGGTGCACTTTACGATCGGCTCTTTAACGTTGTTGATCTTGCCATCAGGAAATTCTGAAGGGTTGGTAACAATAAACTCTTTGCCATCTTCCAGGGTTACGCGATAGACCACGTTTGGCGCTGTTGAGATCAAGCTAATTCCGGATTCCCGTTCTAAGCGTTCGCGAACAATTTCCATATGAAGCAAGCCTAAGAAACCGCAACGGAAACCGAAACCGAGGGCTGCTGAGCTTTCTGGTTCGTAAACAAGGGCGGCATCATTTAACTGCAACTTATCTAGCGCATCACGTAAGAGAGGAAAGTCAGCACCATCTAACGGGAAGAGTCCCGAGAAAACCATTGGCTTTGGATCTTTATAACCAGCGAGTGCAGTCTTAGTTGGGTTTTGATAATTCGTGACGGTATCGCCCACTCGAGATTGGCGAACATCTTTTACGCCCGTAATTAAATAACCAACTTCGCCAACGCCTAAACCTTTACTTGGTACTGGTTCAGGTGAGATAACGCCAACTTCGAGCGCTTCGTGGCGAACGCCAGTTGAGAACATTTGAATTTGTTCGCGTGGATTGATTCGTCCATCGATTACGCGGATGTATGTAACAACGCCGCGATAAGAGTCATATACCGAGTCAAAGATAAGTGCGCGGGCAGGTGCGTTGGCATCGCCGACCGGTGCTGGAATCTGAGCAACGATCTGGTCAAGAAGTTCGGCAACACCATCACCAGTCTTACCTGAAACACGTAAACAATCTTCAGGTTGGCAACCGATTAAGCGAGCGAGTTCTGCTGCAAATTTATCGGGTTGCGCATTTGGAAGGTCAATTTTATTTAGTACTGGAATAATCGTTAAGTTATTTTCCATTGCCAGGTACAAGTTAGCCAGTGTTTGCGCTTCGATTCCTTGTGCGCAATCAACTAAAAGAACTGCGCCTTCGCAGGCTGCGAGCGAGCGCGATACTTCATAAGTAAAGTCAACGTGCCCCGGTGTATCGATCATATTCAGGATGTATTCCTGGCCATCGATACCGCTGCGCCAAGGCAAACGAACTGCTTGGGATTTAATAGTGATTCCGCGTTCGCGTTCGATATCCATACGGTCTAGATATTGCGCACGCATATTGCGGGCGTCTACCACTTCGGTGATGCCGAGCATGCGATCGGCCAACGTTGATTTACCGTGATCAATGTGGGCGATGATGCAGAAGTTACGAATCTGCGCTGGATTTGTTGCTGCAGGTTGCGGGGCCTTAGCAAGGGAAATTGCAGGCACTATTGTCCGCCTCTATTAAAGTCTGGGGCTGAAATTAACGAGCGCCGGCTTTGGCAGCAGCCTTAGCCATTGATGACTTCTTATTTGCTGCTGTGTTGCGGTGAATTACACCCTTTGCAACGGCAACATCTAGAGCCTTAGAAGCTGCGCGAAGTTCAGTCGTTGTTGTTGCTGCATCACCCTTTGCTGCTGCTTCGCGGAATTTGCGAACAGCGGTCTTGATAGATGATGAAACAGACTTGTTACGAGCCTGAGCCTTGTTATTTGTCTTAACGCGCTTGATCTGAGACTTGATATTTGCCACGTGTATTACTCCGAATGTCTAAGGCTGTGATAACCCTTTTGGTTGCCAAGCAGATGCGTAGGTTATCAGCGCAAGGGGTTCAGGCTCAAATTGAGGTGAAATCCCCGCCTATCTGGCAGCGCGAGCAGCGGTAATCGTGGCGAGGGCTTTTTCCAAGGCATAGATCGGATCGGTGGCCGCACCTTTTACTTGTGCATCTGCAAGGGCGATCGCTTGAACCGCCTTCGATAGCGCGCGCGGAGTCCATCCTTGTAATTGGCGACGCGCTTTATCAATTTGCCACGGCGCCATTCCGAGTTGTCCGGCTAGTTCGAAAGATTTTGCACCACTGGCAGAGCCAGAAACTTTTGCAAGGCTACGAAGCGCTGATGCAATGGCTGATGTAACCATTACGGGATCTGTACCAGTTTCGATTGCGCTGCGCAATGAAATCAGCGCGACCGGTAGATTCCCATCAACGGTTGCATCTGCAACATCAAATCCGGTTGTCTCAACGCGACCTTGGTGGAATTTATCAACGATGGCTTCATCAATTACACCGGCAGGTGAATCAAGTGCGATCTGCGAAACCGCCTGTTGCAATTCGCGCATATCACCGCCGAGTGCACCAACTAGTGCAGCAACTGCGCCTGGTGATGCCTTGCGCCCGCTATCTAAAAACAACTCTTTTACAAATGCTTCTTTCTCCGCCTCTTTCTTTAGCGGCTCGCAGGCAATTATTTCTGGCTTAACTTTCTTGATTGCATCTAGTAACGCTTTTCCTTTTACGCCGCCTTTATGAATGAATACAACGGTGGTTAGCCCATCTGGTTCGGTTAAATACCTCGTGATTTCTTCTTTGGAATCTTCTGGAAGATCTTGCAAATCTTTAATTATTAGCGCGCGGCGTTCAGAAAATAATGAAGGGGCCAGCGCATCAGAGATATCGCCAAGTGAGGCATCTCCGGCGAAGATAGTTGTGATTTCTGCGCTCTCATCTTTTAGCTGCGCAGTTAACTTGGCCAAGGCGCGATCAGCAAGTGCCGCCTCTGAACCCAGGATGAGATAAAACGGATTAATGTCTTACTCCCATCTAATAAAGTTAAAACTACCTTTACTGGTCTTAATTTTCAGGCGATGTCTGCGAGCAGCGATCGCAATCGCCCCATCAACGTCTGTACGCAGTACTTTAGCGCCTACCTGCGCCAATAGCGTCAAGGTATTGGCGGCGGGATGGCCATAACTATTGCCCGCACCAACGCTTATCACCGCAACTTGCGGATCCAAGGCGCGCGTAAAACTCTCATCTTGATATGCAGACCCGTGATGACAGACTTTATAAATATCAACACTTGTTAACTCTGCTGCAATTACAGCTTGGCTCTCTGGCTCCATATCCCCACCAGCAAAGAGCGAGAAATCTGGCGTATCAATGCGCACTGCGATACTTGAATTATTTGGATCGTACTCCCCGTTATCAGGCCACAAAACTTTAATTTTGGCATCCCCAATTTGCGCGCTATATCCGCGCTTCACGTTGCCATACCAGGTTGCACCCACTTTTCGATTCTTAATTGCGCCGGATAAACCTGCAATGTGGTCTGCGTGGCCGTGTGTCAAAATCAATAGCGGAATCTCACGGATAGATAACTGTTTTAAACAACGATCAATTAACTCAGGATCTGGACCTGTATCAATAACTATTGCACGATGGTTTCCTAGGTTGATTGCTGCGCCATCACCTTGCCCAATATCGCAGTTTGCTACTTGCCAATCCCCTCCCGGAAAACGTTGCAAGTAACTCAAAGAGAGTGCGATTAGCACAGTGGCGATAACAATTTTGCGTGGCAAAAGCAAGATAAGTGCGATCGCGACAATTACCGCTAGAAAGCCCAAGAGCCCTTTACTTATTGTCAGAACGCGAAATCCGGCCGCCCAATCGGCAACGGTGGAGATCCACCAAGCCAGCGGTTTAACCGAAGTTATTAAGAGCGAAGACAAGCCAGGTGTAAATGGAGATAAAAGCGCTGCGATAAATCCAACAATGGTAATTGGCACTATTGCAGGAACTGCCAAAAGGTTTGCCAAGATGCTCATTGGCGATAGAAATCCTGAGATTGCAACAATGACTGGAGCGCAGAAAACAGTCGCTGCGATCGGCGCAGCAATTGCCTGAGCAATTATCTTTGGAAAGAAACGTTCTAGATAAGTGATTACTCGCGGCGCAAAGAGAAGTAAACCTGCAGTGGCTAAAACAGAGAGTGCAAAGCCGGGATCTCGACCTTGCCAAGGATCGCCGATGACGACTGCGGCAATTGCAAAACCTAGCGCTGGCAGAGAATCAGCACCGCGCTTAGTTGCATAGGCAATCAACAGAACTGCAGCCATTGCAGCAGCGCGCAGAACTGATGGAGAAGGACGAACCAGTGCGATAAATGCAACGAGTGCAATTGCTGTGGCGAAGATGCGAAAACGCATAGTTCGAAAGAGAAATTGCGCGCACCATAAAATAAAGGCGGAAACTATTGCAAAATTTGCCCCACTTACTGCGACTAAATGAGTTAATCCAGATCGACGCATATCGCTTCGAAAGTTCTCGCTTTGCAATGAGGTATCACCCAACACCATTCCGGGAATCAACGAACCAGCATCACCGGTGCCACTGGCTGCGCGAAGACCGAGGCGCACTCTGCCAAGTGAATTGGCCCAACGTGATGGTTGACTAAGCACAATTACTTTTCCGTTAGCAATCAATAGCGCAGCAACACGTGGTTCCTTGCTGTGCAGAATCTGCACTTCAGCGCTTATTTTCTGGCCAGGTAGTAATTTCGCAACTTCGGTGTCGGTCGTGATAAAACGAATCGGAATATGTAATTGGTAACTGCTTTGCCCAATTTGGATCTCACGCAAGCTGGCAAGTGCGCTGAAGCTAGGCGGCAGAAAATTGCGACCACTCACCCGTTTTGCGCTCAGGTGCGGATCGGTGGTCAATTGCAATGTAGCGGTGGCGCTTTCGCCGATGTGTTGAGCAACGATGCTTGCTTGCAAACTGTGCTGGCGCAGGGACATAACGGATGAGCCAAGAGCTAGTGCAAAAGCAAGCACGATAAAGCGATTACGGCGTTGCGATAGAGAAAATAGAACAAGTAACGCCGCGGCGATTGAGGTTCGCCACGGCGCTACATAACTCTGCAATAACGCACCACACCAGAGCGCACCGCCTAAAGCGAGTGCGCGGTAATCAATTAGACGCGTAGTTTCTCTTTAAATTGCGCAAATTTGATTGAGCCGATTCCAGATACTTTCATCAGATCATCCACGTTAAGAAAGGGTCCATTTTGATTTCGGTAAGCAACTATTCGCGCTGCCAAAACTGGGCCGATTCCATCGAGTGATTCCAAATCTTTTGCACTCGCCCGATTTAGCGCGATCGGACCAGAAGATTTGGCTTTGGCTCGTTGTGGAGATATGCGCATAGCGCTACCGGCTTTCCCTGGCGGATAAATATAGATTTGTTCGCCATCTTTAATGATGCGCGCCAAATTCACGTCAGAGAGATCTGCACCCTTTAATTTATCTCCCGCCATCTTTATCGCATCCATAACTCGCGAATTTGCCGGCAAGGTGTAAACACCTGGGTTCTTTACCGCACCTGCCACATCGACAGTAACCTCAGCGATCGCCTCGGTAACGGATAAACCTTCAGGTGCGAGCGGAATTTCCTCCGTGGCTCCGCGCATCACAAGAAAGAAAGAAAGCGCAATTACTAGCGCTGAGATCGAAAGCAACGATCGCTTTTGAGATATCGAGAAGGAGATATTGCTCCACCAGTCGCGCATTTTTTCAGTAGATATTTGCATGGCGAGATCATCTGCCATTAAAGGGCAGAGAAATCTAAAAAGGTGAGTGGCTGTGGTTAAAGAACGATATTTACAAGCTTTGGTGCGCGCGCGATAACTTTCTTAGGCGTTGCACCATTTAACTCTGCTGCAATTGTGGGATGGGCCAGCGCCAATGCTTCTATTTCAGCATCTGTGATCGTTGGCGAAACTTCAATTCGCTCTCTAATCTTTCCATTGATCTGAATTACCGCTTCAATAGCATCTGCAACAAGTAACTTTTCATCCACAACTGGCCAACCTGCGGTTGCAATTGCTGGCTTATGGCCTAAGCGCTCCCACATTTCCTCCGCTGTAAATGGTGCAACCAGAGATAACATAATTGCGATCGCCTCAGTTGCTTCACGAACTGCTGGATCTGAGGCACCTGGACCTGAATCAATCGCCTTGCGCGTGGCATTTACCAACTCCATAACGCGCGCAACTGCTACGTTAAATCTAAATGATTCGACCGCAAACGCAGCATCGTTTAACGCTTTATGTGTTGCTTTGCGAAGTGAAATCTCGCCAGCAGCAAAATCGACACCAGGTTTTGATGCGACATCACCTGATAAGCGCCAAGCGCGACTTAAGAATTTAACAGAGCCAGATGGTGAAACATCAGACCAATCAACATCATCTTCAGGCGGACCAGAGAAGACCATCGAAAGGCGAATTGCATCAACACCGTGGTTCTCTAGCTCATCAGATAAGCGAACTAGGTTGCCGCGAGATTTAGACATTGCGGAACCATCCATTACCACCATGCCTTGATTTAACAAACGAGTAAATGGTTCGTTAAAGCCAAGCATCCCAATATCGTGCAGAACTTTTGTAAAGAAGCGGGAGTAAAGCAGGTGCAAGATTGCATGGGTTACGCCGCCAACATATTGATCAACGGGCAACCAAGTATCAATATCAGCGCGCGAAAATGGCTCGTTCGAGTTTTTAGATGATGGATAGCGCAAGAAGTACCAAGATGAATCAACAAATGTGTCCATCGTGTCGGAATCGCGAGTTGCTGCTCCCCCGCAAGTTGGGCATTTGGTATTTACCCATTCGGTTGCTGCCGCAAGTGGTGATTGCCCCTTTGGCTTTAGATCTAAACCTTTAGCATCAGGAAGTAAGAGCGGAAGTTGATCGGCAGGTACTGCAACTTCACCACACTTTTTGCAGTGCACAATTGGGATCGGTGTACCCCAATAACGTTGACGAGAGACCAACCAATCGCGCAGACGGTAATTGCGTGCAGATTTACCTAATCCATCAGCCTCTAGCTGCTTATTTATGGCAGCAATTGCATCAGCTTTACTCAAACCATTTAGCGCACCTGAATTAACTATCTTTCCATCACCAGTTGTTGCGATTCCTGTCTCATTAGGATTTTCTTCACCGGTTTCCACAACAACGCGCACTCGTAACTTCATCGCGCGCGCAAAATCTAAATCTCTTTGATCGTGAGCTGGTACCGCCATAATTGCGCCGGTTCCGTAATCTGCTAATACATAATCTGATGCCCAAATCTGTAACTTCTCGCCATTAACGGGATTAATTGCATATCGCTCTAGAAATACACCTGATTTTGGTCGATCCGTTGCTAAGCGATCGATATCTGAAGCTGCTTTAACAGATTCTCGGTATTGCTTAAATTTTTCTTCAGCAGGAGTTCCGGCGGCTAGTTCTGCAGCTAACTCTGAATCAACAGCCACAACCATAAAGGTTGCACCAAATAAGGTATCGGGGCGCGTGGTGTAAATAGTCACTGGTTCGGTGCGGCCTTCGATGACAAAGTTAACGTTGGCGCCTTGTGAGCGACCAATCCAATTGCGCTGCATCATTAAAACTTTTTCAGGCCATTTGCCTTCAAGTTGATCCATGTCATTGAGCAAGCGATCGGCATAATCGGTGATCTTGAAATACCACTGGTTCAATTTCTTCTTCGTTACTGCAGTGTCGCAACGCTCACAAAGACCCGCGACTACTTGCTCGTTGGCAAGAACAGTTTGACAGCTAGGACACCAGTTAACGGCGCTATCTTTACGATATGCAAGACCGCGTTTATGAAGTTCAATAAATAACCATTGATTCCATTTGTAATATTCCGGATCGCAAGTATTGAAAACTCGATCCCAGTCAAAAGAACATGCATAACGTCGCATTGATGCTTTCTGGGTTGCGATATTCTCATAAGTCCAAATACGTGGATCTTCATTGCGCTTAATTGCTGCATTTTCTGCTGGAAGTCCGAAGGCATCCCAGCCAATTGGATGCATTACGTTAAATCCTTTTTGGATCCAATAACGTGCGATTACATCGCCAAGTGCATATGCCTCAGCGTGGCCCATGTGTAGATCACCTGATGGATACGGGAACATATCCAAAACATATTTCTTCGGTCTTTTATCATCGGAGCGACCAGACTTAAATGGTTCTATCGCATCCCAAATTGGGAGCCACTTCTCTTGGACATAGGCAAAGTCATATGCCTGATGTTCCTGTGAAGTACTCATCTACTTAGTTTATCGGGCTTTAGCCCCAAGTAACGCCAGTCAATTCTTCGCTAACGCTCCATAAATCCTTTGCTAATCGTTGATCGTATGCAATCGCTGCAGCGCGAGTGAGTTTAGGAAATCCGCGCATCTCCATAAATCCGTCTGGGCCTATATATGAAGCGCCATAAAGTCCAGGATATGTTGCAGCGCATAAAGTTGGTAGCGCACCGCGTTCGGGACTCTGCGCAAAAATTGCATTTGCTAGCGCGCCAGCGCGATCTTGTACTGATGCTCCTGCAACCAAATTTGTATCGGCATACCCGGGGTGCGCCGCAACCGCTTCTAGGTTCCAGTTGTTACGCATCTGGCGGCGTTCTAATTCGTGAATAAAAAGTAGGTTCGCTAATTTGCTATATGCATAAGCTGACCAAGGGTTGTACGCACCAATTCCCTTGGCTTTATTGCGCAGATCATCGATCGTGAAATTGCCAATGCGTGCAGTGCGGTGCATTTGGGAAGAAACAGCAACTACGCGATTCTTGATTTGCTTCTGGAGTAAACCAGTGAGAGCAAAGTGTCCAAGATGATTTGTGCCCATCTGCATCTCGAATTTATCTTTGGTCAGCGAAAATGGGGTAGCCATAACTCCTGCGTTTAAAATCAAAACATCAATCGGAGAAGTAAATTCTTTTGCAAAGTTGCATACTGATGAAAGATCGGCCAAATCAAGTAATTTAAAGTCGACTCGGTCGCGGGCGATTTCTGCGACAGTAGCTGCGCCCTTTGCCGCATTGCGAGCAGTAATAGTTACGTGAGCACCAGCGCGAGCTAATTCGCGCGCAGTTTCTTTTCCAATTCCACTTGTTCCGCCAGTTATCAAGAATTTCTTTCCACTGAGATCAGGGATATCAGATGCATCCCAACCTCTTGGAATTGTGGTCACGGTAGACATTTTTATTCCTTACTTTTTAATTCTTAAATCAATTAAGTGGAGATAAGGGGATTCGAACCCCTGACCTCTTCCATGCCATGGAAGCGCGCTACCAACTGCGCCATATCCCCTTTTATTACCCACGTTAAGCGAGAAGGTAACTCTAGCGCACGTGATCTGGCACATCAGCACCAGATTCTTCGCCCATTACTGGTTCAAGAATTGAACCCGCGTTATGTTCAGCCAAATGCCAACCCTTCGGGCTGGTCTGCAAGATTGACCAACGTGCATTAGATAGCCCACCGATTTTTCCCCAGTGCGCCATCGGTAAATGTAAATAGTGCCCAATCAAGCAGCGCGCAGTTCCGCCGTGGGTTGCAACAACAATTAACTGATTCTCTTTATCGCCTAAAAATTCATCGATTGCTGCGCTGGCACGTGCCGCAACTTCGCTACGGCGCTCACCAATAGTTCCTGCCGGATTATCGTTGCCATCTATCCAGCGAATAAAATTCTCTAAATCTGCCGCGCGATTTTCTGCGCCCGTCTTTCCTTCCCAATG
>CAMBGS010000006.1 GCA_945866305.1 Bifidobacterium breve
GCTAGCGCTTTGGCGTATGCGTACGACATAGTTCTTAATGGAACCGAACTCGGCGGTGGCTCGATACGTATCCACGATCGTCAGATTCAAAAAGATGTCTTTAACGTAATCGGATTAAGTGATGATGAAGCTGCAAGTAAATTCGGATTTTTACTTGAAGCATTTAATTACGGCCCGCCTCCGCATGGTGGAATTGCGCTAGGCCTGGATCGCGTCTGCGCCCTACTAACTGGCAGTGATTCAATCCGAGAGGTCATAGCATTTCCAAAGACCGCTAGTGGCGGCGATCCACTAACCGGCGCGCCAACTCCAATTACGCCAGCACAGCGAAAAGAGAGTGGAATTGATGGACTACCGAAAGCCGAAAGCAAGGGCTAAGCCCTCTCTCAGGTAGGCTCTACTTCACAAAGCGAAAGGTACAGATAATGGTTACAGGTCCAGGTGGGGTTGCAACGATTATTGCTGCCTGCTCTCTTCTCGTAATCGCTATTGCCATTTCTTATGCAGTCGTGCGTATCGGCCGATTCATTGATGAGGCGAAGAATTCACTTAAGACCATGACCGATGAGACTGCTCCATTAATCCATGAATCAACACGAACTGTTGAGTTGATAAATAGTCCACTAGAAAGTTTCGCTCGCATCACCAAGAATGTGGAAGATGTGACGACAAAAGTTGCCGATGCCACTACAGGATTTATGGATAAGAGCGGACCGGCGGTAAAGGTAGCTGGTGCGATAATTAGCGCGGCGGGTATGAAAAAGTCCAAGGCAAAAAAGAAGAAGAAGGCCGAGTAAGCCTACAAAGTGGAATCCGCCGAGATCCGTTCGCGCTGGCTGCGCTTCTTCGAAAGTGATAACCGCGAAGGTTTAAAACACACTGTTGTTCCATCAGCATCGCTAATTGCTGATGATCCAAACCTTCTCCTTGTAAACGCCGGCATGGTGCCGTTTAAGCCTTACTTTCTTGGTGAGATCACCCCGCCCTTTAAGCGCGCAACCTCAGTTCAAAAGTGTGTTCGTACTTTAGATATTGATGAGGTTGGAAAAACCACCCGTCACGCTTCTTTCTTTCAGATGTGTGGCAATTTTTCTTTTGGAGATTATTTCAAGGAAGGCGCTATCGCGCTAGCTTGGGATTTATTGACCCGCCCAATTTCAGATGGGGGATATGGATTTCCAGAAGATAAGTTATGGGTAACCGTTTATCTCACCGATGATGAGGCTGCAGATATTTGGCATAAGAAAATCGGTATTCCAAAGGAACGCATTCAGCGCCGCGACATGGCAGATAACTTTTGGTCAATGGGAGTGCCGGGACCATGTGGACCATGCTCAGAAATTTACTTTGATCGGGGCCCTGCATACGGAATTGATGGCGGACCAATTGCGGATGAGAATCGCTACCTTGAAATTTGGAACCTCGTATTTATGCAAAATGAACGCGGTGCCGGTGGCGGTAAAGATGGTTATCCAATTCTTGGTGAACTGCCAGCAAAGAGCATCGATACTGGCTTAGGTTTGGAGCGCACCGCCGCGTTGCTGCAAGGCGTAGAAAACATCTACGAAATTGATACCACGATGCAGATTCTTAATCGAGCGATGGATTTAACTGGTGTTAAGTACGGTGCGAATGAGAAATCAGATATCGCTCTTCGTGTAATCGCAGATCACGCGCGAACCTCGGCGATGTTAATTGGTGATGGGGTTACACCGGGTAACGAGGGACGTGGTTACGTTCTTCGACGCATGATGCGTCGAACAATTAGAAATATGCGACTTCTTGGCACTAATGACCCGATTATGTCTGAGCTTACCGTTGCCGCAATAGGTGCGATGGGGCCGCAATATCCAGAATTGATAAGTGATAAAAATCGAATTTTATCAGTCTCTGTATCTGAGGAAGAATCATTCCTGCAAACACTAAAGAGCGGTACACAAATTTTTGATGTTGCTTCAACGCAATTAAAGAAAGAGAAGAAGAAGGTTCTGCCTGGAGAAGAAGTCTTCAAGCTCCACGATACTTATGGTTTCCCTTTCGATCTCACCTTGGAAATGGCACGTGAAGAAGGTTTAGAAGTTGATGAAGCAGGCTTCACGCGTTTAATGAAAGAACAACGTGATCGCGCTAAGGCCGATGCCAAGGCAAAGAAGAGTGGCCATACCGATTTGAGTGAGTACAAGAAGATCGCAGATACCAAGGGTGCGGGAGAATTTATTGGTTATACCCACGTTCGATCGGAATCAAAGATCAATGGAATTTTGGTAAACGGTATGAGCGTCACAAACGCTAGCGCCGGAGATGATGTTGAAATTGTTTTGGACCGAACTCCTTTTTATGCTGAAGGCGGTGGTCAGTTAGCTGATGGTGGAAGGATCACGCTAAGTAATGGCGCGATAGTTGAAATTGATGATGTGCAGATGCCGGTAAAAGGTCTTTCGGTACATCGCGGACGAGTTTTATCTGGTGCAATCGCAGTAGGAGAAGGTTCGTTAGCAGAGATAGATGGTGAAAGAAGAAACGCAATCTCTCGTGCACACACAGCGACTCATATGGTGCATAAAGCATTTCGTGAACTCCTTGGCGAAACAGCAACACAAGCAGGATCAGAGAACTCTCCTGGTCGCTTCCGTTTCGATTTTCCAGCAACCGGAGCTGTTCCAGAAAGCGTTCTGAGCGATGTAGAAGCGCGTGTAAATACTTTACTGCTTGATGATCTCGAAGTTAGCGCGGAAGTGATGACGCAGGATGCCGCCAAGAAAATTGGCGCAATGGCTCTCTTTGGAGAAAAGTATGGTGATCAAGTACGAGTAGTAAGCGTTGGTGATTGGGCTCGCGAGCTCTGCGGTGGAACTCACGTTTCGCGCTCTGGGCAGTTAGGCGTTGTAAAGCTGCTAAGTGAATCTTCAATCGGAGCTGGCGTGCGACGCGTGGAGGCTCTAGTTGGAGTAGACGCCTATAAATTTCTAGCTCGTGAGCATTTATTGTTGAACTCACTAACTGATCTGATCAAAGGTGCGCGAGCCGAAGAATTACCAGAGAAAATCTCAGATCTGTTAACAAAGATGAAGGAGATTGAAAAAGAACTTGCTGCGGTTCGCTCTGCGGCTGCAATGTCTGATCTCTCATCACTTGCTGCGCAGGCAAAAATGGTCAATGGAACCTCTCTTATTTTGGCGAAGATCGCTGATGGAATTGTTGTGGATGATCTACGGAAGATCGCCCTGGATTTAAGAAACCGCAGCGCTGATTCGGTGGTCGTGCTGGTCAGTATCACGGATGCAAAACCAATTCTGGTTTGTGCGGTAAGCGATGCTGCTCGAAGCAAGGGGATTAAAGCTGGTGCACTCGTAAAGATAGGTTCGACTATTTTGGGTGGCGGTGGTGGTGGCAAAGATGATTTCGCCCAAGGTGGAGGCACTTCTACTTCTGAGATCGCCAATGCGTTAACTGCAATTGAGAAAGCGCTTTCAGGTAATTAATGGCGCGAATCGGGCGTCGAATTGCATTCGATTACGGTGATGTTCGCATAGGCGTTGCTATCTGTGATCCAGATGGAATTCTTGCAACACCGATCGCCACCTTGCAAAGTAAGAATCCAAGTCTAAAGAGTGAGATAGCGAAATTGCTAAGCGAGTACGAACCTGTGAAAGCATATGTTGGCAACCCAAAGTTATTAAGTGGCGTCGATGGCGAAGCGGTAGCAAAAGTACTGGCTTTCACTGAGTTCTTAACTGCTAACTTTGATCTTCCAATAACTCTTGTAGACGAGCGCTTATCTACCGTCACAGCATCACGTCAACTCCGCGAGTCGGGTGTCGATTCGAAAGGTGCAAAGACTTTGATTGATGCGGCAGCTGCTGTTGCGATACTTGAGCAGGGTTTGGCCAATGAAGATAAATAAGCCGGCGCTCCTTCGAGTGATGGCTGCATTTGCAGTTGTAACAATTTTTACTGGCGGAGTTCACGAGGTGCGTAAAGGCGGTGGGGGAGCGCCAGACTTTCCCTGCCAAACTAGCGGTAACCAAGAAGTAGCAATTTCAATTGGAAAAGGTGCAACTGGAACTGACATTGCTAGATTGCTTTTTGAAGGTAAAGTTGTTAAATCTAGCGATGCGTTCTTCCGAGTCGCTGTTGCAGATCAGCGTTCAGAGCGAATCGCTCCTGGAACTCATCGGGTGCAGCTCAATCTCTGCGCAGCTGATGCGTTAACTCAGTTGTTAGACCCCAAACGCATAGCTGATTTAATCAACATATTTGAAGGAGCCTGGAACAGCGAAATAGTTTCGGCAATGGTGGCCGCCAGTTTTTCAAAGGCTGAAGTTAATCAGGCAATTAAGTCGGTTGATCTACCTCTCGGTTTCAAAATATTAGAAGGTTTACTATTCCCAGCGCAGTACTCATTTGCAGCCGGAACATCTGCACAAAGTGCCATATCTGCGATGATTGAGCGCGGAGTTATTGAAATGAATAAAGCCGGTATTTCGGCGGGTGATGGAAAATACTCGCCACAACAACTATTGACCATTGCATCAATCACCCAAGCCGAATCAGATACCAAAGATTTTGCGAAGGTCTCTCGAGTTATCCGAAATCGCCTTGAAAAGGGTATGCCACTGCAGATGGACTCTACGGTTCATTATGTGAAGAAGGTACGTGGAGAAATCTTCCTTAGTACTCGTTCCACTCTTCTTAACTCTCCGTACAACACTTACCGTAAATACGGATTGCCGCCTGGCCCGATTGGAAATCCTGGCGCAGAGGCGATGTTAGCCGCGGTGAATCCGGTACCAGGGGACTGGATATTTTTCATTACAGTCGCACCAGGCGACACACGATTTACATCATCGCTTGATCAGTTCAATATATGGAAGGCTGAGTACAAGAAGAATTTACGAGCTGGAGTCTTTGGGAGTGCCAAGTGAGCAAAATATCTTTAAAGGGTGCCGTACTCGGTTACCCAATTGCACACTCTCTCTCACCACTGTTACACAACTCCGCCTTTAAGTTATTGGGAATTTCTGGTCAGTATTCGGCTATTGAAGTTAAAAGCGGTGAGTTGCAGAAGTTCATTGAAGTGAGTGGAAGCGATTTTGATTTTCTTTCATTAACTATGCCTTTAAAAGAAGAAGCGCTCAATTTGGAATTGGATATCAAGATAGATTCTTTAGGAAACCGAATTCAATCCTTAAATACGCTAATCCGTACGGGTGATTCCTGGAGTGCAACTAGCACGGATGGTTCGGGTTTCATCAAATCACTAACAAATGCAGGATATTCGCATTTCGACAGGGTCTTAATTCTGGGAGCTGGTGGAACCGCACGCGCAGTTGCCGGCGCACTTGATGACGTCGCGACAGCGGTTGATGTAATGCGACGTAGCGTTAGACGCAGTTCTGCGATCGCTGCTTGCTTTGAAAAAATCGAATGCAGCTTTTTAGATTGGGATGATTTGGTTGATCTCAGTGGCTATGACTTGGTGGTAAATACCACGCCATCTGGAGCCGCTGATTTAGTAGCTGAAAATCTTCCACGCCAGGTAAATGGAGTTCTTTTTGATGTCTTATATAAGCCTTGGCCAACTCTTTTGGCGCGACGTTGGAGTGATGCTGGCGGAAAGACAATAAGTGGCTTTGAATTGCTACTTTATCAAGGCATTGATCAACTTAATTTAGTGACTCACCTGGATGTAAATTCCATAGATCAGGATTTACGTATCGCCTTGAGCAACGCCACTAGTTAATCCACAGGGCTAAAAAACCCTATTAATTTCAACTTATCATCTAGGGGTGAATTTAACCCTGATCATTTTCTCAATCTTTATCTCCTACATTGATTTGAAGAGTCATAGGATCCCCAACAAAATAATTCTTATCGCACTAATCGTCTTTTCAGTCCTCACCCTTTTACTAAGGGGATCGTTCTATCCTGAAAACGCGATTTTAACTCTTGTGTTCTCTCCACTCTTATTGAAATTGAGAATCGGAGCGGGGGATATAAAGTTATTTGCTATGTTAAGCGCATTCTTTCTTCCCTTATCTTTAGCTACGGCAGTTGAATTCAGCGCTGTTTTTTCAATAATCGCTGCTCTTCTTATGGTATTCACCGTTATCAAGCAGAGAACTCTGCACTCGAATATCGCTCTTGCTCCTGCGATATGCGGCGCGTTTATTTGGTGCGCGAGATAGAGCCAATATCTGACACAATATGCCAATGCGTTGGCTTACAGCAGGTGAATCCCATGGGCAGGCTTTGTCGGCAATCATTGAAGGAATTCCTGCGAGTATCGCCATATCCTCTAAGGAAATTGACTTTCACTTAGCACGCCGCCGGCTTGGTTTCGGTCGTGGCGCAAGACAGAACTTTGAAGCAGATAAGATCACAATTCTTGGTGGTATTCGTTTGGGCTTGACTCAAGGTGGACCAATTTCTATTCAAGTGGGAAATTCAGAGTGGCCTAAATGGGAAAAAGTTATGTCGGCAGATCCTGTCCCAATCGAAGAGATAAAAGATTTAGCGCGTAATGCACCACTCACACGACCACGTCCTGGTCATGCTGATTTAGTTGGAATGCAGAAGTACGATTTAGATGATGCCCGTCCAATTCTGGAACGCGCCAGTGCGCGCGAAACTGCAGCACGAGTTGCACTAGGCGCTGTTGCGAGAGCTTTCTTAGAACAGAGCGTGGGCGTCACAATTTTGAGTCACGTTGTATCAATTGGGAAAGCACGGATTCCAGAAGGTACAGCGCTTCCTCTTGTAACAGATATGGATCGCATCGATGCTGATCCAGTGCGTTGCGCTGACCCAGCTACTAGTTTGCAGATGGTTGCAGAGATAGAAGCAGCACATTCAGATGGAGACACTCTTGGTGGAGTATGTGAAGTTCTGGCATATAACTTGCCACCAGGACTGGGATCGCACGTTCATTGGGATCGTAGATTAGATGCACGATTAGCTGGTGCAATGATGGGCATTCAAGCCATTAAAGGTGTGGAAATTGGTGATGGTTTCCGCACAGCAGAGCGTCGCGGATCAGTAGCGCACGATGAGATTGAACGTGGCGCAGATGGATTGATTACTCGAAGAACTGATCGCGCCGGTGGCACCGAAGGCGGTATGTCTAATGGTGAAATTTTGCGAGTAAGTGTTGCAATGAAACCTATTTCTACCGTTCCTAAAGCACTTGACACTATTGATGTAAAAACAGGAGAAGCGGCCAAAGCAATCAATCAAAGATCAGATGTCTGTGCAGTTCCGGCGGCAGGTGTGGTCGCCGAAGCTATGGCAGCTCTTGTTCTCGCCGAAGCAGTCCTTGAGAAGTTCGGCGGAGATAGCGTCACTGAAACAAGGCGTAACTACGAGTCATATCTCAAAAATCTACGATTTAAGTAGTCGATGTGGCTAAGTCAATAATTCTTATTGGTCCTCCTGGCTCTGGTAAATCAACAATTGGACGGGCGATCTCGCGCAAGTTAAGTATCTCATTCACAGATACCGATCAACTTATTGAAGTCCGAGCCGGAATGAGTATCTCGCAAATATTTATAGATAAGGGTGAACCTTGGTTCCGTGATTTAGAGAAGGAAGTTTTGAAAGAAGAGTTAAGTAAATTAAGTGGTGTTCTCTCACTTGGGGGAGGAGCCCCATTGTCTGAACCTGCACAAGAGATGCTCGGCAAGATTGAGGCATCAATTATTTATCTCGATGTATCACTTGCAACAGCAGCTCCGCGCGTGGGTTTTAACCGCGATCGTCCTCTCTTGCTAAATAATCCGAGAGGCGCTTGGCAAGAGTTGATGGATAAACGGCGACCTATATATGAAGCGCTGGCAACTCATGTTGTCAAAGTTGATGAGCGCGCTCCTAAGGATATTGTTGATGAGATTGTTAGACTTACGCAATGAGTGCGATCAAGGTAAGTGCAGAACATAGCTATGAGATATTGATTGGCGTTGACTGGAAATCAGAGTTAAATAAATTGCTCACAGGACACACTCGTGCCGCTCTGATAGTTTCGCAAGAGATGCAATCCCGTCTTGGAGAAATGAACACCGGTGATACTGAGATTCTTACCTTTCCTATCCCTGATGGTGAAGCGGGAAAAACCAGTGCAACGCTGCTGCAAGTATGGAATTGGCTTGGGGCTGCTGGGTTTTCTCGTAACGATGTGGTTATCGCAATAGGTGGCGGAGCGACAACAGATTTTGCGGGATTCGCGGCAGCATCTTGGTTACGCGGAATTGATTGGATTGCAATTCCCACCACTGTGGCGGGAATGGTTGATGCTGCAGTTGGTGGAAAGACAGCGATCAACAGTGAGTACGGCAAAAACTTGATTGGCGCATTTCATAGCCCGGTATCCGTCTTAATTGATTTCACTTGGCTAGAAACACTGTCTGATAGAGATTATGCCGCTGGATTAGCCGAAGTTGTAAAGGCAGGGTTCATTGCCGATGGCGAGATCTTAAATCAATTGCGTGGCAAATCTTTATCTGCGATTCGCGCAGATCACACAACGGTGCATGAGATCTTCACCCGTGCCATAGCGGTAAAGGCCAAGGTGGTCTCGCAAGATTTTAAGGAAAGCTTTGCACGTGAGGCTTTAAATTACGGTCACACCTTGGGTCACGCGATTGAATTGGAATCAAAGTTTGCGATGCGTCACGGCGAGTGTGTTGCGATTGGAATGGCTTTTATGGCGCAACTGCAATTGGCCTTGGGTTTGATTACACCAGGCTTGGCGCAGGACCATTTAGATATATTGGAAGGTCTGGGTCTTCCGACTTCGTATAAGCGGAGTGCGTGGCCGATATTGCTTGCAAATATGTCGCTAGATAAAAAAGCCCGCGGAAACTCCCTTCGATTCGTTACCATTACCGGTATTGGCAAGACAGAACGTTTGGAAAATCCAGATGAGAAAGTCTTATTCGCAGCATATGAAAAGGTGAGCTCATGAAGGTTTTAGTAATCAATGGACCAAATTTGGCACGCCTAGATATACGCGACTCTGCGATCTACGGTGACATGAGCTACCCACAGCTAGTTGCACATATTGAGGGCGCGGCAAAGACACATGGTTTTATAGCCGATGTTCGCCAAAGTGATGACGAAGCAACAATTATCTCTTGGTTACACGAGGCAGCTGACGGATCAACTCCTGTGATAATCAATCCAGCTGCATTTACACATTATTCTTATGCAATCAGAGATGCAGCCGAGTTAGTTAAATCCCCGTTAATCGAAGTTCATCTTTCAAATCCCTTAGCGCGCGAGGAATTTAGACACACTTCGGTAATTTCTGGAGTGGCTAACGGGACTATCGGTGGATTCGGACCAAATTCCTATGTCTTGGCGCTAATCGCGCTCAAGGCCTTAACTAGTTAATTCTTCAGGTAAACTTCTGCAATAGCCTTCGAGAATCGGAGGCCAACCTCGCGTGGTAATTCCTTAGAACGCAGTCGGTTGAATAATTACGCTGGTGCGTGAACTGGAGTTATCGTGGCAACAACAAATGATCTAAAAAATGGCATGACCCTGGATATCGATGGTCAACTATGGACGGTTGTTGAATTTCAACATGTAAAGCCAGGCAAAGGACCAGCATTCGTACGAACAAAATTAAAGCAGGTATTAACTGGCAAAGTTGTCGATAAGACCTTCAATGCCGGAGTGAAGATCGAAATTGCGATCCTTGAGAAGCGTGAAATGAATTTCTTGTATAAAGAGGGCGAAGATTTTGTGTTCATGGATAACAAAACTTTCGATCAGATGAATATCAGCGCAGCGACAGTTGGTGATGCATCGCAATATATGCTGGAAAATACCGAGGCAATCGTTGCAATCCACGAGAATAATCCGCTGTACATTGAACTTGCCGCATCAGTTGTATTAACAGTTACTTACACCGAACCTGGACTGCAGGGTGATCGTTCCTCAGGCGGTACCAAGCCAGCCACTGTCGAAACTGGAATTCAAATCCAAGTTCCGTTGTTTATTAAGCAAGACGAAAAGGTTCTGGTTGATACTCGTGACGGATCATATTTGGGTCGCGCTAACTAGTGTCAGCAAGAAGTAAGGCTCGCAAACAGAGTCTTGATTTACTTTACGAGGGAGATATTCGCGGTCAGGCCCCGGCAGATCTCTTGGCGATACGTGATGTTGCAGATGAAGGACCTGACGCTCGACCGATTCGTGAATACACAAAGGAATTGATTTTAGGTATCGCAGATAATCGTCGTAAAATTGATGAATTAATCAGCACTTACGCCCAGGGATGGGATATGGATCGTTTACCTGCGGTGGATCGCAATATTTTGCGCCTGGGAATCTACGAAATTTTATGGTGTAAAGATTTAGAAGATGCGATTGCAATAGATGAAGCGCTCAACTTAGCTAAAGAGCTTTCTACAGATGATTCAGCAACCTATATACACGGGGTACTGGGTAGAATCGCATCAATTAAAGATAGTTTGGCGATTTAGTTCTATCTAAAGGCAATGTTTTGGCTATTCAGCCATTCTTCTAGTTGATTCCGACTCATCTCTAAAATCAGCGTCAAAGTATCCAGGTCGGTACTGCGTAAAGTTAATATCTCGCCATTCCAGTCTCCTCTTCGTTGGGCGATTGCTATCAAGAAATTACTAACCTTTCTCAGCAGCTCATCTTCGTTTTCTGAGAGCAAGTTCGCAATTCGCCTCTGATCAAATCTTCGTGATCCACTCTTTTCTTCGCTTTCAGGAATCGGCTCGCTCAGAAGATGGGCAATCGGCATTCCAAATAGGTTGGCTAATTCAAGAGCGCGAGCGAGAGAAATTGCGCGAGTTCCGCGCTCGTAGGAACCCATAACTACCGCCTTTATCGAACCGTTCGATTTTTTCTCGATATCGTGCAGAGTCCACCCGCGAGATTTTCGAAAAGTACGCAGGCGGGTCGCCACGGATTCTGGGGTTGGTTGAATAAACACCGAAAGATTCTTCATGCGCGCAAGGCTAGGCGGCCGCAGACCACGCGCATCTTCGCCATCCACAGGATGAGGAAGGGTAGGTGTATCATTTGCCAACATCCTTTAACGACCCGTCCTGCGAGGCGGGGAAGGAGATTTAAATGAGCCTTGTCCTGCCTGCGCCAGATATATCCCGCGCGCTTACTCGTATTTCGCATGAGATCCTCGAAAAAAATTCTGGCTCCAGCACAATCACTTTGTTAGGTATTCCAACTCGTGGTGCACATTTAGCCAAACGAATCGCTGAAATAATTTCCAAGATCGAAGCCGTACCTGTCCAAGTGGGCACCTTAGATATAACTCTGCATCGCGATGATCTGCGGCTGCGTCCGCCCCGCGCTTTGATGCCAACTACCATTCCATCACTTGGGGTTGAAGATAGAAATGTGATCCTTGTTGATGATGTTCTCTTCTCCGGTAGAACGATTCGCGCCGCCTTAGATGCGTTGGGCGAAATTGGTCGGCCAAAGACTGTTCAGCTGGCAATCCTGGTTGATCGTGGCCATCGGGAGTTGCCCATCCGAGCAGATTACGTCGGTAAGAATATACCGACCTCGATTACACAGAGCGTAACGGTTCATCTAACTGAATTAGATAGCGTTGATGAAGTTCTGATTGAAGGTAACCCAGAGTGAAGCACCTTTTATCAATAAATGACCTCTCTAAAATTGAGGCGGTTTCGATTCTCGATACCGCCCAGGAGATGGCTCGAGTAAGCGATGGTCCTATGAAGAAGCTGCCAACTTTGCGCGGTCGGACAATTGTAAATCTCTTTGCTGAAGATTCCACGCGCACGCGCATCTCCTTCGAAGCTGCTGCAAAACGATTATCGGCTGATGTCATTAACTTCTCGGCTAAAGGTTCAAGTATTAGCAAAGGTGAATCACTTAAAGATACTGCGCAGACATTGCAGGCTATGGGAGCCGATGCAGTAATTATTCGACATAGCGCATCAGGTGCTGCGCAAAGATTGGCTGATTCCCAGTGGATGTCTGGAGCGGTTATAAATGCTGGAGATGGTACTCACGAGCATCCCAGCCAAGCGTTACTCGATGCATTTACAATTCGGAAACATTTATCAAAGGGTGCAAGTGATTTAGCAGGTTTGCGCATTGCGATTGTCGGTGATGTTTTACATTCTAGAGTTGCGCGCTCCAACGTTCTCCTTTTAGCCAAACTTGGGGCGCAAGTTATTCTGGTTGCTCCACCTACTCTTTTACCAGTCGGGGTAGAAAGTTGGCCGTGCTCTATTTCTTACGATTTAGATTCCGTTATAGAAGGTGTAGATGCAGTAATGATGCTTAGAATTCAATTAGAGAGAATGAACGAACTCTTCTTTCCAAGCGCACGCGAATATTCTAGATATTTTGGTTTAAATAGCGATCGAATTAGAGCTCTGAAACCTGACGCGATTGTGATGCACCCAGGGCCGATGAATCGTGGCTTAGAAATTACTGCAGATGCCGCAGACGGTGCGAGATCAGTGATTGTGGAACAAGTAGCAAATGGCGTCAGTATTCGAATGGCGGTTCTATATTTACTCCTCGCAGGTAACCAAGAGATTGGGGCAACGCTATGACACAGGCGAATTACTTGCTTAAAGGTTTAACGCTTCCTAACGGAAGTAAGAGCGACATTGAAATTCGCGATGGCAAGATCTCTGCTCTTTCTGGGTCGCTATCACGAGCTGAAGATGTCACAGAAATTGATTTAACCGGCTCAATCGCGCTACCTGGTCTGGTCGATCTTCATACTCATCTGCGCGAACCCGGTAAGGAAGATGCTGAAACTGTTCTTTCAGGTTCGATGGCTGCGGCAAAGGGCGGATTTGTTGCCGTTTCAGCAATGGCAAACACATCACCAGTAGCTGACACCGCTGGTGTAGTCGAGCAGGTGTACGCGCTAGGTCAAAGTGCAGGCTTCGTTGATGTCTTTCCGATAGGCGCTGTTACTCGCGGTTTATTGGGAGAGAATCTTTCTGAAATTGGTGCAATGGCGGATTCACGTGCGCGTGTACGAATTTTTAGCGATGACGGCAACTGTGTTTTTGATCCGCTGGTGATGCGTCGTGCTTTGGAATATGTAAAGAAGTTTGATGGGGTAATCGCTCAACATGCGCAAGAACCAAGGCTAACTATCGGCGCACAAATGAATGAAGGCGAGATATCTTCACGTTTAGGACTTAAAGGATGGCCAGCGGTTGCGGAAGAAGCGATTATTGCTCGTGATATTTTAATCGCCGACCACGTTAAATCGCGATTGCACATTTGTCATCTAACAACTGCCGGGGGAGTAGAAATTATCCGTTGGGCGAAAGCACGCGGAATGGATGTAACCGCCGAAGTGACTCCGCATCATTTATTGCTAACCGATGAAAGCGCGTTGAGTTACGATCCTATTTTTAAAGTTAACCCCCCTCTTCGTACGCAGCGCGATGTCGAAGCGCTGCGTGAAGGACTCGCTGATGGAACGATAGATATCGTGGCCACCGATCACGCCCCTCATCCAGCGGAATCGAAAGAGTGTGAATGGCAGGAGGCAGCTTTCGGAATGCTCGGGCTAGAAAGCGCGTTGGCAATCATTAATCAGACTATGGTGGCGACAGGGCTAATGTCGTGGGAAGCGGTGGCAGATCGAATGAGTTATGCGCCAGCGCGAATCGGTCGATATTCAGATCACGGACAGCAAATTGCAATAGGTAACGTTGCCAACTTATCTATGATCAATCCAACGCAAAGCACACGCGTGGATCGTGATCGAGTCGCATCACGCAGTCGCAATACTCCGTTTCATGGAATGGAGCTACAAGGTGTTGTCACCGCGACCTTCTTCCGCGGCGCACCAACTTATCTCAATGGAAAACTTTCTCCGCAAGGAGGTCAGTGATGGCAAAAGCCTTTCTTGTATTAGACGATGGCAGAATTTTTGAAGGTAAGTCTTGGGCGGCTACAGGTAAAACATTCGGCGAAGCAGTGTTCCAAACTGGAATGACTGGTTATCAGGAGACGTTGACGGATCCAAGTTATCATCGCCAAGTTGTCGTAATGACCGCACCACACATTGGTAATACCGGGGTCAATACAGCAGATAATGAATCTAAAAAGATTTGGGTAGCAGGATTCGTGGTTCGCAATCCTTCGACGATTACAAGCAATTGGCGTAGTGAGAAAGATTTAGAATTAGAGTTAATTGAGCAGGGAATTGTTGGAATCCAAGGAATTGACACTCGAGCGCTTACTCGCCACCTGCGCGATCGAGGAGCCATGCGAGTTGGAATATTCTCGGATGTAGAGATCTCTCGTGAAGAAATGGTGATTGAAGTTCGCAAAACTGATGCAATGTCGGGTGCTTATCTGAGTGCTGATGTTTCCACGAGTAAGCCTTTTATTGTTTCGGCTATTGGAGAAAAGAAATTTACTGTTGCGGCAATTGATCTGGGGATCAAAGGAGCTACTCCGAGAGCGCTAGCCGCCAGAGGAGTAGAAGTTCACGTCCTACCTTTCGATTCAACAGTGGCAGATATAAAGAGTGTAAATCCGGACGGAGTTTTTCTCTCTAACGGTCCGGGGGATCCCGCAACAATGGATGGCGTAGTGGATTTGGTAAGAGAAATTCTCCTGGAAGAGATTCCGTTATTTGGAATCTGCTTTGGTCATCAAATTCTGGGTCGTGCATTGGGTTTCGATACTTATAAATTACAGTTTGGGCACCGTGGAATCAATCAACCTGTCTTAGATAAAAAATCTGGAAAAGTTGAAATCACAGCCCACAATCATGGTTTTGCAATAAAAGCACCAACAGACGGTGTCTTCAACACCGTCTTCGGCTCTGGCGAAGTAACGCACGTCGGCTTAAATGATGGAGTCGTGGAAGGTTTACAGTTGTTAGAACGTGGTGCATTTAGCGTGCAGTATCACCCAGAGGCGGCAGCAGGTCCGCACGATGCCGCCTATTTATTCGATCGCTTCATCGATCTAATGGTTAAGTATCCGCGCAAGGTAGGTGCAAATTAATGCCACTCGATCTTGCGATTAAAAGTGTCTTAGTTATTGGGTCAGGTCCAATAGTTATCGGTCAGGCGTGTGAATTTGATTATTCCGGCACTCAGGCCTGTCGGGTTTTGCGTGCTGAAGGAATCAGAGTAATTCTTGTAAATTCTAATCCTGCAACGATTATGACCGATCCAGAGTTTGCAGATGCAACATATATTGAACCCATTACACCGGAATTTATTGAAAAGATCATCGCCAAGGAACGACCTGATGCGGTGCTCGCAACTCTTGGTGGACAAACTGCGTTAAATGCGGCGATCGGATTGCACAAAGCGGGGACGCTAGAGCGCTACGGAACAAAACTGATCGGCGCAGATGTTGACGCAATAGAACGCGGTGAGAATCGTGAGTTGTTCCGAGGCATTGTGGAGAAGATTGGTGGCTCATCAGCGAAATCCGTCATTTGTCACACCATGGAAGAGGTGATTGCAGGCGCCGCAATCCTGAAGTATCCGGTCGTAGTCCGTCCTTCATTTACGATGGGTGGGCTCGGATCTGGAATCGCATTTGACGAAGATAATTTGCGGCAAATTGCTGGAGCAGGTTTACGCCACAGCCCAACATCTGAAGTTCTCCTCGAGGAATCAATTTTGGGGTGGAAAGAGTACGAACTTGAAGTTATGCGTGATTCATCTGACAACGTTGTGATTGTGTGCAGCATTGAAAACATTGATCCGATGGGCGTGCATACAGGAGATTCAATCACCGTAGCACCTGCCCTTACTTTAACCGATGTAGAATTTCAAAAGTTGCGTAATCTTTCGATCGATATCATCCGCGAGGTTGGTGTTGCGACTGGTGGTTGTAATATTCAATTTGCGGTAAATCCAGATGATGGCCGAATAATCGTGATCGAGATGAACCCGAGAGTTTCACGCTCCAGCGCGCTAGCTTCTAAGGCGACAGGATTTCCGATCGCAAAAATCGCCACAAAGCTAGCGATTGGCTATACCCTGGATGAAATTAAAAATGATATTACTCAAGTAACGCCAGCTTCATTTGAGCCGACACTGGATTACATTGTTGTGAAAGCGCCGCGCTTCGCCTTTGAAAAATTCCCTGATGCAGATCCGCGACTAACGACCACTATGAAGAGCGTTGGCGAAGCCATGGCGATCGGTCGATCATTTCCGGAAGCGCTGATGAAAGCGCTGCGATCTCTCGAACGCAAGGAGGCGATATTCCAATTCCCAGCCGATCTTTCGCAAATCGACAAATCTGCCTTGCTGCAATCTATGCAGATCCCAACTGAATATCGTCTTCAGCAAGTGCAGAAAGCAATGTGGGCTGGTGCGCAGATAGATGAAATATTTGCTGCAACAAAGATTGATCGTTGGTTCCTGCACCAGATTGAACTGATTAATAATCGTGCCAAGGAATTAGCCCAACCAGGAGATCTTTCCGCGACAGTGTTGCGATCTGCGAAAGAGATGGGATTCTCAGACTCCCAAATCGCCAACTTGCGTGGTCTAGCCGAAGAGGATGTTCGCAAAGCACGCCATCACGAGAATGTACGTCCAGTTTATAAGACAGTAGATACCTGTGCTGCCGAGTTTGAAGCGTTTACTCCATATCATTATTCAAGTTATGAAGAAGAGACCGAAGTACGACCTCGTACTAAGCCTGCAGTTATCATTTTAGGAAGTGGGCCAAACCGAATAGGTCAAGGAATCGAATTTGATTATTCGTGCGTTCATGCCTCATTTACCTTACGTGAAGCGGGATTTGAAACAGTAATGATCAATTGCAATCCCGAGACTGTTTCCACCGACTACGACACATCCGATCGTCTCTACTTTGAACCGCTAACTTTGGAAGATGTTCTTGAAGTTGTTTACGCGGAAACATTGGCAGGACCAGTTCTTGGAGTGATTACGCAATTGGGTGGACAAACACCGCTCGGACTAGCCGCTGGTCTCAAAGCTGCCGGAGTTAATATTCTCGGCACTTCCCCAGAAGCGATTAATTTGGCGGAAGAGCGCGGGGCATTCGGCAGAGTGCTGATGGAGCAATCGCTCACCGCTCCAGAGTTTGGGATGGCTGCATCTCAGATGGAAGCCCTTGATATTGCAGCACGCATTGGCTATCCAGTTCTTGTTCGTCCCTCCTTTGTACTTGGCGGACGTGGGATGGAGATTGTTTATGACGACGCCGCACTTTCGGGCTTTATTAACCGTGCAACCGATATCACTCCAGATCACCCAGTGCTCGTAGATCGATTCTTGGACAGTGCAATTGAGATTGATGTCGATGCACTTTATGACGGACACGAGCTCTTTTTAGGTGGAGTTATGGAGCATATTGAAGAGGCCGGAATTCACTCAGGTGATAGCGCGTGCGTTCTTCCAGCGGCAACCATCACACCAGCTCAGCAAAAATCTATTCGCGAGGCGACGCTCAAAATTGCACAAGGTGTAGGTGTACTAGGTTTGATAAATATCCAATTCGCGTTGGCAGAGGATATTCTCTATGTCTTAGAAGCGAATCCACGTGCCTCTCGAACTGTTCCATTTGTAAGTAAAGCGACTGGGGTTCCATTAGCAAAGGCCGCAGCACGAATATCTATGGGAACAACGATCGCTGAATTAAAGAGCGAAGGGTTGTTGCCTAATAGCGTTGATGGAGTTGCAAAAGGTATTTCAGTAAAGGAAGCAGTGCTTCCTTGGAATCGATTTAGACGCACCGATGGACGTGGCGTTGACGCTGTTCTCGGACCAGAAATGCGCTCAACTGGCGAAGTAATGGGAATCGCTGAAACATTTGGTGAGAGCTATGCAAAATCTCAGATAAGCGCCTTCGGTCCACTGCCGAAGTCTGGAACTGTCTTTGTTTCCCTTGCTGATAAAGATAAGGCTTCAGGAATCGCTCCTGCCAAGGCGCTCGTAGCGCTCGGGTTTAATTTGCTGGCAACTGGTGGAACTGCGGATTACCTGGCTGTAAATGGCGTTCTTGCACTGAAAGTGCGTAAGAACTCAGAAGGCTCTGGTCCAATGGGTGAGCGAACTATTGTCGAACTCTTAAATAGCGGCGATGTTGATTTGGTGATCAATACTCCAGTTGGTAGAGGCACTCGTGCAGATGGCTGGGCGATTCGAACTGCTGCAGTACAACGTTCTATCCCTTGCATAACCACTACTGCCGGTTTTAGCGCTGCAGTAGAAGGTATTAAAGCGCTGCAACGTGGTGAGCTAAGCGTGTTACCTATACAAGAATGGTTGAAGCGATAATGTCACAGATAAATCGCTCAGCGGCACAAATGAACGCGACCGTTCTCGCTAATAAGCGGGTGGGTCAATATCATCAAATCGTTTTTGGAATTGGCGACTTAGTTAAATCTTGTCGTCCGGGAAACTTCGTTGCCATCAAAGTTGGTGGTGATTCATCACGCATGATTTTACGGAGAGCTTTTGCAATCTCCAGAGTTGCAGAAAGTGTAAGTTTTGGCGGAACAATGGAATTAATTGTGGCGCCACACGGAACTGGTTCTAAGTGGCTATGCGCGCAGCCAGAAGGCGCTGAAATTGATATCGTCGCACCGCTGGGCACTGCCTTCGGTATACCGACTGCACCAGTAAAGGCACTTCTTGTGGGTGGTGGGTATGGATCGGCACCACTGTTTGGGTTGGCGGAAGTTCTAAAGTCGCGTGGTTGCAAAGTAGACATGCTTTTAGGCGCTTCAACAGGTGCAAAAATTTATGCGCCAATGGAGGGCAAGCGCTCGGTAAACTCACTGAAGATATATACCGAAGACGGAACCATGGGCGAAACTGGTCGAGTCACGGAACCGATCAAAGCGCTTATCGAAAATCGAGAAGTTGATGTTATTTACTCTTGTGGCCCAATGGGAATGTTGAGTGCAATATCTGCGCTAACGGTTGGTACTGATGTTGTCCACCAATGTGCAGTTGAAGAAGCAATGGCGTGTGGCATTGGCATCTGCATGACCTGCGTTCTGCCTGTAATGGGAGATGATGGCAAAATCGCAATGTTGCGCTCGTGTATTGATGGCCCAGTTATGGATGGCGCGCAAGTTCAGTGGCAGATGGTCGGCCAAGTTCCGGATGGCACACCTTGAGCACCTTTGACTTCTCTACCACCTTGGGAAATGCCTTCTTTAATTCGCCAATTTTTACCGCTAGCGGATGTGCGAGTTCAGGAAAAGAGTTAGCGCAATTTTTTGACTTACGAGACATTGGCGCAGTCGTTACTAAATCGGTTATGAATAAACCGAGATACGGCAGACCAACTCCCCGGATGGCCGAGACTCCTTCCGGGATGCTGAATTCAATTGGTTTACAGGGTCCAGGCATTGATGCTTTCCTGGCTAAGGATGTGCCTTGGCTAATTGAACAAAAATCTCGTGTAATAGTTTCTATCGCAGGCGAAACTGTCGAAGAGTACGCAACACTCGCGCGAAAAGTTAGATCGGTTTCCGGAATTAGCGCTCTTGAAGTCAATATTTCTTGCCCAAATGTTGAAAATCGTGGATTGGTATTCGCTTGCGATCCCGATACCTCCCGAAGAGTAATTGATGGTGTACGCCGAACAATCGGCGGAGAAATTCCAATTATTGCCAAACTCTCACCAGATGTTACAAATTTGCCAGAAATAGCTCGAGGAGTTGTCGATGCTGGCGCAGATGCGTTGGCTCTCATCAACACTGTTCTTGGAATGGTCATTAATTTAGATTCGATGCGCCCACATCTTGGTGGAAAGACAGGTGGTTTATCGGGTCCAGCGATCAGACCAGTTGCTGTACGTGCAATTTATCAAGTGCATGCGGTGCTACCAAACGTTCCGATTTTAGGAATGGGTGGAGTTGCCTCAGGCAGAGATGCGCTTGAGTTGATTCTGGCTGGTGCCTCTGGGGTAAGTGTCGGAACGGCTAGTTTCGGTAATCCATCTGCAGTGATTGAAATCCAGCGTGAGTTGCATAGCCTTTTGATCGCAAAAGGTTTCCCATCACTAAAATCTGCAGTTGGTTACGCTCATCGTGCGGAGGAGAAATGAAAGCACCGATTATTCTCGCAGTAGATACCTCTGATTTTGAAACTGCCATCTCTTGGATAAAAGCAACTGAAGATTCGGTAAGCGTCTATAAGTTGGGTTTAGAGTTTTACTTAAACTTTGGTGCCGCGGGTGTTGCTCAAGTTGTAAAACGCACTGGAGCCGAGATTTTTCTAGATCTAAAGCTACATGACATTCCGCATACCGTCGCAGGTGCTGCAAATGCAATTGCTCATCTAAATCCTAAGTTCCTAACTGTGCACGCCAGTGGTGGTCGAGCAATGGTGAATGCCGCTGCGAAAGCAGTTCCCAACGTTGCTGTGACCGCTGTGACTATTTTGACTTCACTCTCTGAATCAGATTTGTTCGAAATTGGTTACGCAAATCCTGCGCTCGAAAGTGCGGTAGCCATAGCCAAGATGGCAGTTGAATCTGGTGCTAAAGCCATAGTTTGTTCTCCTTTGGAGACAGCCGCCATTCGCAGCGCGGTCGGAGGTGAGCCAATAATTATTACTCCTGGTGTTAGGCCACTGGCTGAACAAGGTGGAGATGATCAGATGCGCACGATGACTCCGGGAGATGCCATTGCTGCGGGAGCCAATTTTGTTGTAATTGGACGTCCGATAACTAAATCCTGGAGTGAAGGGGCTGCGGCAATGAGCGCCAAGGCACAATCCATTGCTGATGAAATTTTGAGCGCACTTGCGTAGAGTTAAATAATGCCGATTCCACCAAAACTAACTGCTGAACAACGATCGGCGGCATTGGCTAAATCAACTGCAGCGCGTCAAGTTCGAGCGGCGACAAAATCCCGAGTGAAGAAGGGTGATCTATCACTAGCCGCGGTTTTTGAGTTAGCAAAGAGCGATGAAGCAATCGCGAAAATGCGGGTTGTTGAGTTACTTGAATCCTTCTCAGGTGTCGGCAAAGTGCGCGCAATTGCAACCTTGGATCGTTTGCAAATATCACAAACAAGACGCATACAAGGGTTGGGCGTTGCGCAACGCCAAAATTTGCTTAGAGAGTTTCCAGATCGGGTATCTGCCAACCTACGGGGGAAGTTGCTAGTTTTATCAGGACCTGGGGGAGTCGGAAAGAGCACGGTTGCAAAAGCACTCCGAGCTACAGATCTATTTTGGTTAAGTATCTCTGCTACAACGCGCTCGGCTCGACATAATGAAATTGACGGCTCTGATTATTACTTTTATAGCAATGAGGAATTTGATAGCGCAATTAAATCTGCGTTGTTTCTGGAATGGGCAGAGTTTGCTGGTAATAGGTATGGAACACCTCGCAAACCAGTAGAAGATGCGCTCCGAGAAGGAAAGAATGTTCTTCTTGAAATTGAGATTGCCGGCGCGAAACAAGTTAAAGAGAGTGCTCCCGAAGCAATATTGGTTTTTCTACAGCCACCGTCTTGGGAAGAATTGGTCTCGCGCTTAGAAGGTCGAGGTACTGACTCACCCGAAAGACGTGCCGCTCGGCTTGCCTTGGCACAGGAAGAACTTGCGCAAGCAGGATTATTTGATTTTTCACTCGTAAATGAGCGAGTAGAAGAGGTCGTTGAACGCCTGATAGGATTAACCAATAATTCCTAGCTTTTCTCAGTAAATTCGTATGCACCCAGGAGGTCCAAATGGACGGAATCACTAACCCACCAATCGATGAACTTCTCGATAAGAGCGGATCTAAATACAGCTTGGTGCTCTATGCGGCAAAGCGTGCACGTCAGATAAATGCTTACTACTCACAACTTGGTGAAGGCTTGCTTGAATATGTTGGCCCGCTAGTTGAAACTCACGTACACGAGAAGCCTTTGTCAATTGCACTTCGTGAGATCAACGAAGGCCTTTTGACGATCGAAAATCTCGAACCAACAGCGTAAGCACCTCTTCTCTCCCTAACTCAGATGGCCAAAGTTCGAGAAGTAATTCTCGGGGTTGGCGGCGGCATTGCCGCATATAAATCCTGCGATCTTCTGCGCCGTCTTCAAGAGCGCGGTTATCAAATTACAGTGGTTCCGACTCCTTCAAGCTTAAATTTTGTTGGGGCAGCTACTTGGGAAGCGCTCTCGCATCGCCCAGTTACTACCCAAGTTTGGGAGCGAGTTGATGAAGTCAGACATATTTCATTAGCAAGCAAATCTGATGCTTTGATAATTGCACCAGCCACCGCCGACTTAATTGCCAGGATCACAGCTGGTCGCGCCGATGATTTACTTACCAATTTAGTTCTTGCCTTGAATGTTCCGATTTTGATCGTGCCGGCGATGCATCCACAGATGTGGCAAGACCCTGCAACGCAGGAGAATGTAAAGACGCTGAGAGCACGTGGATTCACAATCTTAGAACCAGCCATAGGCCGTTTAACTGGTGATGATTTTGGTCAGGGCAGGTTCCCGGAGACTCAAACAATTATCACTGAGTTCGAAAAATTAATTGAGGTCAAGAAAGATTTTCTAGGAAAGCGCGTATTAGTAACTGCGGGTGGTACCCGAGAAGCAATTGATCCAGTGCGTTTTATTGGTAATCGTTCGAGTGGGCGACAAGGCGCTGCTGTTGCTCGGGCAGCGCGTGACCGTGGTGCTCAAGTGAAGATGATCTTCGCAAACCCACAGCTTTCTGATGAAGAGATTGAAGAACTCTCTGGGATTGAAATATTGCAAGTTGAGACCGCAACACAGATGCATGCCGCGCTAGAAATCGAATTCCCAGCAACCGATTTATTGGTGATGAGTGCGGCGGTGGCAGATGCGAGGCCCTCGCAGTATTCCGAAGGAAAAATTAAGAAAGGTCAGTTACTAGATATTCCATTAGTTGAGAATCCTGATCTCCTGAAATCAATCGCAAATTTGCGCCAGAAGCAGATTGTTATCGCCTTCGCTGCCGAGACTAATGACGACTTAGTAGCTGCCGAGGCAAAAAGAGTGGCCAAGGGCGCTAATATCCTCTATCTCAACAACGTATCTAATGGTGCAATATTTGGCGCTGTAGATACAGAAGGTTTTATTATTACGAGCAACGGCGCTCAAATTCAAGTTCCACATACCAGCAAAGACACGCTAGCCGAGTTGTTGCTGGATCAGGCCCTAAGCCAGTTAGGTTAATCCAATGTCAAAACGCTTATTTACCTCTGAATCCGTAACAGAAGGCCATCCAGATAAGATCGCAGATCAAATTTCTGATGCCATTTTGGACTCGCTCCTTGCACAAGATTCTGCAAGTCGCGTTGCTGTTGAAACCTTAATCACAACGGGTCAGGTCCACGTAGCCGGTGAGGTAACAACTAATGGTTACGCCGATGTTATGGGAATAGTTCGTGACACAGTAATTGGAATTGGTTATGACTCATCAGTAAAAGGGTTTGATGGCAACAGCTGTGGCGTTTCTATTTCTATTGGGCAGCAGTCCCAAGATATTGCACAGGGCGTTGATGATGCATATGAGAATCGCGTGGCATCATCGGTTGACCCGTTGGATCTGCAAGGTGCCGGCGATCAAGGTTTGATGTTTGGATATGCGTGCGATGACACAAAAGAGTTAATGCCGCTTCCAATTTGGTTAGCGCATGAACTAGCCCAACAACTTTCTGCTGTTCGAAAGTCAGGTGCACTCGCTTATCTGCGACCAGATGGCAAGACTCAGGTAACTATTGAATACGATGGTGACAGAGCAATCGCTTTAGACACAGTTGTTATTTCCAGCCAGCATGCCGAAGAGGTAGACGTTGCCAAGAAGCTAACTCCAGAAATTATTGAGTTTGTGATCGAACCGGTTCTGGCGAAGATTGATCTTCCACGTAAAGATATGCGCACCTTAATCAATCCAACCGGGCGCTTTGTAATTGGTGGCCCTATGGGTGATGCTGGTTTAACTGGTCGTAAAATCATCGTTGATACATATGGCGGAATGGCTCGCCACGGCGGAGGAGCTTTCTCTGGGAAGGATCCATCTAAGGTGGATCGCTCAGCGGCCTATGCCATGCGTTGGGTTGCCAAGAATGTTGTAGCGGCAGGTCTTGCACGACGTTGTGAAGTTCAAGTTGCCTACGCAATCGGTAAGGCTCAACCAGTGGGTGTATTCGTGGAAACTTTTGGAACTGAAACGGTTCCAGTTCAGAAGATTCAAGATGCAGTCACTAACGTGTTTGATCTTCGCCCAGCAGCAATCATCCGTGATTTGAACTTGCTTCGCCCGATCTACTCGCAGACAGCTGCTTATGGCCACTTCGGTCGCGAACTCCCCAACTTCACTTGGGAAACAACATCGCGAGTCGATCAACTTCGCGCAGCAGTTAATTAACTCCTAGGTTAAGCCGTGTCTACTGCGCGGCCGCTTCGCCTCAAGACCGAAACGGCAAAACGTGTTGAGAAGATTGCGGCAGATTCTGCCCCGATAGCAAAAGTTTGGGTAGACAATAACGTTGCACATTTAGCTGGAATCTTTGATTATTTGGTACCAGCGCGCTTTGATGCGCAGGTGCGAGTCGGTGTGCGCGTAAGCGTAGATTTTGCGGGACGAGAATGCGAAGCTCTGGTTGTTGAGCGAAGCGACGAGGGATCCCTGTCAGGTCTGAAGTTTATTTCGAAGGTACTCTCTCCAACAGTTGTCGCTTCATCTGGTCTAATTGACTTGATCACCGAGGGATGTGCGCGCTGGTTGGCTCACCCTTATGATTTTCTACGTAGCGCCATTCCGCCAAGGGTTTCTGGTGTAGATAAAAACCATCACGAGTTGTCGCAAGAGCCGAAAGGTATAGGAACCGCAAAAGGCAGCAAGACTTTCATTCATCTACAGCCACACGAGGATGCAATAGCCAAGCTCGCAGAGTTTGCTCTACTAAAGGCAGCAACTGGCTCGGTTCTTATCATTACTCCCGAAGAGCGAGAATTACAGCTACTGGCCGATGCACTGGGGGAGAAGGCGTGCGTCTTATCCGCAACGCTTACGCGTACCGTGAGATATCAAAACTATTTAAGGTCGATTAGCGAGACGAATCTAATAACAATTGGAACCAGGAGCGCGATATTTTCTTACCCTCCCGATCTTCAGACAATTGTTATCTTTCGCGAAGGTTCGGAATCTCATTATGAACCTAGGACGCCGGGGTGGAATACAAGAGATCTAGCTTTGATGCGTGCTGAACGAGATGGCTGCGATCTATTCTTCGTTGGCTATTCACCGTCTTTGGAGATTGGACTATTAATTGATAATGCAAAGGTTAAGTTTCTATCTAAGAATAATCGTTTACGAGTCATTAACTTTGAATCGTTAAATGGCGAACTACTCCCGAATCGAATTTTTCCTCCAATCCGTAAAGCGCTCAAAACTGGTCCAGTCCTCTTCTTGATTCCCCGAAAAGGGTATGCCAGCTCACTGATGTGTAAAAAATGTCGAAATATTGCCACTTGCGAATGCGGTGGAAAGCTATCCCGCAACAAAGCAAATGCAGCTCTGAATTGCGCACTCTGCGGAAAGTCTCAACCAACATCGAAGTGCCGTTGGTGCGATAGTGATTCATTCTTGATGTTGGGGCGAGGCGGTGAGCGGCACACTGAGGAGATTGGTCGCGCTTTTCCAAACGTTGCGACTTTCTACTCAACTGCTGATTCCCAAATTATAGATCTACCCAATTCACCCGCTCTGGTAATCGCAACTGCTGGAATGGAACCACGGATTGCTGGCGGCTATTCAGCGGTCATTCTTTTAGAAGGTGATTCATTCTTCTCTTACTCAGATTTGAGAGCACAAGAACGCGCACGTGAAACATTCTTTGTGTCAGCTGCCGCGGTGAGCGAGGTTGGTGATGTAATTACTGTGGTTAATTCTTCAAACCCGATTACTTCTGCGCTTACTCAATGGAATCCAAAAGTGTTGGTAAGTCGCGAACTTTCTGAGCGAAGCGAGTTGAATTTCCCGCCATTTTCTAGATCTATTGTTATGGAGGTAGAGAGTGCGGAGGCAACATCCATCGTCGCTGGTTTTAAAAAATCACTTTTAGATAAGCGGCTGCCTGAGAGCACCAGAGTTTTAGGACCCGCTCAAGGAAGTGGGAATATCTCCCGAATATTAATGACTGCTAATTTGTCAGATAGCGATCAGTTTCTCAAATTTATCGGAGACTATATTCGCCATCGTGCGGTGACTAAGAAGAAGAGCGTTCGGTTGCGAGTAGACCCCTACTCTCTTACATAGTTATTTCACTCCTGCGCTAGACTTGATGCATGTCAATTCAACCGATCCGTTTCTTCGGCGATCCGGTATTGACCACCCCGGCTCTAGAAGTTGTTGATTTCGATAAGGAGTTGCGCACCTTAGTCGCAGATTTAACGGAGACTATGCTGGAAGCACCTGGTGCTGGTTTAGCTGCACCACAAATAGGAGTTGGACTGCGAGTTTTTGTTTGGGATGTCGATGACGCCTTAGGCCATCTTATTAATCCAACGCTTGATTTGAGTTCTGAGATGCAAGAAGGTGAAGAAGGTTGCCTATCTTTTCCTGCACTTAGTTACGAGACACCGCGCGCTTTCCGAGCGGTAGCAAAGGGTTTCAATATGTACGGTGAGCCGGTAACTGTTGAGGGAACCGAACTTCTTGCGCGATGTTTACAGCATGAGACAGATCATTTAGATGGAATTGTGTTCATCGACCGTCTTTCGAAAGAAGATCGCAAACTAGCCATGAAGGAGATCAGAGAGTCAGAATGGTTTAACGCCGCTGCGGGATCTGGTCAGTTGCCTACGATCAAAGTTTCTCCGCATGACATTTTTGGCAAAGGTATTTAGTGCGTATAGCCGTAGCTGCCACTCCAGAAGTAGCAGTTCCAACTTTGGATGCGCTTCTGGCATCTGACCATGAATTGGTTTGCGTAGTAACAAGACCTGATGCACCAGCGGGACGAGGTAGAACTCTTCAATCAACCCCAGTTGCCAACTGGGCAGAGACTCATAATGTGAAGTTGTATAAACCTGATTCCATTCAACTCCTCGCAGATTTGATCGTGGATCTAGATTTAGTCATCACAATCGGCTTTGGATTACTACTTCCTCTGGAAGTTCTTAAGAAACCTAAGTACGGATTTATAAACCTGCACTTTTCGCTCTTGCCACGATGGCGCGGTGCCGCACCTGTGCAACGCGCTATTGAGGCTGGCGATAAAGTCACCGGAGTGACGGTGTTTCAACTAGATGCCGGGATGGATACCGGGCCAATTTATCTTTCAGAACAAATTGCACTTTCATCCGTTGCAACTTCCGAAGAACTCCTTCAATCGCTGGCAGATCTTGGCGTTAAACCAGTCTTGAAAACGCTGGAACTTATTGAAAGAGGAGAAAAACCAGCCACGCAAACCGATGTTGGAGCTACTCGAGCTTATAAATTAAGCAAAGAGGAGGGTCAAATTGACTGGAACTCGGATGCTGATTTGATCATTCGCAAAATTAACGCCTTCAATCCTGATCCCGGTGCTTGGTCAAATTTCCGAGGACAGGTGCTTAAAATTAATAAGGTCCGAACATCTGATGTAATTTTATCAGCGGGCGTTCTGAAAGTAATAGAGAGATCCGTCTACATTGGAACAGCAACTTCAGCGCTAGAACTATTGGAAGTAACTCCATCCGGAAAAGCGCAAATGCTGGCAAGTTCTTGGGCTAATGGGGCTCGTCTTATAGCAACAGATATGTTGCAGTAACCATGGTAGAAGCGCGGAGAAACACTTTTAAATCCCCGAAACCAGATGCGGTGCGATTGCTGGTCTATGACATTTTACGGGAAGTTAACCGATCTGATGGCTATTCAAATTTATTACTCCCACAGGCTCTGACTGCGTCGAATTTCGAACAGCGCGACAAGGGATTTGCGACAGAGTTGCTCTACGGCACGCTGCGCATGCAGGGTCGACACGACTACATTGCAGCCCAAGTCTCAGATCGTCCATGGAGCGAGGTTGATCCAGGAATCGTCGACGTCGTGCGCCTTGGAGCGCATCAGTTATTTGAGATGAGAGTGCCAAGTCACGCCGCAGTTTCAGCGACTGTGGAATTAGCGCGCAAGGTTTTAGGGGAGTCGAAAGCATCTTTTGTGAATGCGCTACTTCGCAAAATGAGCGCCCAGAGTTTGGATCAATGGCTGGCGTCAGCTCAGTTAATATCAGATCCTGTTCAACGCCTATCTGTGATTTATTCACACCCAGAATGGATTGTTTCGGCTTACTTCGATTTGCTACGTGACTTCGCTGAAGTGGAACTACTTCTCTCCGCAAATAATTTGGCCGCGACTCCGACAATCGTGTGGTGGCCGGGTAGATCCAGCGCTGAAGAGCTGACGTTACTAGGTGCACAACCTACGAAATATTCTGATTACGGAATGAAATTTGATGGTGCTCCATCCACACTGGAGGCGGTTCGACATCGCAGAGCAGGTGTACAAGATGAAGGCTCTCAATTGGTTGCCCAAATATTCGCCAAAGTGGTTTCCGAAAATGATAACTGGCTTGATCTCTGCGCTGGCCCTGGTGGGAAAGCCGCGCTGCTATCTTCATTAGCGAAAGCGAGTGGTAAGACATTCACTGCGAATGAAATCTCCGCGCCACGCGCAAAGCTTGTCGAACAAGTTATTGGTGGTGCCCGACTTTTAGTGGGCGATGGACGTGAGATTGCGACGTTGGGGGAGAAGTACGGGGCGATTTTGGCGGATGTTCCTTGCACTGGTCTTGGTGCACTGAGACGTCGCCCCGAAGTTCGCTGGCGTCGCACTGTGGCAGATCTTCGTGAGTTAACTCAGTTACAACGCGAACTATCTGATGCAGCCATCTCGGTATTAGATGATGGTGGATTCTTCGGTTATGCCACCTGTTCACCGCACTTAGCTGAGACCAGCATTGCAGTAAGTGACATTTTGCGTAAACATCCTGAACTTGAGCTAGTTGATCTTCAACCTTATCTTCCACCAGAATTGAAATCGGCCATGCGTGATAAATCGCTCTCCTTGTGGACCCATCGCCACGAAACTGATGCGATGTTTCTAGCAGTCTTTCGTAAGAAGTTAGCCGATGAGAAATAGAATAGTTCTGTGTTTAACGACCTGCGAATAACGCCCAGCATTCTCAACGCTGATCACACAAATCTCAACGCTGAGATTGCCAAGATTGCGAAGGATTCAGATCTAGTCCATTTGGATATTATGGATAATCTCTTTGTTCCAAACTTAACTTGGGATTTCGCTGCTGCTGAGAAAATTATTGCGGATTGTCCGATTCCAGTAGATGCTCATTTAATGATCAATGATGTAGATCGAATTGCTCTTGATTATGCAAGGGCGGGTGCTGGTAGCGTCACAATTCATATAGAAGCCTCTAAGAGTCCAATGCAGACCTTTAGGAGTCTACGTAAAATTGGAGCGCGTGCTGGTATGGCGTTAAAACCAGGAACCGAAATTGAACTTTATTCAGATCTCTTAAATGAAATCGATATGTTGTTAATTATGACGGTAGAGCCAGGTTTTGGCGGGCAGAAATTTATGACAGATATGATGAATAAGGTGCGCAGATCGAAAGCGCTAATTGGCGACAGACCTATTTGGATTCAAGTAGACGGTGGAGTTTCTATGGAAACCATCGCAATCGCTCGTGAGGCGGGGGCTGACACATTTGTCGCTGGATCTGCAGTCTTTAATTCACCAGATCCGGGTGAGATGGTGAAAATGCTCCGACATCGGGCAAGTGATCTCTAGTAAACTTCACACATGAAATCTTTTGATCAGCTTTGGGATGAAATCTCACAGAAGGTCGCAACCGGGGATCCAACATCAGGTACTGTCGCCGAAGTGAGTGCAGGCGTTCACGCAATCGGGAAGAAGATTCTGGAAGAGGCTGGCGAAGTTTGGTTGGCTGCAGAGCACGAAAGCAATGATGCTCTTGCTGAGGAAATCAGCCAACTTATCTATCACCTGCAAGTGCTTATGTTAGCTCGCGGATTAAATCCCGATGATGTTTATCGCTATCTATAGAATCGAGATAAAGTGTTAAAGATTGCAGTCCCCAATAAAGGTTCGCTGGCAGATGCTTCGATAGAGATTCTCAAAGAAGCTGGGTATCGGCAGCGAGTGGATTCTCGCGATCTAGTATTGAGTGATCAAGACAATGGTGTTGAGTTCTACTATTTGCGCCCACGCGATATTGCTCTCTATGTAGGAACGGGCGAACTCGAAGCAGGAATAACTGGAAGAGATTTGCTCATCGATTCTGGAGCAAATGCCAAAGAAATACTTTCACTAGATTTTGGTGGTTCAACATTTCGTTTTGCAGGACCTGCGGGTAAGAGTTGGAAGTTGGAAGATCTTAAGGGAAAGAGGATTGCAACCGCTTACCCCGGCTTAGTTGATGATTACTTAAAGAAGATTGGCATTGAGGCAAGCGTTGTAAGGTTGGATGGAGCTGTTGAAAGTAGCGTTCGTCTCGGTGTTGCCGACATCATTGCTGACGTAGTGAGCACTGGAAATACCCTTCGACAAGCGGGTCTTGCGATTTTTGGTGATGCAATATTGCAGAGTGAGGCGATTCTTATTTCAAGAGAATCCCGCAATTTAGCAACTGAATTAGAGATTCTTTTACGCCGCCTGCAGGGTGTTGTCACTGCAAGACAGTACGTGCTTCTGGACTACGACATTCCAAAGATAAGCGTGAATCAAGCTTGCGCGATAACACCCGGTTTAGAATCACCGACGATATCTCCATTGCAAAAAGAGGATTGGGTTGCAGTACGCGCCATGGTTTTACGGAAAGATACCAATCGATTGATGGATGAACTCTGGGCAATAGGTGCGCGTGGAATTTTAGTAACTGATATCCACGCTTGTCGTCTATAAAGAGTCGGACTCTTCTACTTCTTCACGCGAGATTCCAAGTAAGTAAAGTACTGAATCTAAGTAAGGCGCTGAGACCGAACTATCGGCAGCGGCCTTAACTGCGGGTTTGGCGTTGAAGGCAATTCCCATTCCAGCAAGTGCGATCATATCTAAATCATTAGCCCCATCACCGATAGCGATGGTCTGCGCCAACTCGATGGAATGTAGCGCGGCAAAATCACGCAACGCTTCTGCTTTCCCAGCACGATCAATGATCGGACCAACGAGGTTTCCGGTGAGTTTCCCAGAAACAATCTCAAGGTTATTCGCCCGCATATGAGCGATACCCAACTCCTTCATAATTGGAGATATCACCGGCTCAAAACCTCCAGATACCAGCGCGACGTGATGACCAAGTTTATGAAGGGTGCGAATTAAGGTGCGTGCACCCGGAGTTAAAGTAATTTCACTTTGAACTTCAGTTAGAACTGATTCTGACAATCCCACGAGCAGAGAAACACGCGCGCGTAGACTTTCTGCAAAATCTAATTCACCACGCATCGCCGACTCAGTAATTGCTGCTATTTCAGGACCCTTGCCAGCTTTTGCGCCCAGTAATTCGATAACTTCTTGCTGTATGAGAGTGGAATCCACATCCATCACAATCAATTTCTTTGCCCATCGCATTAAGCCGCCGGGGGAGATGGCGATATCAATCGAGTTTTCATTTCCAACGCGAGCCAGCTCGCTACGCAATTTCCCTTGTTCGACTCCGGAAACGGTAAATTCAATTGCGGTGACGGGGTAAATAGCAGTTCGATGAATTCGTTCAATATTTCCACCATTGTAAGCGATAACGCTGGCAACAGCGTTAATCGCACTTGGCTTCAACTCTCGCGCTAGAACAACGACGTGCAGTAACGACTTTTTAACGGCGATATCTGTGGCGGCACTATCTTCAAAAACAGAGGCAATATCAACACCAAGTGCGGTTGCACATTCTTCCAAATCTGCCTCAATCGCTTCGGCATGAGCGGGCGCACATGAGATGAGACAGGTCAGAATCACTCGCCCCCTGATAACCACCTGTTCGATATCTAAAATGCTCACCGCAAATGGTGAGAGGGTTTGAAAAAGGGTTTCGGTGATTCCGGGCTTATCCACTCCTGAAAGCAGGATTAGGCCGGTGAATTGTTCATTTCTATCCTGGTTTATCATCTCGGGGAGAAGATTAGCGTGAATCACAGGTGAGAAGACGCGCATTTAAGCGGATTCGCCAATGATTAGCGCTATCTTTTTCATCTATGGAAGCGCAACGCGATTTAACCGTTCTCACGATGCACGCAGTCACCGTGGTCCGAGGTGAGCGCACCATATTAGGGCCGTTAGATTTTCAAATTCGCAACGGAGAACGCTGGGTGATTCTTGGACCAAACGGTGCTGGTAAATCGACCTTGTTAAATATTTTAGCCACGCGAATTTTTCCAACATCTGGGACTGTAAAGATTTTGGATCAAGAGATGGGCAAAGTAGATCTATTTGAACTTCGCACCCGCATCGGCGTTTGCGCGAGTTTATTAGCAGAGGATATTCCTGACGACGAGTTCGTTCGAGACGTTGTTTTAACTGCGGCATATGCGGTCTTAGGAAGATGGAATGAAGATTACGATCTTTGGGATGAATCTCGCGCTGTCGCCCTACTGACGACATTCGGAGTACGCGATATGGCTGATCGGCGTTATTACACGCTCAGTGACGGAGAAAAGAAACGCGTACAGATCGCGCGGGCGCTGATGGCTGATCCAGAGATTTTGCTATTGGATGAACCAACCGCGGGACTTGATTTAGGTGGAAGAGAAGATTTATTGCGTCGTTTCGCGGAGTATTCAACGGATCCGCATGCCCCCGCAAGCATTGTGGTTACTCATCACATTGAAGAAATTCCTTTTGGAACCACACACGCACTAATTATTAAAGACGGTGCCATCGCAGTATCTGGACCTATTACCAGCGTAATAACTTCTGAGCACATGAGCGCGGTCTTTGGAATCGAAATAGAAGTTACTTCTGCAAATGGAAGGTTTTTTGCTCGCAGCTCATGAAATTTCGTGAGCAGTTACACCCATCTTGGCGTGATTTGTTAGCAGATCAACTCAGTCTATTGGATGAAATTGAAGTGAGTATTTCTAAAGAGGAATATTTACCACGCCAAGATCTGGTTATGAGAGCGCTGTCTTACGACTTCAGTAAATCAAAAGTGTTGATATTAGGACAAGATCCTTATCCCAATCCAAAATATCCAGTGGGACTGGCTTTCTCCATTCCCGCCGGAGAGCCGATGCTTCCTGCATCGTTAAGAAATATTTTTAAAGAATTGAATTCAGATCTCGGGATATCATCTCCGAAAGATGGTGATTTATCGCCGTGGGTAGGTCAAGGAGTCGTCCTTTTAAACCGTACTCTGACTTGTCGTTCAGGTGATAGTAATTCACATTTCGAATCTCGCTGGCGGCAAATTACCGAAACCTGTGTGGAGGCTCTGGCAAAAGAAGGTGTAGTCGCAATACTTTGGGGAAACAACGCCCAAGAATGCAGTAAGTATTTCTCGGAAGAAAAGTTAATTCTTTCACCACACCCAAGTCCACTCTCCGCTCATCGTGGTTTCTTTGGTTCCCGCCCATTTAGCAGAGCCAATGCCGCTTTGGCCGAATCAGGCAATTCTCCTATCGACTGGACTCTATAAATCAGAACGCCCTGCAGATTTCTCTACAGGGCGTTCTGATTTACTTCTTTAATTAACTAGTTATCCAACCCAAGCATTTATTGGTGAGGATAAGAAGTAGACCATAAAGAGTCCAGATACCAACAGCATAAGTGGATGCACTTCTTGGCGACGTCCCTGGATGTAGCGGATGACAACGTGTGTTACGAAGCCAGCGCCAATGCCAACAGAAATGTTGTAGGTAAATGGCATCAAAATGATCGTCAGAAATGCTGGAATAGCGATTCCGTAATCATCCCAATCAATTGCTTTTATCTGGGTCATCATGAGGAACCCAACGATTACTAACGCTGGCGTTGCAGCCTCGTAAGGAATGATTGCTACTAGGGGTGCCAAGAATGTCGTTAACAAGAAGCAAATTCCTGTGACAACTGATGCTAATCCAGTGCGAGCACCTTCTCCTACACCAGATGCAGATTCGATATAGCTGGTGTTGGAAGAGATGCTTCCTGCACCACCGGCAACTGCTGCGAGTGAGTCGACAAAGAGAATACGATCGATATTTTCGACATTTCCATCTTTATCTGCAAGACCCGCCTCGTGACCAATCGCTGTAACTGTTCCTACGGTGTCGAAGAAATCGGAAAGCAGCAAGGTAAAGACGAGAAGAATTACGGTGATTAAAGGAACTCGATCTAGAGAGCCAAAGAGATTAAATTGTCCAAAGAGTGAGAAATCAGGGGTTGCGATAATGTTCTCTGGCATTGCCGGAACATTCAAATTCCATCCCTTTGGATTTACCGCTCCAGTTGCTCCGTTAAAAAGTGGACCAATCTTTTGCGTAGTTTCAATGGCCACCGCGGCAATAGTCGCGACGATGATACCGATGAGAATCGCACCCTTTACCTTCTTGACTATTAAACCAATAGTCAGGAATAGGCCGAGAGCAAAAATCACGATTGGCCATCCAACTAGAGTTCCACTATCACCAAGAGTTACTGGTACTGGACCAGATGGTGTCTTACGTACGAAACCGGCATCAACCAAGCCGATCAAGGCTATGAATAGTCCGATACCGACTGAGATAGCAATCTTTAGTTGTGCTGGTACGGCTTTGAATACAGCAGTTCTAAATCCGGTGAGAACGAGGATGGTAATAATTATTCCCTCAAGAACAATTAGTCCCATGGCATCGGCCCACGTCATTTGTGAAGCGATACCAACGGCCACAAATGTGTTTAGACCTAGACCAGTTGCGATTGCTAGCGGATATTTACCAATTACTCCCATGAGAATGGTTAATACGCCTGCCATTAGCGCTGTCATAGCCGCAACTAGTGCAAGGTTCGGCGCATCTCCGCCACCGATGAATTTTCCATCGGCATCCTTGGTCAGACCGATGATTAGTGGATTGAGCGCCACGATGTAAGCCATAGTGAAGAAGGTGACGATTCCGCCACGGACTTCTCTTGCTACTGTAGAGCCACGTTGCGATATTTTGAAATAGCTATCGAGCATGACATACCCTTCTAATTTTGTTAACGGGGGTGTTTGCGACCCCGTGTGAAATGACGGCTCACAGACCGAGGGATGTGATGATCTAAGCCGAATACCCGACTACTTTGAGGTAAGACGCGCTAAAACTCCTAGAGATATTGCAACCGATTGTCCAACTAGGAGGGCAAAGAGCGCAGTGCCCAGCCCGATCCGCCCGCCCAAAAACGCGCCGATCACCAGGACGGTAGCCTCAATCCCCATTCGCACTCGACCTATACGAGCACCGGTTCGGTTGTGGATGCCGGTCATAGCGCCATCTCGTGGTCCAGAACCGAGGCCACAAGTAATATATAAAGCTGAACCAACTCCAACGAGACCGATTCCAATTAACGCGGAGGCGACTCCACCGAGAAAAGTCTCTTGTAAAGGAAAAATACTTACGCCAAATTGAATTGCAGCTGAAATGATCACAATGTTGCTTACTGTTCCGAATCCAGGACGTTCACGAAGTGGAATCCAAATTAAAAGTACAGCACAACCAATATAGAAAGTTGCCCAACCTAGAGATAGACCTGTTTTTAAAGATATGCCTTGGGCGAATACCGTCCAGGGTGCATTGCCTAGATTCGATTGAACAACGAGAGCATCACCCAATCCAAAAATCGTAAGTCCGAAAAAGAGTATTAAAACTCTAGAGAGAGAAAGATCCCAGCGATGTTGCGCCCGCCATGGGGTAATTGGAACAGTCTTATGGGGACGAAGATGGGCGAGAAAGCTCTTGAATTTGGAGGGTTCTTGCATTTGCGGAGTTTATAGTAAAGAGGACGATTTAAATCGTCTATTCTTAACGCTATGTTCGTGGGCTTTGGTACAACGATAAATATCACAACCATTATTGGGGGAGCGGCGCTCGGTGTTTTAGTCGGCGCTCGGATGTCAACGCGCACAAGAACTTTAATAACTGAGGTCTTAGGTCTAATCACGATTCTTGGTGCTGTTAGCGCCTTAGCGCCGATGTGGTCCGAGCGATATGTGACAGCGCTTCCAAAAGGTTGGACACTTCTTGCGATTCTTGCCTCCTTGCTTATTGGAGGTTTGATTGGATCAGCACTGAATCTGGAAACCAAGTTGGATGGTCTTGGAGAAAACTTACGCAAAAAGTTTCGCGCTCATGAAGAAAGTACTTTTGTTGAGGGATTCGTCTCTGCTTCGCTTCTTTTCATTATTGGGCCGTTAGCAATTTTGGGATCAATAAGCGATGGCATGTCGACAGGAATCGACCAGCTACTTTTAAAGTCAAGCCTCGACTTCTTCGCTGCAATGGCGTTCGCTGCGAGTCTAGGTTGGGGAGTTGCTGCGTCAGCAATCCCAGTTGGTATCTACCAAGGAGTGTGGACTGTTGTTGGTCTGGGTCTGGGCAACATATTAAGTGGTTACCAAATAGATGCCATGACGATCACCGGTGGTCTCATGTTGGTCTGCATTGGTCTTAGATTATTAAAGATAAAAGATATCGCAGTTGGAAATCTACTTCCGGCGCTTATTATCGCACCAGTTTTAGTTCAAATACTGCACTCGTTTATCTAGAAATTTAAGTTTTTTCGCTAGAGGGTGCTAGAAGGTGCTGGCATCAATCACGAAGCGATACTTAACATCACTAGCGACTGTGCGTTCGTATGCCTTGTTGATGTAATCAGATTTGATAACTTCAACATCGCTGACAATATTGTGTTTGCCACAGAAGTCGAGCATCTCTTGCATTTCAGGAATTCCACCGATCATTGATCCAGATAGCGAGCGACGCGCAGGCAGAAGGGTTCCGACCTCAACAGCGTAAGGCTTACCTGGCAAACCGATAACAACTAGTGTGCCATCAACATTTAACATATCCAGATAGGTGTTGATATTGAGTTCAGCGCTTACCGTATTAAGAATTAGATCGAAATGTTTAATGTATTTCTTGTTAAAGCCTTCTGCTTTAGTTGATACGAAGTGATGCGCGCCCATAGCCTTTGCATCGGCCTCCTTCGCGGGTGAATGGGAGAAGACGGTGACGTCGGCGCCCAGAGCGGCAGCGAACTTCACACCCATATGGCCAAGGCCGCCGAGGCCCATCACCGCAACTTTCTTACCGGGACCAACGTTCCAATGTTTAATCGGTGAGTAGAGAGTGATACCAGCGCAGAGCAATGGCGCTACTCCATCCAAAGGTAAATTATCGGGAATCGAAACTGCGTAATCTTCATTTATAACCATCACGTTTGAATATCCACCCATTGCAGGTGTCTTTCCATCACGCTCTAACTGATTGTAAGTTCCGGTCATTCCTTCGATGCAATATTGCTGTAAGCCCTTTAAGCACGACGGACACTTGCGGCAAGAGTCCACGAAGACGCCAACACCAATGCGATCACCAACCTTAAATTTGGTTACTGCAGGGCCTACTTTCGAAACAATGCCGGCAATTTCGTGGCCTGGAACCATTGGAAAGATAGCTGGTCCCCATTCTTCGAGAACTTGGTGAATATCAGAGTGGCAAATTCCTGAATATTTAATATCAAGTGCGACATCGTTGGCGCCGAGATCGCGTCGCTCAAACTCCCAAGGAGTCAGTGCTGCCTTTGCTTGCATTGCTGCATATCCGCGAACCTTCATTGTCTATCTCCTTTTGCGTTCTCGTCGTCTTGGTTAAATGGTAGAGGCATCGGTGAAGTATGTCCTGCGCGCGATGCACGGGCAGTTACTTGGCGCATATGGTGACGTCGACAGAGAACTTCGTAAGCAATCTCTGATCCAGGTGCTACGTCGCCAACTACTACTTGCTCGCCTTCGGTAACCATAACTCCACCTAGGGTGCGTGCATTATGGGTTGCACGGGAACCACACCAGCAGAGGGCTTCAACTTGCAGTGTGTTTACACGATCAGCGAGTTCGACTAAACGGGCAGAACCAGGAAAAAGTTTAGTTCGGAAGTCCGCGAGGATTCCAAAAGCAAATACATCGATACCCAGTCCATCAACTATCTTTGCAAGGCCTTCGATCTGCTCGGGCTGATAAAACTGAGCCTCATCGCAGATTATGTAATCAATTCGGTCCCCGAGAGACAATCTTTCGACGACTAAGCGGTGGATATCCAAATCTGGATCTACTTCTATTGCACTGCTCTGCAAACCCAAACGTGATGAGATCACTCCACTGCCAGCGCGATCTTTACTAGTAAAAATCAAACCGGATCGTCCGCGACTTTTATGGTTGTGGGCTGTCTGAAGTGCAAGCGTTGACTTACCGCTATCCATAGTCCCGCAGTAATAGATTAATTCAGCCACGGGCGGCATCCTGCCACTTTTTGGGGCTGGGCGCAGCAGCTGTGATCACGCGTGCGCCAGAGCAATTATTTTTATATTTGGATAAAGCGCAGAGATTTTTTCTCGACCAGATAGGAAATCTATCTCCAACAAAACTAAAACCTTTTCCACGACCGCCCCACACCGTTGCGCTAACGCGATTGCAGCTAGGAGTGTGCCGCCAGTTGCCAAAACATCATCAATAATGAGTACTCGTTGACCAGGTTCGAAGGCATCTACATGCACTTCTATTTCATCATCACCGTATTCAAGTCCATATTTTTCACCGTGAGTATGGTGCGGTAATTTTCCGCTCTTCCTAAATGGGACAAAACCTCTTTCGGAAGCACCTGCCAAAGCAGCGGCGAGAATAAAGCCGCGAGCTTCGATACCTGCAACCACATCGACTTTTGGAAGAGACTTCGACATTTCTTTGATGACTGCACCAAAGGCTTCCGAATTAGCAAGAACCGGAGTGATATCTAGAAAAACAATTCCAGGTTTAGGAAAATCTGGAATTTTACGGATCAAGGCGAGTGCATCTGTAAATTCCATCATCCACCCATTCCATCATCAAATACGTGTCCGAGAGGGGACTTGAACCCCTAAGCCCTTGCGGGCACTAACACCTCAAGCTAGCGCGTCTGCCAATTCCGCCACCCGGACGAGTGCAGCCGCAACAATATCAACGGTGAGGGCTCCGAGGCAAAGCGGGCGATGCTTCGGCGTTAGAGCGCGCCATCTGGAGATAAATCTCTAGCTTTAGTAGAGAATACGGATATGAGCAGAGACGGCGCAATAGATCTAACTTCAGTTGAAGATGATGCGATAAAGATTTGCCAAGAGTTAATCCGCATCCCAAGTGTCAACTTCGGTGAAGGGAAAGGCGATGAATCAGTGATCGCTGATTACATTGTTAAATCGCTTGCAGAAGTTGGTATTGAATCAAAAATTTACGAAGCTGCTCCCAATCGTTGCAATGTAATTGCCAGAATTAAGGGGAGCGATTCGTCGCGATCAGGTCTTGTCGTACATGGTCATACTGATGTTGTTCCCGCAAATGCAGATGATTGGTCGGTGGATCCGTTCGGTGGAATTATAAAAGATGGAATGATCTGGGGCCGCGGCGCTGTAGATATGAAGAATATGGATGCGATGATTCTCGCGATTGTGCGCAGTTGGGCTAAACGCGGTTACCAACCTAAACGAGACATAGTTTTAGCTTTCTTCGCCGATGAGGAAGCTGGAATGACTTATGGATCACGATTCATGAGCGCGAAGCATCCTGAAGTTTTCGCTGGTTGCTCAGAAGCGATCTCTGAAGTTGGGGGTTTCTCAGTAACTGTTGCCGATGGCAAACGTCTCTACTTTGTGGAAGCGGCACAAAAAGGAATTCACTGGATGCGCCTAACGGCGCAAGGTCGAGCCGGACATGGTTCGATGATGAATCCGGAGAACGCAATAACTGCACTTACTGAAGCTGTGGCAAAGATCGGAAAGCACGAGTGGCCGCAGCGATATACCAAGACGGTAAAAAATCTCTTTAAAGAGGTTGCCCGGGTCACTGGTCGCGAATATAACGAGGATGATCTGCGTCCTTTACTGAAGGAAGTTGGTTCGACGGCGCGCATGATTGGTGCCACTTTGCAGAACACCGCTAATCCAACGATGCTGGATGCGGGCTATAAAGCTAACGTCATTCCCGGTTCGGCGAGCGCGGTTATTGATGGACGCTTTCTTCCTGGTTATGAAGATGAGTTGAACTCAACCATCCGAGCAATTATTGGTCCGGACATTGCGATTGAAACTATTTCTCACGACATTGCGCTCGAGGTTGATTTCGATTCACCGCTAGTTGAAGCCATGAAAGCGGCGTTACTTGGTCAAGATCCTGAAGGGATTCCTGTTCCGTATTTAATGAGCGGTGGAACCGATAACAAAGCCCTCTCCGAGTTGGGCATAGTTGGATATGGTTTTTCACCGTTGCGATTACCTGCAGACCTCGACTTTATGTCCTTGTTCCACGGCGTAGATGAACGAGTACCAATCGAAGGACTGAGGTTTGGCGTTCGAGTTCTTGCAGATTTCTTAGAGAACGCTTAAGGCCTATTTCGAAATTTCGTTAAGGGCAGAGCGGACAACTTCGGGAAGGGCAATCTCTTCGCTAACCAAAATTCCGCGCATCTGTGCACCGGTCCGTGCGCCAACCACTGCTGAAGTTACTCCCGGAAAATCTCTTACCCAAGCGAGTGCAACCTCAAGAGGTGAATATCCAAGGCCTTGTGCAGCAACACTCACAGCTTCGACGATGCGTCGTGATTTATCATTTAGATAAGGTTCAATAAAAGGTGCGAAGTGCGGTGTTGCAGCCCGTGAATCCGCCGGTATTCCTTGTCTATATTTGCCAGTCAGTGCGCCACGACCTAGCGGTGACCAAGCGATGAAACCCCGGTTTAGATTTATTGCGCAATCGAGCGCATCATCTTCAACGCTTCGCGATAGTAACGAAAATTCATTTTGCAGTGAAGTGATTGGCGCTTTAGCTGAATTGGCTTCTTGCAAAGAAATTGCGCGTGCACTCTGCCAACCATTGAAATTGGATATACCAACATATCTCGCGCGGCCACTTGTATATGCCCAGTCAAGCGCCGAGAGAGAATCTTCTAACGGCACCTTTTCATCCCAAATTTGTACCTGCCATAAATCAACGTGGTCTGTTCCGAGTCTTGCAAGAGATTGATCGAGGGCAGACATAAGAGATGGCCTTGAAGCATCGGTCTTTAAAGAACCACTTTCGTAAGTAACTCCAGCTTTGGTGGAGATAACAACGTCTTCTCGACGAAAGAGAGTTCCAATGAGTCCGCCGATAACTCTTTCAGAATCACCATCTCCATAGTGGCTTGCAGTATCTAGGAAGTTTCCACCTGCCTCGATATACGCACGCGCTTGATCGGCGGCTTCGTGGGTATCGGTATCGCGACCCCACGTCATAGTGCCAAGCCCTAAGCGGGAGATTTCCAGCCCTGAGTTGCCAACCATTCGCATTTCCATGGCGCGACCCTAGCAAGACGCGAGGATAAATTACGGATAACCTTCCAACATGACACGGATACTTCTAATACGTCATGCGCACTCTGTAGCAAATCAACGCGGCATTCTCGCGGGTCGCACAGATGGGGTAGTGCTGACGGAGCAAGGCGTATCGCAATCTGAAGAACTTGCTAAACGTTTGGCGGGCAGCAAGATTTCTAAAGTGCACTCAAGCCCATTGGAAAGATGTCACTTAACAATCGCACCACTTTTAAAATCGATTCCATCGAAAGATCGTCCAAAGATTGTGGTAAGTCAGGATCTCTCAGAAGTTGATTACGGAAAATGGACTGGAAAAAAATTATCGAGCCTGTATCGAGAGAAACTTTGGAAAGTTGTTCAAAATCGACCGAGTGCAATGTATTTTCCAGCTGGCGA